>JAWLDB010000089.1:0-10652 GCA_041686915.1 Bacillota bacterium
AATGGGGAAATAGGGTTGACGCCGAGCATTTCCGATAGATAGGATACGTCCAGCAGCTCGGCCAATGCTGTCTGCTTCAGTAGCTGCTTAACTTCGGACACCATATGGTCTGGTGCGACGCCCTCGATATACAGCAACTTAACCGGGGTATTGGTCTCCCATCCTAAGGTGTAGTTTTCCACCCGCAAGCGCGGCGTGCGCAGCTTTTGCCGCACCAGGGCCAGGTTGGTTGCGATCGACTCTACGAAGGCCTGCTTAGGGCCGAGAATCGTCGTTTCTACCTCCGCAGTGGAAACAGATCTCCCCAGGTCGGCTCTCGTATTGCAGATCAGAACTGGCTTATAGCCCTTGATTAGCAATACGGAATGACCGAGCAGCAACTTGCCTTCCGCCTGCTTCAGATCATGGGTCTCTTCCACCTCGCCCGCGACTACGAATTTGCCTGCTTCGCTGGGAACAGTAGCAGAATTACCGATGCGGGCAATGTAACTGGACAGGGGAAGGATTACCTGCTCGGCAATTTTGGTTCTGTCGGAAATATGCTCTATGTAAAGCACAGCAGCTTGAGCTCCCTTGCCACCAAGCTCAAACTCCCGGACTGTCAGGTCGGCTGTGTTGCCAAAGGTTTGCCTGAAGTATTGCAGGTTTTCGTTAAAGCTACGAACAGGCACCTGTTTCCTATCTTGACTATTGGAAGCACTGCTTCCACTGAACATGTCTTTGATCTTTCCCAGGAGGTCCAAGGTCCTCACCCCTTCCAGCTATTTTGTCCGAGTAGCACGTAAGCTACTCTTAAGCTCAAAGCGGGAGAGGGGTTTGCGCTAGCGAAGCAAACAAAAACGGCTGGTGACCACCAGCCGTCTATCTCCCATGCGTTATTCAGCAGTCTTTTCTGCCTGCTTCTGCCCGACGATGTTGCCTTCCTCATCGGTAATAAACGTGCCCTTGGTCGAGTCAAGGATAACGTACTCGTTACCCCAGGGATCCTTTACTACTGCGCACTTGCCGATGCGAATATCGAAGGGTCCGTGCACAACTTGGCCACCAATCTGCTTGATCTCTTCTACCGCATCAAGCACTGACTCAACCTTGATATCGACCTCTTGCCACTTGTGTTCGTTCTGAATGACAATCTCGGCTGCGTCATCCGCCATTCCGAGACCAATCGCAGTCTCGGATCGCCAGATTACCTTCAGCCCTAAGCCATCACGGTAGTACTTCAGTCCGGCCTGCAGGTCGGGCACATATAGCCTGACACAGTCAACGAACCGGAAGAGGGGTTGCTTGTTCTCCATCACACCTATCTGCCCATCGCTTTCCGCAGGTTCTCGATCCTTTGGCCATTATCCCCGTGCTCTTTGTCATAGGAGAAGTCATGCAGCTGCTGGCAGACGAAGTCTGAGCAGTGTCCGCAATGCTCATGCTGCTTCTCTAGACAGCAGGTCGCTACCTGGCACTCACCCCAGGGCATCTTGCCCTTGGCAGCCTGACAGCCCTGGCAGTTGAACTGTTCGCGGTAGCCGCATATACCACAATCTATCCCGCATAGTGAAAGTTGTTCAGACAAACTAAAACCTCCCAGTTTAGGTATTCCTCTTTGGCCATTTCTTCCTCAAACATACGTTCACCTGCTTGTCTCCTCTAAGATTGCAGATAAGCCTGCCAAGTACGCTTTGCGGTTATAAAGCAGGCGGGTCTGGCATGGTCTATTATAGACAGCCAATGCGTGCATCGGATGACATTTCCTGCCCGCCAGACCCACGCGCGGTGGCTCACCGACGTCGTAGGGGTTGAACTGCATTCAACCCTGGGCAGAGTGAAACTCTGCCCCTACACGGGGGGTGGGCAGAACACGTTCTGCCCCTGCTCGAGGGTAAAGGATTTCGGAAAGCAGTCTGCATCTCTAAGGGCCGGCGCATTATACGTGATTTGCCTTGCCACATTTGGATGATGCCGATATAATAACAGGGTAATCGTTGGAGAGGAGGGACCTGGCATGTTGACTAAAGGATTTGATACTGAGTACCACGTCATCATGAAGCGCATCACAGTATACAAAATCACCGCCAAGGGGGTAGTGTATCCTTTTTTAACACCCAGGTGCCTTGCAAAGCACTAATCTTGTGCGGTGATCCTTCACCATACAAGCTTTAGCCATGCTATTCAAGCCGCGGGTGTTAACCCGCGGTGTTTTTGTTTACAAAAACCCACGGGTAAAATGCCCGTGGTTTTTTTGTTAGCCTATTCTCGACAGACATGGAGGGTTTCTAATGATAAAGTATCTGGTTACCTCAAAGCTCTCGGCTACGAGAGCGCTAGATGGGGGCCTGTTCTATATGCTGAGCGGCCATCTGCTGAAGCTGGCCAGGCTGATCATTCTGCTTCTGCTGTGGCGTTCCTTGGCCGCTCAGGGTGCGGATCTTGGGGGGCTCAGCCTTGAGCAGCTACTGTTATACACTATGCTTTCGTCCATTCTCACGGAGCAATTAAGTATCGTTACCCCTGCAACTACCGCCTTTTGGGAAGGGTCCATTGCCTCGCGCTATCTGCGGCCCTTGCCCGTCCTGGCCCAGATGATGGCTGAGACGGTGGGCGGGTGGCTGCCTGGGGTGCTGCTTTACTCCATTCCGATGGTGCTTGCATCAGGTTTGGTGGGCATCAGCCTGGGTAGCGCCTTTATGGCGAATGGGCTTTTGTTCCTGCTCAGTCTGGGGCTGTCCATCTCCTTAGGTTTCGCCATCGACTTCCTGTTCGCGGCGGCCGTGATCTATGTGAAAAACGCCAGTTATACAGCCTATTCGATCAGGCAGGCAGTTACCAAGCTATTTTCGGGGGCGCTGATCCCGTTCGCGCTCCTGCCCTGGGGGTTGGGCAACGTATTTGAACTTCTGCCCTTTGGCTCTGTTGCCAGCGCCCCTCTGCTGATTTTCGTTGGGGCGGATGACCCGGCAAGGTTGATCCTGCTGCAGGCAGCGTGGAATGTCGTCCTCTGGCCAGTCACTCTGATTGTCTTTAAAGGCAGCGAAGAAAGGATGGTGTCCTATGGTGGCTAACATCAAGCGCATATTTCAGCTGTGGGGCATCTATGCCAAGCTCGACCTGCTTTGGTTCCTGCGGGACACCAAATACTGCGTAGCAGCCATCGTGTCCGACATTGTCACCAACCTTTCAGCCCTGGCCGGTGTGTTCTTGTTGGCGGAACGGTTTGGCAATATTGGCGGTATGAGCAGCGACCAGGTGTTGTTTATGCTGGGTTATGCCTGTGTTGTGGACGGTGTGATCTTGATGTTCTTCAGCATGAACAACGTCGCCTGGATTAGCCGCCTGATTGGCAGAGGCCAGCTTGAACACCGGGTAACTCAACCGGTTCCCTTATGGATGCAGTTGCTTACCGAAGGTTTTATCCCGGTATCGGGTAACAGTATGCTGCTTTGTGGCCTGGGCATCACCTGGTACGCCCTCAGCAGGCTGGCGACGTCGGTAGGATCGCTTTGGGTGCTGTCTTTCCTGTTCAGCGTTGGCTGTTCAGTGGCAATCATCCTCAGTTTTTCCTACATCTTTGGCAGCATTGCCTTCTATGCGCAGGTTGCCGGTGAAGAGATATCCACAACTGCTATCGGCTTGTTTGGAGCCTTGAAGACGTTTCCTATCGGAGGACTCAGCCTGGCAGCCAAGACCGTGCTCTGTACCATAGTTCCGGTAGGGCTGGCAGCCTGGTTCCCGGCTAACGTACTGCTCGGTCAAGCGCCGCAGAGTTTGCCTCAGGCGCTGCTGTTGATCATGACCATTACTCTTGCCCTAGCGGCAGCAACAATGTTTAGGAAGGGAATGAAGCATTATGCCACACGTGGCTCAATTAGATACAGTGCGCGCGGACATCGCCGTTAGTCTTAACAGTGTTACCAAGGAGTACGTCCAGTGGCAGCGGTCCGGCAAGATGAAGGACGTGCTGCGGAACCTTGTCAATCCCGAGAAGAAGGTTGTATCTGCGCTAAATGATGTTTCGCTGACAGTCAATAAGGGAGAGTTTGTGGCCTATGCCGGGGCGAACGGGGCAGGGAAGAGCACGACCATCAAGATCTTGTCCGGCATACTGCAGCCCACCAGAGGTGAGGTTTCTGTGCTGGGACTGCGGCCTGAGCAATCCAGAGTCGAACTGATGAAGCGTATCGGTGTGGTCTTTGGTCAGCGTACGGAACTCTGGTGGGATCAGCCAGTCGCCGTGAGCTTTGAGTGGAAGAAGGTGGTTTGGGGCGTACCTGAGGAAGTCTACCAGCGGCAACTCGCGATTGTCACTGAGCTATTGGACTTGGGTGACCTGCTCAGCACTTTTGCCCGTGAACTGTCCTTAGGACAGCGGATGCGTGCTGACCTAGGACTGATGCTGCTGCATGACCCCGAACTAATCTTCCTGGATGAGCCGACGTTGGGCCTCGATGTGCTAGCCAAGCGGCAGATGATCGAGTTTTTGAAGCGCATCAATCGCGAGCAGGGCACTACTATAGTCGTAACCAGTCACGACATGGATGACCTGGAAGAGATGGCTCAGCGGATTGTGCTATTGTCGCACGGGCAGATTGCCTTCGACGGCAGCTTTAACCAGCTGCGGGAATTGACCGGTAGCCTTTGCCGGGTGCGCCTCACTTTTCTTGGCGACGTGCAAGCGCTCCCTTGCGGTAACTTGCTCTCGGTCACCCGCACTACCAGCGAGTACGAGTTTGATACGGCCGTTACTCCTGTCAAGGAAGTGCTGGCCGAGATTGCCAAGCTAGACGGCGTGGTCGACATCGAGATTCGCAAGGCGCCGATCGAGCAAATCGTGGCCGAGTTATACACGAGGTGGAAGCGATAGCGCGCGTGCAGGATGGACGGGGTCCATCCCCACCATCTGGCCAACTCATGGTAGGCGTAGGGGTCGGATCTTATCCGACCCTGGCTTCTGGGCGTTCTTGCCCAGGGAAGTGCTTGTTAACAATCCAAAGCAGAAAGCAGCAGGCCTTTGCCTGCTGCTTTCTTGGTTCCTGAGAAACTATTTCCCGCCCACAACAACCAGCTTGGTCACTGTGTAGTCGCCAAACTTGTCACGGGTCAGGTCGACAATCACAGTATCGCCACCCTGCGCGTTCAAGCTACCGAAGCTCCCTGCCAGTTCTCCTGACATGGTCGCCACTACCAGGCCGTCGCGGTTCCAGTCCTCATGGCTGATCAGCAGCTTAATCTGATTACTACCAACCTGCTCAACATAGACACAAGTCAGGTCGCTGAACGTACGTTCCAGCTGCAGTAGGGGAAGCGGATTCTTCTTGTCATCAACCACGCTGATAGACGTGGCATTGGTCTTGGCGTTGATCAGGACATAGGGATAGGAAATCACAGTGGGCGCAGTAGATCCCGGTTGCGTTTCTTTAACAACCACAGTCGCACTGTCACCCTTGCCACTGATCTTCTGCACCTCAATGTCATGCCCTCCGGTTGGCTGTTCGCCGGAAGACACCATAATCAGTTGCTCGCCTTCAGGCAGCCCTGACAGGTCTGATCCAAAGACGTGGTAGCCCCGGTCAAATCTTAGGTTCGTTACAATGCGCTGCATGTCTGGAGAAAGATCCTCAAACTGCACAAGAGTGTACTCAATCGCCTTGTCCTGGAACAAGAACAGCATAGAGAACACTGCGATCGCTATCACAGCCACTGCTGCAATTACACCTTTTTTCATTACCATTGATTGGTTCCTCCTCTCCTGTATATTTGTTTATACGTATAATTACGGAAAAGTCCTCCACTTTTATGTTACAGTCTTGTTTCATCAGTGTATTTGTACTCCCGGCATAGTCCATGCCCGTTCATACATAAATGATAGAAAGGAGCCACGAGCATCGAGGAGGTGGATATTGGCTTGTTCTACTATTTGTTGCTCGGTTATCTAATTGGCTCAATCCCCTTCGCCTGGATTATGGGTAAGTTGTTCAAGGGTAAAGACATGCGCACAATTGGTTCACTTAACGTGGGCACAACCAACGTCGTCAAGAACATAGGTATACTACCCGGTATCCTAACCGCTGTGGGAGATATCGGTAAGGGTTGCCTGGCAGCCTTGCTAGGTGTCCTCTCGCCATTCCCAGGATTGCAGTTCATACTCCCGGCTATAGCAATCGCCGGACATAATTGGCCACTATGGCTGCGTTTCCAGGGCGGGGGAGGCTTGGCTACTTTCATTGGCAGTAGTCTGATGCTTGCCAGTTGGCAGGTCTTAGTCGTGGCCATGGCTATCTGGGGCGTATGTGCCTGGCTTATCCGGGACCACGATCGTAGTGCTATCCTGGCCTGCATCGCTACACCGGTGATTGTCTTCCTGCTCACTCATTCTGAACAGTCGTTGGTCTTCATCGGAAGCTCTAGCTTAGTTATTCTGCTGCGTCGGTTGCAAAGTCTCGGTTCCAAACAAACTGTTAGTGCTTAAAAACCTATGCAAATTAACCCAAAAAAACCCTTGTAAAATACATCCTAATACCCTATAATGGTAATAGGAACAATTATCAAGAAGAGAGGTGTAAATACTTAATGGATGCAAAGAAAGTTAAGTGTGAGACATGCGGATACGTACAAGACGCGACAGGTTTTGGCGATGTGATGCCCCCATGCCCTGAGTGCGGCGACACCAGCCACTGGGCTGTCATGAACATACCTCCGGTAGAACTCGGAGAAGAGGGGAAGAAGGCCGCAGACCATGCGATGGATCAGGCCAAGGAGACCGGGTTTGAGGACATAGTGCCGGCATCACCTGAGTCGGGCGATATGAGCACCGTCGCCTTAAATAGCATTAGGCCGGTTAAGGACGATGGCGAAGCTCCGAAACGCGAGCCAGGTGAGCCCAACAAGGAGACCGGGTTTGAGGACATCATGCCAGCATCGCCAGAGTCGGGCGATATGAGCACAGTCGCCTTAAATAGCATCAAGCCGGTTGATGACGATGGCGAGGCCCCAAAACGCGAGCCAGGTGAGCCTAACAAGGAGAGCGGGTTTGAGGACATAGTGCCGGCATCGCCAGAGTCGGGCGATATGAGCACCGTCGCCTTAAACAGCATCAGGCCGGTTGATGACGATGGCGAAGCGCCAAAACGCGAGCCCGGCGAGCCTAACAAGGAGAGCGGGTTTGAGGACATAGTGCCGGCGTCGCCAGAGTCGGGCGATATGAGCACAGTCGCCTTAAATAGCATCAAGCCGGTTAAGGATGAGCCCGTGGTGCGGAAGAAGCAGGAGTACAAGTGCAAGAACTGCGGCGAAGCCGTTAGTGCTTACGGAGACGAGTTACCACCTTGTCCCGAATGTGGCGGCATCAGTAACTGGGTGTTGGCTAGTCTCGGCGTCGGCAATCAGCAATAAGAAAGCATCAGCCCCTCGCGAGAGGGGCTGTTCTTATGGGTCTCATATCCGCTCAGAGGGTATTTTGTCCTCGAAAATCCAGTAAAAGGGGAGCGATATCTGCAGCGTCTGGATAGCCCAGGTGGCTCCTTCGCGGCTGAAGGCTACCTCCAGGCGGAAGGGGACATTATACTCGCTGCCACTGGCGATATCCTTGATGGTGGTGACTATGCCAAGCTGGGTGCGCAATAGCTTTTCTTTAGCTGGTACATCAGACTCAAGCAACTGATGGAGCTCCGCTACCTGCTTGGCAAGGGCTGTTTCAGTATCCATTGATTTGTGAGCAATCCCGCCACACACTACCCAGGCCAAGTCTCCGCGCTCAAATGTCAGAGCATGATCGAAGTCCGGGCTAAGGGTACCCATTTGCTCCTGTAGAGCGGCCAGCTTCTCTGCTACGTTCCCAGGCTGAATGCATACATCCTGGGGAGTGATGACCAAATGTAACCCCTGCTGGGGAAAGCGTCCGGCAACTGCTGCTACGTCTCCGCCGGATAGTTGCGTGACGATACCTCGCACCTCGCCAATTAGCTCCCCGTGTAACGGTGATTGTTCGAACCCGGCAGTATTAAACGTGGGCCCTTTATACAGCTGATCGAGATATGGCGTACCATGGCGCTGATCGGGTGATGAGGCGCTTGGTAGGCAGAACTGTATGTACTCAAACTTCCATCTGCCTTGGTCCTCTCGCAGCACGCCCGTTAATCTGACTGGCCAAAGGTAGGCGCGCTCTGCTTCCTCTCGCGGGAAGAGGTAGTGTGCCAGACCCCAGGAGAGGGTGGTCAGCGCTTCCAATGGTCCCTTCTCAGCTGCCTCCAACTGGTTCTTGGGGAAATGCAGTAAGCGCTCATTGGTAGCCTCGTCTGTCTTGAAGACATATTTGACACTCGCTACAACTGCAAACCAAAATGCATCGCCCACCTGGTGGAATAGGGCTTTTTCAGGATCGACGCGGAAGTCGTTCCAGTACATCCAGTCATTCTTGATCAAATTCTTGGCTTGTTCCAAGCCTAGACAAAGCTCGCCTTCACTGGTGCCGAGGATAACTGTGGTGGGGCTGTTGATGAACAGCTCTTCCATGAAGGCGTCTAGTCGGTCTACATCACGCCTTACATACCCGTCATTGAACTTCTGCAGAACCTGTTTCAGTTCGTTCAGCATTGCATGACCCCCTTAGTAACCAAAGCCATAACACCACGTAGAATTATACTGGAGATGCGTGGGTCATGCAGGCGCAAGAACTAGTAATAGCGAAACTCTGCCCAACTCTCGTTCCTAGACAGCAACATTGTCCTGTGTGTTCATGATATCTCCTTCCGCGGTGTGTAGTCTTCTCATATAATGGGAAGTGCGTAAGCGAGAGATGGGAAAGGGTGGTTGTGATGTCCGGGCGCAAGAAGATTATCGTCGGTGTGCTGGTGCTCGTAGTGCTGGCTGGTGTATATGCTGTGCAGTCCTATGCTCCCTTTGTTTTCGCCAAGACTACGCTGCTACAATTTGATGAAAGCGAACAGGTGATTGAACCTGTATCCTGGTACTCCTACAGCGAGGAGTACCTCGCTCAGTTGCGTACCGAGTATGAACTGGAGAGCATGGTTGAAGAGTGTGTATCGGACTATGAAAAGGTGCAAGTGATAGCCAGTTGGGTGCATGGCCTCTGGGAACATGACGGGAGCAATCAGCCAGCCCAGGGTGACCCAATTTTTATCCTGCGGGAGGTGGCAAATGGTCAACGCTTCCGTTGTGTAGAATACGGTGTAGTGATTTCTGGTTGTTTGCAGTCGTTGGGCATGCAAGCACGCACTCTCGGGCTAAAAACAGCCGATGTCGAAACCCGGGCGTCGGGGGCGGGACACGTCGCCACTGAGGTATTTCTACGGGATCTCAACAAGTGGGTGTTCATCGACGGACAATGGAACGTTATCCCCGAGCTGAATGGCATACCCCTGAATGCGGTCGAGCTGCAGTCCGCCTTGGCGCGAAAGGAAAAAGGGCTTGAATTCCCCGGCCTGTCACAGGCTGAAGCCATATTCTACAAAAAGTGGATATCCCCCTATCTGTACTACTTCGATGTATGGCCAGGCAATTATCGGTTGATGCTCGGGCCAGTGGGAGCCAAGCAGCCTACCAAGTTCCAGATTCAATACCCACTTCCGGTAGGTGAGTATACGCATTCAGTGCAGCGCTTTTACGCCGCACCACGATGATTATGCTTAGCGGGTGTGCCAATTGCACGCCCGTTCGTTTTTTATGTCGGGTTGCTCCCTGGAAGGAACTCAGCAGAGTGCGCAAAAAAGGCTTAGTAACGTTACTTTGGAGGTGCTCAATTGGTCTGGAATATCTTCAAGCACGACAATGTTCTTGTTGAAGTCATGGAAGTGAAGATAGCGGCGATCCCAGCCCTTAGGTTTAGGCCTAAAGGCACTTCCAGCTGCCTGCCTACTGTCGTGTATTATCACGGCTGGCGCTCTAGCAAGGAGTTCATGCGGTTTTCTGCCTCTATCCTGGCAAGCTACGGTTATCAGGTGGTTGTGCCGGATGCACCTAAGCACGGTGCAAGGGAGCCGCTCGACTTTGATCAGCCAGATGCGCTTGATCAGTTCTGGCCAGTGGTCTGCAGAGCTGTGCAGGAGTCCAAAGGTGTGCTAGACGCTGCAGTTGACAATCATGATGCTGACCCCAAGCGGATTGCAGTGATGGGGAGCTCCATGGGTGGTTTCATCGCCTCCGGGGTGTTTGCAGCCAATCCCTCCGTCTCTTGCCTGGTCACCTTCAATGGCGCCTGTTCCTGGCTAAAAGCGGAAGAGGTGTTTAGTCGTGATGCCGGGCAGAAAAGAGTTGACTCGCTGCTTGCGGCTGAGCTGTCGGTCTACGACTTGCTGGAGAATAGGCATGTATTAAACGAGCGTCCGATACTTATGCTGCATGGAGAGGCAGACAGCGTTATTTCCATTGAGATGCAGTGTATGTTCTACCGCGAAGCTAAAGACTCTTACTGCGAGCATCCCGAACGCCTGAAGCTGATTGAAGTGCCGGGCGTAGACCACCATACCACCATGGGCATGTTTGAACTGGCAGTAGATTGGATAAAGCAGTATCTGTAGCAACGATGAGACAGTCCCATCCGCTCAAAAAACGGGGGACAGCACAACGCTGTCCCCCGTTTTGGTTTGGCTTTATAGAATCTACTGCCAGTTCAAACATGCCCATGGTGGTATGGTGGTCTACGCCCG
>JAWLDB010000090.1:0-10573 GCA_041686915.1 Bacillota bacterium
ATCGCGCTCTTCAATGGTCTGGCTGAGCTGGATTTCCTTAATGGTGATTATCTTCTGCTTCTTGCGAGCTTCCCGGTCATGCTTGCTTTGCTCATACTTGTATCTACCGTAGTCCATAAGCTTGCAAACAGGGGGCCTTGCAGTCGGGGCGATGTTGACCAGGTCCAGGTTTTTCTCACGGGCTCTTTGCAGTGCCTCGCGGGAAGACATAATGCCTAGCTGCTGACCTTCATCATCGATTAGGCGCAGTTCACGCAACCTAATCTGCTCGTTAACCATCAAATCTCTAGAATCCCTACTAATAGGTGAATCCCTCCTAGGAATAAATTTGGTGATATTTGTAGACACCCAACCAAAAAAGGCGGGCAGCAATCGCCGCCCGCCCCGTGATGCATAGCAGTGAAACATCCCCAAGAAGGGACTGCTTGTAAGCACGGACCCTGGTAACTGCCTTATGGCGTCTCAGGGTGAGAAGCGGTTGGCTTCTACTTCACCTGTTCAGTCTACCATACCGGAAGACAATGGTCAACCAACCTTGTCCTCCCGCAAAAACTAGTTAGTGCTGCGGGCGCTGATTTGAACTTGCAGCTCCTTTAGCAGCCCGGAAAGCTCCACGACGCCTTGGTCTCCCCGATCACGATGCCTAACGGCTACCTGCCCCGCCTCTGCTTCCCGGTCACCCAAGACCAGCATGTAAGGAATCTTCGCCAACTGTGCTTCCCTAATCTTAAAGCCGATCTTCTCGTTGCGGTCATCCAGCTCCACCCGAATGCCCGCGTCGAACAGAACGTCGTACACTTCGCGTGCATAAGTGTGGGCGCGATCGGTAATCGGCATTACCCTTACTTGCACTGGTGCAAGCCAAAGCGGGAAAGCCCCGGCGAACTGCTCAATCAAGATAGCCATAAAACGTTCGATGGAACCAAAAGCCACACTGTGAATGACTACGGGTGCATGCTTGGCCCCATCTTCACCAATATAGGTCAGCTCAAACTTCTCAGGCATCTGGAAGTCCAACTGGATGGTTGCGCACTGCCAGGATCGTCCAAGACAATCGGTCAGATGGAAGTCGATCTTCGGTCCATAGAAAGCTCCGTCACCTTCGTTGACAATGTATGAGATGCCCTTGTCTTTCAGCACCTTCTCCAAGGCGTTCTCGGCAATATCCCAAACCTCATCAGAGCCCATGGAGTCTTCCGGCCTGGTAGAAAGCTCTACATGATAATCAAACCCAAAGGTCTTGTAGAACTGGTCAACCAGGTCGATACGCTGGCTGAGCTCCGATTCTATCTGACTAGGCATCATGAAGCTATGCGAGTCATCCTGCGTAAATACGCGCACTCGGGTCAAACCGGACAGCACGCCGGATTTTTCATGGCGATGTACCAAGCCGAGTTCAGCGAACCTGAGGGGCAGATCTCTATACGAGCGCAGTTTATTGCGGTATACCAACATGGCTCCCGGGCAGTTCATCGGCTTGACTGCGAAATCGACGTCGTCAATTTGAGTGAAGTACATGTTGTCACGGTAATGATCCCAGTGACCGCTCCGTTCCCAGAGCTTCCTATTCAGGATGATTGGGGTGCGTACCTCCTGGTAACCTGCCTGCCGGTGCTGTTCCCGCCAGAACTGTTCCAGCTCGTTACGGATGACCATACCATTAGGAAGATAGAACGGAAACCCTGGGCCTTCCTCTTCTATCGTGTAGATTTCCAGTTCCCGGCCTAGTTTACGATGGTCGCGCTTCTTTGCTTCTTCAATGCGGCGCAGGTACTCATCGAGATCGGACTGCTTGGTGAACACCGTCCCATAGATCCGCTGCAGCATCGGACGCTTCTCGTCGCCGCGCCAGTAAGCTCCCGCAACGGAGAGCAGTTTAAAAGCCTTAGCACGCCCTGTATCTGGAACGTGAGGACCTGCACAGAGATCGATGAACTCGCCCTGCTTGTAGAAAGAAATCTCGGCATCAACAGGTAGATCCTGAATTAACTCGACTTTGAACTCCTCACCCTTTTCGCGAAAGAATTCAAGCGCCGCGTCCCGTGGCTTGATGTCGCGTTCAAGAGGCAGTTTTTCAGAGACGATCTTCTTCATCTCTGCCTCAATGCGCGGCAAGTCTTCAGGTTTAAGCGGCTGCTTCGTGTCGAAGTCATAGTAGAAACCATCTTTAATAGCCGGGCCGATGGCCAGCTTTGCGTCCGGGAAAAGTCTCAAGACAGCCTGCGCCATGATGTGGGCTGTAGTATGCCTAAGCGCCTCCAAGGCTTCTGGACTATCAAGGGTCAACAGCTCGACTTCTGCCTCGTTTGTTAGCTCTGCCTTCAGGTCTGTGATGACTCCATTGACTTTGGCCAGGACGGCTTCCTTGGCCAAACGGTTGCTAATTGAGCCGGCCAGGTCGTGCCCAGATGAACCGGCTAGCAACTCACGGACCGAACCGTCTTTTAGTTTGACTGCGATGTTGCTCATCTCTTGAACCTCCTAATTATGGCTATATACAAAAATCCCTCCGGTCCCGGAAAGCTAAAACAGCTTTCAGGGACGAGAGGGACCATTTCCCGCGGTTCCACCCTGCTTGATGGTTTGACCATCCACTTGCAGTGAGCGCTTATCGGGCGCTAGCGTCAATCTTAACCACTCAAAGAGTGTTTTCAATCGATGGCATCCAAGGTGGTTAGCCAGCTGGTGGGTTCAGGGCACTTTCAGCCAAGGTGTCCCTTCTCTAGAGAACCGCCAGGTAGCAGGCTTGCCTCTTCATCGCCAATTGAATGATGTTTAGTTGCAGTTAGTATATCTGAGCAGCTGGATGCGTGTCAAGGCCGCTTAAGACCTACACGACTCAGGTTTCTGCGACTGCTTAGTCAGTCGTGCACAGAGATCGCAATCGTCACAGACATGTAGACGAGCTTGGAAAACACTCTTCAATGTATCTACTATATCCAGGTGTCCTTTGAAGGTTCCCACATGCACCACCAGGTGAGCGGGCGAGAGCGTAATCAGTGCACTGATTAGCAAATCCTCATAGCTGATCTCGTCATCGGTATCGCCAACTACTACAGCTTCCAGGTAGTCGTGATGGAGCAACTCGCCCTGTTCATCCAAAATTTTAAACTGGTTTGGACTACTCATCGCCAGGTGCACCAGCTCAACTTTCGGGTCCAGAATCTCCACGAAGTTGCGCAGCAACCTGATGAACTCCTTATATTCCTTGTCCACCAGGAACTGGTCAACAGCCTTATCCAGCACTAACCCCAGTTCATCGCAGTAGTTTTTCAGCCTGAACTTGAGAAACCCGTCCAGCATGATGCAGTTTTCCTGCTGCAAGTACTCTGCCAATGCCTGCCGGACCCGGCTTTTGCGGGATATCTGATACATGGGTTCAGGTGCCCCCGTGTCTTTGGCCTCGGCGAGCAGCTTTACTGCCCTTGTAAGGATGTCTGCCTCTTCTGACGGACTGAAGCATTCAAAACGCCGGCTGAGCAACCACTTGAGAGTCTGTGCCTGCCACCCGTCGACGACTATGTCAGCGAGAGCATTGGCAATATGGTGCCGACTAAGCAGTTTGCCTTCGCTCAGACTGAAGTCATCTCCGCCATAGCGCACTTTGCACTGAACGAACTTGAAAAACCGCGTGTCATTTATTTCGGTCGATATATCTATACCAACGGCCTGCAGGTCGGAAACCTCCTGCAACACACGCTCGTTGATGGCTTCTACGGGAGTCTGTGTGCCAATTCTGATGACGTCGTACACGGTTCCACTCCCCCTTATCCACTTCTGTAGTCTTGCCGCCTCAGCAAAACTCTATAGTAGTATATGAGAGGGAAATATTCCGTATACGAAAGTACACCAGATACCTAGATAGCCCCGTCAGCCCGCAGTTGTGCAATCTGTTGTTCGGAGTACCCAAGAGCGCCAAGAATTTGCTGAGTATCCTGACCTAAGGTTGGCGCTGCCTTCCTGACCGAGCCCGGAGTTACGCTTAGTTTTACAGGTACACCTGGCATGCGCAGCTTGCCTGCTGTCGGGTGTTCTGTCTCTACAATCATCTCCCTGGCCAGCACCTGAGGATCCATCACGACTTTGTCCACAGTGTTAATCGGCCCGTTCGGCACGCCGGCCTTGTCCAGCATCTCGCACCATTCATCAGTAGTCTTGCGAGTGAATACCTCGGCTAGAATGGGACGCAACTCATCATAGTGCCGGTTACGCAAGGGATTGGTTATAAACCGCTCGTCATTAGCTAGATCAGGTTTTGCGAGAACCACACACAGCTTCTGCCAGAGCGAATCATTACCCGCAGCAACCATGATTTCACTATCTAATGTTGCAAAGGGCTCGAACGGAACTATCGAGCTATGTCGGTTGCCTGCTGGTGTCGGGATCTCTCCCGATACTACATAGCGGGCAATTGCATTTTCCAGGAGCGATACCTGGCAGTCAAGCATCGCTACGTCAACCACCTGGCCCTTGCCGGTACGTTCCCGGTGAAATAGCGCTGTGAGAATCCCGATAGCGCCATACATGCCTGCGGCCAAGTCTCCGATCGACGGGCCAACACGCGTAGGCTGACCGCCTTTTTCTCCTGTAATGCTCATGATACCACCCATTGCTTGCACGACGCCGTCATAAGCCGGGCGAGTACTGTACGGGCCAGTATGCCCAAACCCGGAAATAGCCGCATAAACCAGCCCTGGATTGATCTGTGAGAGCGTCTCATACCCGAGTCCCAGCCGCTCCATTGTGCCAGGCCGGAAGTTTTCCACCAGCACATCCACCTGTTTGACGAGCTGCAATAGAATTTCCTTGCCCTTGGGATGCTTAAGATTGAGCGTTATGCTGCTTTTGTTGCGATTGATACTCATGAAATAGGCGCTCTCACCATTTTGAT
Source organism: Bacillota bacterium (assembly GCA_041686915.1). Classification (GTDB taxonomy): domain Bacteria; phylum Bacillota; class UBA994; order UBA5500; family UBA5500; genus JAWLDB01. The sequence continues at coordinate 4,892 of JAWLDB010000090.1, forward strand.
AGGGGCCAAAGCCGCGGGAATCATCGCCCGCACCTGGCTGTTCAACCTTGACTATCTCCGCTCCCATGTCGGCAAGTATCATAGTTGCGTACGGACCGGACAGTACTCGGGTAAGATCAAGCACCTTTACTCCTGATAGAGCCATTGTCATGTTGCAAATCATCCTTTCTAAGCTCACTGTGCCAACGGCGTTGAGATTAAGCAAATCCTGTTTGTGACCGGTTAAGAGCAATTAATCCTCTGTCAGTTGTTCTATCACACAATAAATTCTACAGCAAAGAGGCGGCTTCTGAAATCTTCCAGAAGCCGTTTCCTGCTTTTTGTTAGGGCACTGTTAGTGCAACAGCTCCAGCCAGCATCATTCTAGTCTTTGTTTCGCCAAGCATTATCAAAAAGCCCCTCAGGATTTCATCCTAAGGGGCAAGCGCCTTTTTCTGTCCAGCCTCTTAGCTTGACAGGGGTGCCGATTGGTAGGCGACACACTCTTAATCAGCAATTAGTTGTGCTTTCTCCAACCGGATAAACACGACAGAACTAAAGCTTAAAGCGGCTAATACTCTCCTGCAATTGCTCCGCCTGTTTCGCCATCGCTTGAGCCAAAGCAGCCAACTGCTGCATGGTTGCTGTCTGTTCTTCAGTGGAAGCAGAGACTTCCTCGGTTCCAGCGGCTGCCTGTTGCACAATGGCTGCTATGTTGGCGATGCGATCACCAACCACCTCGGCCTGCTGATTCAACTCCTTGGCTGTGGCCATCGTCTGCTGGGCCACCTTCTCCACTCCAGAAACGGACACAGCAATTTGCCGGAATGACACGGAACTCTCATCCACTGCCTGTCGCTGTGCGACCACTGCCTGACCGGCTTCCTCCATCTCCTCTACTGCTTTAGCGACACCAGCACGCATATCGGCGATTAGTTCAGATATCTGTCTGGCAGATACCGCCGATTGCTCGGCCAGATTGCGCACCTGCTCCGCGACCACTGCAAATCCACGACCGGCTTCACCCGCCCTGGCGGATTCAATTGCGGCATTCAGAGCTAGCAGGTTGGTCTGACTAGCAATCTGAGTGATAGACTCCACGATGGTTCCAATGTGCCCAGACTTGTCGGCCAACTGATGGATTGCGTCAGCTACCCCCTGTGTCATGGAAGCATTGACTTCCATCTTCTCCTGCTGCCGATTGACAGACTCAAGGCCAGTATGTACTGAAGTCATGGTCTCTTCGATCAATTGGGTTAACTGTTCCATAGTGGTAGTCAATCTACCCAAACCGGTAACCATACCTTCCACCATCGTATTGCCATCGGAAGCAGCCTCGCTCTGATCGGCCGCTCCTCGTGCCAGCTCCTCCATCGTGCGGGCAATTTGATCTGATACCTGCCCCGCTTCCTGCGATGACGCCGCCATCTCCCTTGCTGAAATGGCCACGGTGCCAGACAGCGAGCTGACCTGCGTAATCACCTGCCTCACTGACTCTGCCATTTTACGGAAGTGTTGACCCAGTTGTCCTATCTCGCCTACGCCGTTGACGTCGGACGTCTGCCGCAAATCGCCTGCAGCCATGGAACTGCTGTGCTGGGCCATCTCGACCAGCGGTTTCACCAACCGGTCAGTGAAGAAATAGATCAAGAGCATGATCAGCAGCAAAGAGGCTCCGCCCACTAGAGAGATCATCATAGCCAGACGGACGACTGGAGCCATCACATCTGACTCGTCGATTACGGCCAATACAGAGCAGCCTAACTCGGAAATGGGGCCGTACGCGCCCCTCTTCTTCGCACCGTCAAAGGAATAGCTCTGCACGTCGGTCTCCCCCGCAACCATCTTCCTGGCAACGGCTGCCATCGTCGGTTCATCGTCTTCCAAGAGATTTGCCTCCAGCACCATCTCCACAGTCGGGTGTGCTACCACGAGACCGGTGCTGTCAATCATAAGGGCATACCCCTCGCCGTTGAAATCAACTTGGTTGACTAAATCTGTGAGACTAGTTAGGGTGATAGTTCCAGCCATCAAACCGACTACCCGCTTGGATGAATCGCGTACCGGGGTAGCGATGACGATAATGGCCTGATTGGTCGATTTGGAAATTACCGGCTGCGAGATTACCGTCTCACCGGACATCACGGGCTGAAAATAATCCCGATCACCGATATTGCCCGTGGCGTGCAGCGTGGTATTAAAGGCTCCGGTAGTGTCTGCCAGAAAGAGGATTTCAAAGTCTGAGAACTGCTCAGCGTTTTGATCTAGGAATGGATACAGCCGCTTCCAATCCATGGTCTGAGTCGCCGGCATCGCTGCCAGCAGTTCCACCTGGGCCACCAACTTGTCCAACTGCGCGGAGATGGTTTCCTGCAGGCCGGTAATCACCTGCCTGCTTGATGCATCAATCTCGCTCACGAGAGCTTCACTCGCCAATCCGTAGCTGACCGATGCCAACACTATCACCATTATGCTGACCACAACAATGATTGGAATCAGTAAATGCCACTTAATACTCTTCACAGAAGCCATCCTCCTTCAGTCTGCAATACTGCCTGTATCAGCACATTTCGACAATATTCGCCAAAATCCTGCCGGATAATGCCAACAATTGCTTCAAGTGTTTAATTGACGCAACTATCGCTGGACACGAAGAAGGAAGGAAAAGCGGTATCCTGTGAAAAAATAAAAATGCCACCGGAGCTTTAAAAGCCCGATGGCATCGATGTTCCATATGGTGGGAGCAACAGGGATCGAACCTGTGACCTCTACCGTGTCAAGGTAGCGCTCATCCCAACTGAGCTATGCCCCCGTATGTTTAAATAGGTGGTGCCGAGGACCGGAATCGAACCGGTACGAACCTCACGGTTCGCGGGATTTTAAGTCCCGTGCGTCTGCCAGTTCCGCCACCCCGGCGAAATATTGTGGAGGCGGCACCCAGATTCGAACTGGGGGATAAAGGTTTTGCAGACCTCTGCCTTACCACTTGGCTATGCCGCCACGCATGGTCGGAACCAAAGTGACCAAAATATAAAATGGAGCGGAAGACGAGATTCGAACTCGCGACCCTCGCCTTGGCAAGGCGATGCTCTACCGCTGAGCTACTTCCGCTTATAATCTCAAATGGTGCCTCAGGCCAGAGTCGAACTGGCGACACGCGGATTTTCAGTCCGCTGCTCTACCAACTGAGCTACCGAGGCATGAATGGCGGTGCCGAAGGGAATCGAACCCTCGATCTCCGGCGTGACAGGCCGGCATGTTAACCGCTACACCACGGCACCAGGTTATGGTGGGCACAACAGGGCTCGAACCTGTGACCCCCTGCTTGTAAGGCAGGTGCTCTCCCAACTGAGCTATGCGCCCGTGACAGTTACTTATTATACATGACTCACATCAACTCGTCAAGCGTTTGTTTTGTTAGCCATGTTCGCTACCCTTGCGACTGTCTCGCAGAGGAGCGGCGACGAATATTAGTATAGCACGCAGGCACAAGCTCGTAAAGATGAAATTACTTACATTGCTGACCTTGGCTTCCAGTCATTGATTTGGGCTTAGTGTTTGCCTGGAAATCAAAAACTCCCTGCTTCAAGCAAGGAGTTAATTGGTTATGTTAGATGGTACGCCCGAGAGGAATCGAACCTCCGCACCCAGATCCGGAGTCTGGTGCTCTATCCACTGAGCTACGGGCGCATGCGTTACTAAATGATTATAAAGCAAAATCTAACTTAGCGCAACTGCTCCACTAACTGTTTGAAAACTCTGCCCCGCTCTTCAAAGTCTCGGAACATATCAAAACTGGCACACGCAGGGGCAAGCACTACAGCGCTACCCGGCTTTGCTTGAGTTTGTGCCCAGGACACGGCTGCGTCCAAGGTAGCAAACTTCTGCATCGCAAGATCGGCAGGGCGTGTGGCTAACACATCCTGTATTGATTGCTCAATTTTTGTGGCAGTTTGACCGATTAGCGCAATCGCATCAACCCGACCGACTACGGCTTGGGCCAAAGGCTCGAAGGGAATATGCTTGTCATACCCGCCAACAATCAGTACCGTCGGCACCTGCAATGCGTTTAAACCGGCGATTGTGCGCGTAGGTGAACTGGCGATGGAGTTATTATAGTACTTAACCCCGTGCAGTTCACGTACGAACTCAAGCCGATGCTCAAGCGTTTTAAAGGTAGTGGCCACCTGACGAATCGCCTGCAGACTAACCCGCTTTGCTGAAGCTGCGATAGCAGCAGCCATTACATTCTCAACGTTATGCGATCCGGGCAGGCTTATCTCTTCAGCCTGGCAGAGCACTTCCTCCCGCCCATGCACCTTCAGTATGATTTCTGACCCTCGCAACCAGGCGCCCTGTGGCACTGCTTCCTGTCTGCTGAAAAAGAAGACTCTAGAGTCAGCCTGCTCAGCAAACATCCTGGTTACTTCGTTATCCCAGTTGAGGACCAAGATATCGTTGCTAGCCTGGTGCTGAAAAATCTGCATCTTGGCTTCGATGTACTCGTCCATTGTCCCGTGGTAGTCCAGATGATTAGGAGTGATATTCGTGACAATAGCAGTCGATGGGCTCTGCTCCATCCCCATCAACTGAAAACTGGACAGCTCAAGCACGATGTCGGCGTCAGGTCCGATGTCTAATACCTCTTCAATCAACGAGTGGCCAATGTTGCCCCCCAAACTGACTGATCGCCCATCAGCCTTAAGCATCTCGTAGACCAAGGTAGTTGTAGTGCTTTTGCCATCGCTACCGGTAACGCCTGTAATTGCTGCTTCTGCCAAGGCGAAGACTAGTTCAATCTCGCTGGTTAGCTTGGCACCTGCCGCGACTGCGTCACTGATTTCAGGCAGGTCAGGCCGCATACCAGGAGTTCTGAACAGAAAGTCACAACCTTTTAGCTCGCTTAAATAATCAGGGCCCAACACGTACTCCACAGGTACATCCGCCAGGGCAGCAAACACATCCTGAAGTTTTTCTTTGGGTTTGAGGTCACAAGCAACGACTATACATCCTTGCTGATGCAAAAAGCGGATTAATGGAACGCCACTGCGCAGCCCTATACCGAGCACGGCTGCGCGCTTGCCACTTAGTTCATTGAGCACAACTTGCTGTTTGGCAGTAGGCACAATAAAACCCCCTTCCATCATCTAATCTAGCCAGCTTCACAGTTCGGAAAACCTCTGGTGCAAGCTAGCTTTTCTATTCGCAGAAAGACCCCCGGCTTTCGGGGGCCCTCCAATCTACTTGCCCAGGTGCCTTACGCAGGCGGGAAGAGAACCACGGTCGCGGTGCGATTTAATACAACTGCAGCATACGCCGTGATTCTCGCAAGTGGTTTTTGCGCAGTTACAGCCTTGCTTGTTGGCCTCTTTGTTGTCACATATCTTTTGCATTTTATCACCCCTCATTCCTACTTCCTCACTTCGCTTTCATGAGACAGCAATCCTGCTAGTGACGGTGAGAGGTGTACAGCAAAAACCAGCCGGTTACCCGGCTGGCATCTGTCAGGAGCTCGGATTAGGGCTCCGGGGCATGATCAGAGCAGCAATCACATAGGCAAGTAGACCCCCGCCATAGGCAAGTGCTGCCACCACCCAGAGCAGCCGTACAATAGTGGAATCTATGTTTAGATATTCAGCTACTCCGCCGCAGACGCCGCACAGCTTTTTATCAGTATCGGAAAGATACAGCCGTTTTTGCACC
>JAWLDB010000091.1:0-10521 GCA_041686915.1 Bacillota bacterium
TGCCCTTTTGTTGACGCTGGAAGAGCCTCCTTCATTTGTTGTGTTTATTTTGATGGCAACAGCCCCTGTTTCCGCGACTATCGAGTCCAGATGTCAAGTAATCAAGTTCAGCAGGGTAGTTGACCAACACCTGCTGGAGCAAAAGCATGCATCAGAAGGCTTGGCAGTGCACGTGCTTAGCAATGTTTTGCAAGCCACGCAATCTGATAGGGTAAAATATGCTGAACAGCTGGATAAAGACGGGGTAGACTTGCCTGGGTTGCTGGACGGATTATTGCGCATTTACCGAGATCTCTGGGTTCTGCAACTGACAGCAGAAGCCAGCCTGGTAGCATCCAAGGACATAGTAAATCAGGTTGGGGCACTTGCCGACAGAGATGTGATATACTTGGCATCTATTATTCAACGGGTACTGGAAGCGCAGCGCATGTTATCACATAATGTGAATCGGAAGTTGCTACTGGAGACTGTTTTATCGGCACTGTAAGCATTACTATCATTCCATGATGGGGAGTTGAGGGCATTGCCCAATGTCATTGGTGTACGGTTTAAAAGAGCCGGTAAGGTCTACTATTTTGACCCTGCTGGTGTTGTATTGCAAAAGGGAGATAAGGTGATTGTTGAGACGGCGCGCGGACTGGAATATGGCGAAGCAGTTAGTGATATAAAAGAAGTAACCGATGCTAGCGTAGTTGCGCCACTAAAAACCGTTGTCCGCAAGGCGACAGCTGAAGACGACTTGCAACTTGCTGAAAACCAGAGAAGGGAAGCAGAAGCATTCACTATTGCATTGGAACGTATAGCGTCTCATAACCTGGAGATGAAGCTGGTAGACGTAGAGTATACCTTTGATGGAAGCAAAATCATTTTCTATTTCACCGCCGAAGGCAGGGTGGACTTCCGTGACCTCGTCAAGGATTTGGCATCCATATTCCGTACCCGCATTGAACTTAGGCAGATCGGCGTACGCGATGAGGCGAAGATGCTAGGTGGGCTTGGAACATGCGGTAGAGTGCTCTGTTGTTCCACTTTCCTTGGAGACTTTGCTCCCGTTTCAATCAAGATGGCCAAGGAACAGAATCTGTCGCTTAATCCGACCAAGATATCGGGTCTTTGCGGACGTTTGATGTGTTGCCTACGCTATGAGTCTGAGCTATCAGATGAGCCTAGAAAGGGCAGGGGAGAACGTAACCACGGCAACTGTCGCGATTGTGATAACAACCATAGATGACGGATATGGGAGACGGAGGGCTGCTGCATGACATACGGCAAAAGCACAATAACGATAGTCTTGCTTGGTCTGCTAGTAGTTGGTGCCTTAGTGTATATCGTTCCTGAGGGATATCAGTATTTAACTCAGGACCAAAGCAGGAAAGTAGGAGGGCCCGGAGATGCAGCTGTATCGGTCAACCCTCCACTGAACAACCCTACCGCTTCCAGCTCCTTCAGTTACAGCCACACAATCCATGGAATACCGGACGGGGCCTTCGTGAGACCAGCTGCAGCAGGCATGTGGGAAGATGGAGGCTTTTTCGTCGTTGATCTGTCATCAACAGAAGGGTATGTTACCGTTTTTGACGCGGAAGGCAACCTTAGACGCAGATTTGCGCCTCTTGGCTCTAATGGAATGCAGGAACTAGTCACTGCCAAACTCGGCCCTGATGGTTTGTTGTATCTCTTGGATACATCGTCTACCGTATATGCTTATCGCCATGACGGAAGCTTTTCGCATCGCATAGCTTTGCCGGGCAACACGGCCCAGCAGATACAGTGGGTAAAGTCACTGGCTGTAGACTCGGAGGGGACGTTGTACCTACTGGCTCTAGATACTGTCTTGGTGGTTGACAGGAATGGGCAGCTAGTCAGACGCTATACAGGAGAAGGTAAGGACTGGCTGGGGGTACAGCCATCAGAGTTCTATCTAGGCCCTAGTGACCTATGCCTATCCTCTGACGGCATGCTCTATATTTCCGACACAATTAACTATCGAGTGATGGCCTTGGACAAAGAAGGTAATGTTGCCAGAACTATTCCTGTTCCTGAGCTAAACGGCAACCTGCCTCGTTTGGGTGATTTGGTGATTGGGTCAGGAGGACAGGTATATGTCCTTGACCATCAGGCGTCGGCTATTAGGGAATACACTGAGTCAGAGGGTTGGTCCACCGCGGCCAAGCTGCCAGCTGGGATTGATAGTGGCTGGGAGGAGTATTACAACTTAAGAGCAGGGCTGCGGGGTGCTCTGTTGATTACGGACCGTTTGAACTCAGGCATATGGCAGCTACTCCCCGGAAGCACTAGTGCTACCCGTTGGGCGGGAACGGGAGTTAAGCCACTGTTTGCTGCGCCAAAAGGGATTGCCGTCAGCTCGGACGGATCTCTATTGGCCCTGATTACAGACCCGGCTTCCCACACTGACCAGCCGGCGCTGGTACTGCTCCGCAAGATGTCTACCGACTATGCAGCAGCCTGGTCATTAAGCATGGAAAACCCCAAACAAGTGGCATTCACATCTGAGGGTAGTCTGATAGTGCTTGATGAGGTGACTATCAGGCATTACAGCTCGAACGGGGAGCTGCTAAATGTGTTCGGGGAAGAAGGCAGAGGTGAGGGGCAGTTCGCTATCTCCGAGAGTTTGGGAGGTAGACGCGGGCCACAAGGCTTTGCATGTGTTGGTAATAAGCTGTGGATAGCTGATACATTCAACCATCGCGTGCTAGTCTTTAGCTTGGATGGCAATCTTCAGGAGACATTAATTCTCCCCGAAGACCTATATCCAACCTCAGTTGCGCCTATAGCTGGCCGTCTATGGGTGCTTGATGCGTATGCAGGGGAGCTTCACTTGCTTGGCGAAAATGGCGAGTCGCAAAGAGTAGTGGGTAAGCCAGGTACTGGTGACGGGCAGTTCGGAGTGCTTTCCGACATGGACTGGTTCGATGGGCCCCACGCTCTGTTGCTCATAGGGGACCGCCTGCTTGTAGCTGATACCTACAACCATAGAGTACATGTGTTCAACAGCCAAGGCAGCTTCATCGAAAGTCTGGGGGAAGGCGGTTCCGGTATCGCCCAGTTCTACTTCCCTGGCAGTCTGGCGGCGGATGACAGTGGAAAAACTTACGTCGCCGACAGCAACAATCACCGGGTACAAGTATTCATCCCAAGGTAGACCCACCAGGAGGTATTGGTGTGAATGTCATGCTTAACCCAGGGGAACGCATTGATGATCTCCTTACCAACAATCTGAAAATAATCCAGGATAGCTCGGCGTTTTGCTTCTCCTTGGATGCAGTTTTGTTGTCTCACTTCGCCACGGTTCGGTCTGGTGACAGGATTGTTGACCTGGGAACAGGTACTGGCGTCATACCTTTACTGGTCTCGACCCGAGCGGCAATTAAAGAAGCTACTGGAGTGGAGATTCAGGCTCGGGTAGCTGAAAGGGCAGCGCGCAGCATCAAGCTGAACGGTTTGGAGGAGACAATCCGCATTGTACAAGGCGATCTGCGGGAGATTAAGGACTTGCTCCCAAACTACAGAGCAGACCTGGTGACCTGCAATCCCCCTTACCTGCCTGTCGGCAGTGGTGAGATTTCGCCTAAAAGCGAGTTTGCGGTGGCTAGGCATGAAGTGTGCTGCGAACTTGCGGACGTTGCCCAGGCAGCCAGCAGGTTACTAACCACTGGCGGCCGCGCTGCAATAGTGCATCGCCCAGCGCGCCTGGCAGAGATTTTTGATCTATTTAGAGGGCGCAACCTTGAACCTAAGTTGCTGCGGTTTGTCCACCCCGAGCAGGGAAAAGCGCCGAATATGGTCTTGGTTGAGTTCGTGCGGGATGCAAGACCATACCTGAAGGTGCTGCCTCCGTTGTTGATCTACGAAGCTGGGGCCTACACCCCTGAGGTGCTGCAGATTTATTACCCGGAAGGCGGTGTTCGTCGTTAACGGAATGCTTTACCTCTGTGCTACACCAATCGGTAACCTTGGTGACATAACCGCCAGAGTGCTGGATGTCTTGCGATCAGCCGACATAATTGCAGCAGAAGACACCCGTAACACCAGGAAATTACTCAACCATTTTGATATCCCTACACCTCTGTTGAGCTATCATGAACATAATCAACATCAACGGGGAGCTGAGCTACTCGCGCGCGTTTCAGAGGGACAAGTTGTAGCGGTAGTTAGTGATGCAGGCATGCCCGGTATCTCTGATCCAGGGGCTGAACTTGTGCGGTCCGCCATTGATCAGGGTTTGCCCTTCACTGTCCTGCCTGGGGCTTCCGCTGTATTAATGGCATTGGTGATGAGCGGTCTCGATGCCAGCCGCTTTGCATACCTTGGCTTTCCTCCCCGAGTGCGCAAGGCTCGCAAGGAGTTCATTGCAGAGGTGGCAGCCATTCCTATGACACTGGTTTTGTATGAAGCGCCCCACCGCCTTTGCGCGTGTTTGCAGGACCTGTTAGACATGCTGGGCGATAGGCATGCTGCAGCGGCGCGGGAGTTGACAAAGCGCTATGAGGAGGTTAAGCGGGGAGCTATCTCAGAACTGATTGAGTGGTTTTCCCAACATGAGCCTCGTGGAGAGTTTGTTGTGGTTGTTGCAGGTGCTTCACCTGTACAAGCTGTTGAGCAGGTTGGATTACCTGATGCGGTCAGAGAAGTGGCGGAGCTTGTCGTAGTTGGAGATGACCCGAGCACTGCCATCAAGACCGTCGCCAAACGTCATGGTCTATCGCGTCGCGAACTATATAATCTATATCACAGTCAACATTGAAGGAGTCACAGTCTGTGACTCCTTCAATCAACCCCAGGGGGGTAGCTTGACTGGCATACAGTGGTATGTTAATATCTTATATTGCACGAGTAGGGAAGCTAGACACAACATTTTTATCGACGGGTTACATAGACTGTGTCCTTTAAGGTAATAATCCGTAGATAGGTGGTAGATTGTGCAAGAGCAGTCTTGCGCTGCCAAAGGGGTGTCTTATCCCTTTTTTTGGCTTTTCTGCTGTTGTTGCCATACTAGGGTTTTATAAGGGGTGAAGAATTTAATGTATAAACCCATTCCAGCGGGTTTACGCACTCGACAGTCCTTCGGGCAAATTACAGAAGTTCTTCCCATGCCAGACCTGATTGAGATTCAGATTGAATCTTCCAGGTGGTTTTTGGAAGAAGGACTAGCCGAGACATTCCGTGACATATCCCCTATACAGGACTTCACCGGGAATCTCGTCTTGGAATTCGTAGACTATCAGTTTGGCGAGCCAAAGTATTCGATTGAAGAAGCAAAAGAGCGAGATGTAACCTATTCTGCGCCTCTGCGCGTCAAAGCAAGGTTGGTTAACAAGGAAACGGGTGAAGTCAAGGAGCAGGAAGTCTTTATGGGCGACTTCCCACTTATGACGGAGAACGGCACCTTTATCTACAACGGTGCGGAGCGCGTGGTGGTCAGTCAGCTAGTCAGGTCCCCGGGAGCCTATTATACCGAGACCATTGACCCTAGCGGCCACAAGCTTTTTGGTGCAACTGTGATTCCCAACCGGGGTGCTTGGCTTGAAATGGAGACTGACTCCAACGATGTCGTCTCCGTCAGGGTTGACCGCACCCGTAAAATACCTGTATCCGTACTCCTCCGGGCGTTGGGCTATGGAACCAATGCTGAAATTTGGCGTGTCTTCGGCGAAGATGCGCCGCTACAGCCTACCTTAGACAAGGACTCAACAGAGACAGGCGAGGAAGGTTTGCTTGAGATTTACAAGCGCCTGCGACCAGGTGAACCGCCAACGGTTGACAGCGCTCAATCCTTATTGCAGTCTCTGTTCTTTGACCCGCGTCGCTATGACCTGGCACACGTGGGCCGATACAAACTTTACAAGAAACTGTCACTGAAGCGACGTGTCCTAAACAAAATGTCTGCCCAGACAATCGTCGCTACCGAGACATTGCTGCAGCCACAAGTTGGCCCTAACGACCTCCGGCCGGCAGTTGCCCCAGGTGAACCTCTTTTCACAGAGGGCGAAGTTATTGTTGAAGCCGGTCAACGGATTGTCAGGCGCATTGCTGAACGATTGGAAGCAGCAGGTGTAAACGAAATTTACCTGCAGGTTGATCGCGATACCCGGGTCAAGGTTATTGGACACGGACTCTACCGGCAGTCTTGGCAAGAGCAAGTTGCAGGCCGCCGTCTGGCAACCGAAATAAGGTCCCAAGATGGCAACCTCGTATTACCTGCCGAAAGCGAACTGCATGAGGATAACATGGGCCGCCTGGCCGCTGCATACGACAGGCTGGCTGAAAAGCGGGTTGTGCTGCATGCTAAGCGTGGTATTGAAGAAGTCATCCTGACGGACCGCTACATCGCTTCTTCGGATAAGCATATCTCCAAGGATGATATCATCGCCTCCGTCAACTATATGCTCGGCTTGATGCAAGGTCTCGGTAATGTAGATGACATCGACCACTTGGGTAACAGGCGTCTGCGGTCTATTGGCGAGCTCCTGCAGAACCAGTTCCGCATAGGCCTATCCCGTATGGAGAGGGTCGTCAAGGAGCGCATGACCATTCAGGATGTCGATGTGATCACACCGCAAGCGCTGATTAACATCCGGCCTGTTGTCGCTTCCATCAAGGAGTTCTTCGGAAGCAGCCAGCTGTCCCAGTTCATGGACCAGACTAACCCGTTGGCAGAACTGTCGCACAAGCGACGCCTGAGCGCGCTTGGGCCTGGCGGCTTGAGCCGCGACAGGGCTGGCGTAGAGGTGCGCGACGTCCACCACTCCCACTACGGCCGCATCTGCCCGATTGAAACGCCTGAAGGTCCGAACGTAGGTCTGATAGGTAACCTGAGTACGTATGCGCGTATCAACCAGTACGGGTTTGTTGAAACGCCCTACCGCGTTGTTGATAAGGACAACGGCAAGGTTACTGACGAAATTGAGTTCCTGACTGCCGATGAGGAAGATGAGTATGTAATCGCCCAGGCTAACGCAGCACTGGACGAGAATGACTTCTTTGTGGATGAACGCGTACCTGTGCGTTATAAGCACGATGTTAAGGTTGTTCCGCCCAAGGAAGTTGACTATATGGACGTCTCTCCAAAACAGGTATTCAGTATTGCAACTACGCTGATCCCGTTCTTGGAGCATGATGATGCGAGCCGCGCGTTAATGGGCGCGAACATGATGAAGCAGGCGGTCCCGCTGCTGAGACCACAGGCACCTGTCGTTGGTACCGGCATGGAAGGCAAGGCAGCCTATGACAGTGGAAGCCTTGTGCTGGCTGCTCGCCCGGGCGTAGTAACCCGCGTTACAGCTAAGGAAATCGTTGTACAGAACGATGACGGTGCAGTAGATACCTATAAATTGCTTAAGTTCCGGCGCTCCAACCAGGGTACCTGTATCAACCAACGTCCGCTCGTTCGCAAGGGACAACGGATCGAAAAGGGATCCGTCCTGGCAGACGGTCCGAGTACAGACCAAGGTGAAACTGCTCTTGGCCGGAACGTATTGGTTGCATTTATGCCCTGGGGTGGCTACAACTACGAGGATGCCATCCTGATCAGTGAACGTATGGTAATGGAAGACGTGTTTACTTCCATTCACATTGAGGAATACGAGTCAGAAGCCCGAGACACAAAACTTGGACCGGAAGAGATTACCCGTGACATTCCTAACGTCGGTGAGGATGTACTCAAGGATCTGGATGACAGGGGAATCATTCGCATCGGTGCGGAAGTGAGGGCCGGCGATATTCTGGTCGGAAAAGTTACTCCTAAAGGTGAGACCGAGCTCACTGCTGAGGAACGTCTATTGAGGGCTATCTTCGGTGAGAAGGCCAGGGAAGTCCGTGACACATCCTTGAAAGTACCGCATGGAGAAGCCGGCAAGGTAGTGGATGTCAAGGTGTTTACCCGCGAAGGCGGTGACGAACTGCCGCCTGGCGTAAACATGCTGGTAAGGGTCTACATCGCCCAGAAACGCAAGATATCCGAGGGTGACAAGATGGCGGGCCGCCATGGTAACAAGGGTGTTATTGCCCGCATTCTGCCTGAAGAAGATATGCCGTTCCTGCCTGATGGTACGCCGGTGCAGATTGTGCTTAACCCCTTGGGCGTGCCTTCTCGTATGAATGTTGGTCAGATACTGGAGACCCATTTGGGTTGGGCAGCGTCTGCGCTTGGGTATCATATGGCTACACCGGTTTTTGATGGTGCATCTGAACAGGACATCGTGGGCCTGCTGGCGGAAGCTGGATTGCCAAACACGGGCAAGACTGTTGTCTATGATGGCAAGACAGGTATGCCGTTTGATAACGAGATAACCGTTGGGTACATCTACATGCTCAAGCTGTTCCATCTGGTCGATGACAAGATCCATGCGCGTTCCACTGGACCTTACTCACTGGTTACCCAGCAGCCGCTTGGCGGTAAAGCCCAGTTTGGCGGTCAGAGGTTTGGTGAGATGGAGGTATGGGCTCTCGAGGCCTATGGTGCTTCTTATACGCTCCAAGAATTGTTGACCGTCAAGTCTGACGACGTAGTAGGTCGCGTGCGTACCTACGAGTCAATCGTCAAAGGCGAGAACGTTCCTGAGCCAGGCGTTCCGGAATCATTCAAAGTGCTTATCAAGGAGCTGCAAAGCCTTGGCATGGACGTCAAGGTAATGAACGAAGCCAACCAGGAAATTGAGATGCGCGAGTATGATGAGGACGTTAATGATAATGTTCGCGAGCTCAATCTCAACATGGAAGGCATGGAGGGCGAGGAAGAGGCAGTCCGTAAACGCCCCACCCGGGTCATAGCTCCCGACGAGGATGAGGAAGAAGCCGACGACGATGCAGAAGACGCTGATGAAGAGGCGGAAGACGAGATCGATGTTGTTGAACCATTAGACGATGATACGGAAGATGAAGAAGACGACATAGATATCGATGCTTTAGCCAAGGTAATCAAGAAGCGCATTGTCAACATCGACGACGATGAAGATGATGACTTTGAGGGAGAAGAACCAGAGGATGATGGTCAGGCCGCAGGGGAGCTGACTCTCGAGCAGAAGTTGGCCCAGCTCAGCCGCATCATCCGTCCCAGGCTGGATATCGATGATGTAGTTGACGATGACGAAGATGAGAAATCCGCGAAATCCAAGGCTGCAGCCCCGAAGGGTAAAGGTCGGCCGTCTAGATAGTCCGACGTATAGTGCAGATGAGGTTAGTGTTTCGTCGACCTGATACAACTGCCAAGATGCAATGAAGGGAGAGACGGCCATTGTTGGATCTCAATGTTTTTGGTTCCATTAAGATCAGTCTGGCATCTCCGGATCAGATACGCGAATGGTCCAAGGGCGAGGTCAAGAAGCCAGAGACCATCAACTACCGCACACTGAAACCGGAGAAGGAAGGGCTTTTCTGCGAAAAGATATTTGGCCCGACCAAGGACTGGGAATGTAACTGCGGTAAGTACAAGCGAGTCCGCTACAAGGGCATCGTCTGCGACAAGTGTGGTGTAGAGGTAACTCGGGCCAAGGTCCGTCGTGAGCGCATGGGCCATATCGAGTTGGCGGCACCTGTCTCTCATATATGGTACTTCAAAGGTATCCCTAGCCGGATGGGGTTAATCATGGACATGTCACCCCGTTTGTTGGAAAAGGTGCTGTACTTTGCGGCCTATACTGTGCTTGATCCAGGCGAGACTAGCTTGTCCTACAAGCAGATCCTGACTGAGACAGAGTACAGGGAAGCTCGCGACAAGTATGGCTACGGTTTCCGCGTAGGTATGGGCGCTGAAGCAGTCAGAGAACTGCTCTCACAGATCGACCTTGACAGCCTCGCCAAGGATCTGAGAGCTGAACTGGAGGATGCTACTGGACAGAGGCGCATCAGAGTAATTCGCAGGCTGGAAGTGGTTGAGTCGTTCCGTCAGTCTGGCAACCGGCCAGAGTGGATGATTCTAGATGTAATCCCCGTCATTCCGCCAGATCTGCGACCGATGGTGCAACTCGATGGCGGTAGGTTTGCGACTTGCGACTTGAATGACCTATACCGCCGGGTTATCAACCGAAACAATCGTCTCAAGCGTCTACTCGAACTCGGAGCTCCTGATATCATTGTACGGAATGAGAAGCGCATGCTGCAGGAAGCGGTGGATGCGTTAATCGATAACGGTCGCAGAGGGCGGCCAGTCACAGGCCCTGGAAACCGGCCGCTGAAGTCGCTCAGCGACATGCTGAAGGGTAAGCAAGGCCGCTTCCGTCAGAACTTGCTCGGCAAACGCGTTGACTACTCCGGTCGTTCGGTTATCGTCGTCGGGCCTGAGTTGAAGCTGTATCAATGCGGCTTGCCGAAGGAGATGGCTCTTGAGCTGTTTAAGCCTTTCGTCATGAAAAAGCTCGTCAAGGAAGGCTTCGCGCATAACATCAAGAGCGCCAAACGCATGGTCGAGCGTGTCCGTGACGAGGTGTGGGATGTTCTGGAAGAAGTTATTCAAGAACACCCAGTGTTACTCAACCGCGCTCCTACCTTGCACAGGTTGGGTAT
>JAWLDB010000092.1:0-10505 GCA_041686915.1 Bacillota bacterium
CTCGCAGGGTGAACTGGAGTGGTGTTCGCCTCGATGTATCCTCTTTCGATGTTGTCGAGCTGGTTTGCGACCCGGCTGTCGGTCTTGGGCCAGAACAGCAGCTTGCTCTTTTCAAGCATTACGTGCAGTCCCGGCAACTGAAAGCTGATGAGCGTGATGCGCTCTACACCGAACTGATGCGGTTGGCAGTTTACTTCCGCCTTGTGCTGCTGGGTTTCCTGATAACCTACGTGCAGGGCGTCAAGGACGCTGCTAAGCAGAGCAAACAGGTTGGGATCAAATACTGGGAGCCTAAGGCAGTATCACAGGCTGTGGACAATGTACTGGTGCACATGCGCAGTGACGAGAAACTGGCCAGACTGGCGGATTTGCTAGATGAAAAGCTGCAGACGGTCGCGGCCTGGGCATAGGATGTAGAATAACAAGAACCTCGCGACATATGCGGGGTTCTTGTGCTTAAGACGGTTACTAGCACGCCGTCAGGCCATATTATACAATTGTTCCGTGCACTTCTCCTGCCCTACATGTATACTGGAGAAGGTCGCCCTTTGCTGGCTGGCTTGTAAAATACGGGACGGAGATGATAGCTGTGAAATCAAAAGTAGGAACCAAACGACCTAGAGGAACAACGATGCTCTACGTTGCTGGAACCATTGTGGCACTGGTTGCCTTGGCTTTCCTGATCAACAACATAATACTGTTCAGAAATACTATCGCCCAGTACGTGGCACAAGGGTACCCCTATGCTGAGGTCTTCTGGGGACTGTTCCCTGGCCAGCTGTTGCCCGGCTTGTTTCAGCCGATTGCCGTCTACGGCGGTATCGCAGCCCTGCTATATGCAGCAGGTATGATCAATCATAAGGTCACACAGTGTGTCGCATGCTGCTCACAGGTTGAGCCTATGGAAGGGAACGAGCATGCCAATGCTGTTGAGTCCGAACAAACTGAGACTGTAAGCGAGTAAGGCAGACGCGTCAAAAAGGAGCTTGTCGTTGCCAGTAAGCAAAGACGGGTAATGATGACCAAACGGCCTACAGCCAGATAAAGAACAAGCGCCGGATTATCCGGCGCCTTTTGCGTATTAGTACATTCTTTCTGGGTCGAGCACGTTGAGCAGGGGCCTACCATCAAGATACCGCCTGATGTTCTCGCAGAGCAACTCGGTGATCAACGCATTCTCCCGGTCGCTGGTGCTGGCCGAGTGTGGGCTGACCAAGACATTCGGCATCTCCCAGAGGGGGCTGTCTTCCGGGAGAGGTTCGGTTGCAAAGACATCAAGGCCGGCTCCAGCCAAGTGACCTGACTCGAGCGCTGCAATAAGCTCTTCTTCCACTATCAGCTGACCGCGGCCGATGTTGATTAACACTGCGCCTTTTGGCAGGGCAGCCAGTTCTCGCTTGCTAATCATGTTCTCAGTCTCCGGCGTATGAGGTGTAATCAACACCAGATAATCTGTACGCGGGAGCACTGACAGCAAGTCACTGCTGGCGTACAACTCATCTACGTACAGCTTGGCCGGGTCGCGTCCTTCGGTCCTTCGGACGATGCCTATTACCTTCATACCTACAGCTTTGGCGAACTCGGCTACCTTGCTGCCGACTCTGCCTGCTCCTACAACTGTAAGCGTACGGTCTACCAGGTCGCTTCCGGTGTAGCGCTCCCACTTCCTGACCTTTTGGTACTCTTGCATGCGATGCAGGTTGCGGCTGAACATCAGCATCACCATCAGGCAGAACTCAGCCAGCGGCTGGGCATGTATGCCCGAAGCAGTGGTGAAGATCGTCTCAGGCATCCTTTCCGCGTACCGCTGAGTCTTGATGAACACGCCAATGCCTGAACTGGTGAACTGGATCCATTTGACGTTTGGCGCCAACTCCGGCAAATCGCTTCGATGCGTGTGGTCGAAGTCAAACAGGATGTCCGCCTGCTTGAGCAACTCCTGCCACCGCTCTTCCTGCTCAGGGGTGCGCCTGAAGTCAGGGGACCCGTTATGGTCGGCTATATAGCGTGGTGGCGCAATCAGTTTAGGCTCATAGATTACGTTGATGCGTTCATCAACGGCTCTGATCTGTTCAACGAACTGCTCTTCCAGGTAACTAGCGATCAGCAGGTTGTAGCTTTTCTGCGTCATGATATTTCCTCCATCCCGAAATCTTTAGGAGGTTAGTTCTATACGCGTATTAACAAGTCCTGCTGGGTTTGAACGTGCCAGCAGGAAAAGCTAGAAAGCACACTCCACTCGTTAGTCTGTGATGCACGAACTTAGGCCTGTTGCATCGTACGGGGGCTGGGGGCTTTCACTACGAAGAACTCTAGTGTAGTGGAGTTCTGGTTGGACACATTCATCTTTGTCTTAAAGGGAATGTTCACGATGCTACCCGCCGGATAATCATGCCTTTCCTGGTCATCTAGCTGCAAAGACACTGTTCCGCGCACGACAATCATATAGACATGAGAGTTGGAATAATGCTCGGGTAACGCTTCACCCTGCAGTAGCACCATATGGTTGATGCCAACGTTGTCATCCTCGAGCACCCGTTCTATCAGCTTTGTTTCTGAGTGGTTGAACACATACAACTTTTCAATCATACCAATAATCTCCTTACTTTGTTAGTAACTTCTTTGCAATGGTTCGTGACCAAGGTGCCCTTCTCCTTCCAACTAATTAACCACATTAACAATAATTCTGAGTGATCAAATAAAGACCGGCCACTAATCGGCCGGTCTGCTGAAATAATGTGTGTCGTCGCGTCCGACCTAGCCCTTAGGGGCGAAAGTAGCGCAGTCAGTGTCCTGGGTGTTATGGGCATTAGGAGCCTGGATTTCAATTCCTGCTGCGGTGCAGTAGTTGCCCTGTTTGTAGTACTTGCAGGTGTTAACTACGCATTTTACGCCGGAGAGTGGGTTATGAGTGTTCTCTACGCGTCCTGTCATGAGTTGACCTCCTTTCGCAGTAAGCTACGCCTATTATCCGAAAGAACACAGTGGGTTATTCCGGACACTGCATGGAGTTCTGTCTTGCTCCTTACAAGCTATTCTCTATGGCAGCTTGTCATTTGGTGTGAACTGCAACATTCTTACAGCCCACGCTGCATGGTTCTCTTCGTCAACCTGATTGGACAGAAAGAGGTCACGCAGTGTTTCGTCACTACACTGCCGATAAGCTTGCTTGTAATCTTGAGCAGCCTTGTTCTCAATTAGAGAGATAACCTTCAGACTAATGGTAGGGGGCACGCGCGATAGTACTTTGCCACTCAGTATGCCCAGGACGTTGCCTAGAGTGGTCCATTTACCCACAGGTATCCCTGCTCGGATTGCGTGGGATTGCAGCTTATCTAAGTGTTCCTGCTCCACTAGCATTGCTTTCTCCAATCCGACCGCCAGGTGTGGATTGCTACTCCGCCGGCAAGCATTGGCCAAGCTCCTGTAAAGAGGTACCTGCTGTGCTTCCAGGGCCGTTGCATATTGCACAAAACCCCGAATATGGTCCGGCAGTTTGTGACCTGATGGGTTTTTTGTTCGGATAAGCAGCACCCATGCAGTTAGACCGCATCCCGCAAGCAAGAGCCAGTTTTTGCGCCGCATTCCAAATCACCTCATTCTAGCTTGCCCACAAAAAAGGAAAGGCCCGCGGCTTTTGCCACGGGCAGCTATAAATTGATAAGGATCTAGCCTAATATACCTAACCATTTGCCGAAGATGTCTGACATTGCACCAAGAAGGAGAGAGAGACGACCCATAGCGACGTTTCCGAACGCGACACCGAAGGTGATCATCATCACATAGCGGCCAAAGCCAGAAACTTGCTTGGCAGCTCCCTTCTGTTCCATCGCGAAGAAGAAGTAGAAGATAACGGAGAGAACGCCTGCTACCATGATAATGTTGTTAATCGACTGAGAAAGGATAAATGAACCATCAGACCCGCGCACAATCAGAGGTACCATAGCGGCTCTGGACTGGGCCAGAAGCTGTGACTGCAGCAGGCCGAAAGTAGAGATACCCACACCGATACCTACCAGGAAAGACATGGACCAACGGCTGACCCAGGCGATCTGTTTGAAGAAACGGGTATATAACAGGAGTCCAAGGATAATTGGTATAATCAGGTTAACCTCGCCTTTGGTGGTCAGAGGTGTCCATGCCCGGTCGAGGATGTTACCAAAGTTGACGACTACCGCATAACCGGCGCTGGCACCTACATAGATGTGCTCAAACAGGCGGTACATTGGGTTCTCTTTGTAGATGAATGAGAAGAGGCACAGCATGCCTATGCCCATAAACCATACCCAAGGGTTAGTTGAGATGTTCACAGTTTCACCTCCCGGTTTCAGGATGAGGAGATACTATTAAGCTGATTTCTTTACACTGCGTTTAGTCATGAAGTAAGCCAGGTTGCCGACCACGATGAAGGCGATAATGACCACGTGACCCATTGATTGAGCATCCATGCGAGCTGCGCCTTCGCCTGGTTCACCCAGTACCACTTCATACTCAGCGGCACCTCTCAGGCCCTGCAGAAGGCCATGCAGCTGACCAGAGTTGTAGTAGGGGATGACGTTTGGCACGCAGACGGTCACGATGCCGGCAGCATAGGGGAAGCCTGCTGGCAGCTGGCGTAGGAAGTCCTGGTATCCAGGGGCACCGGTCTGGAAGTCTATGATGTAGGAGAAATCTTTGATAGTCTCAATTCCAGACATAATCGGTGTGTTAGCTACTCTGTTACCCCGGTGGTCGTTTTCAAAGGAGTTCTTCGGATCCTCTACGAAGCTCTTTACCGCAGTTTCTCCACCAGACATATAACCCAGGTTGATGACGGTTTCACCATAGGTGAATCTGTCACCTAACTCAGCGATGATCTGTTCAGCAAACATTGGACCGTCAGTAACAAAACCAACCATGACAGTCTTGATTCCCCGCCGACCCAGATGCTTGGCGACTGCTACGGCTTGGGGATGTACGTCTGCCTGGCCGCCTACCGAGTAGTCCAGAACGAACAGTACTGTATCGGACTGGGGATCGAGAGCTTCGATCGTGTCAAATACTGTTTGTGTCGTCTCATTGACTGAAAGCGGAATGCCCAAGGGCTTTGCCATCGGCACAAATAGTACTATCAAGAGCAGCGTATAGATAATCCGGCGGTCAATGTTCTGTAATTTCTGCCACACTAGTCAAGGCACCTCCTTTCTTGCGATTATTCGCCTTGGCCAAGGTGACCGCGGTCAAATCCGAGCAGAATACGCATACTGGTGGCAAAGCCACCGATAGCAACGCCGATAGCGATGCCACGCTGCCCGGTCATATTGATAACTCTTAGTAGCCAGTTACTTATTACAGGGAATTTATCCCAAACCAGTTCGCCAATAGGGGCATTGCCCAGCATGACTAGCACCGCCGCTATCAGAAGCAGACTTGCTTCCAGGCTGCGCATGCGGAATGCGCGGTATGAGGCTGATGCCACATAGAAGGCCAAGATAGCAAACATGGCAGAACCAAACGGGCTGTAGGAATGGTCGAACAGGTTCTGGAATAAGGCTTTGGCACCTGCATTATCCGGGTTGAGCTTAGTATAGATGCCCACAGATATGAAGATAGCCATGGTAGCAACCAAAGCGACGCTGTTAATCCAACCCGGGCGCTGACGCGAAATCTTGTTGATGTGAATGCGCACCAGGTTGACGGAAGCCAAACCGACTGCAAACGCACTTACGATAACGCCCCAGTTAACCAGGTTTGTCGAAGTCGCTTTTAGGGTGTCGTTAGCAACAAAGTAGTTGAGCAGGAGCAACGTGCCTACAATAAAGACAATTGCCAGTGGAACTCCTCTACGCACTGATTACACCTCCTTGCTTGAGGAATTATAGTCTTATTCCGTTACTTACTCATCAGGTCAACCAACCACTTGCTATTGAAAGTGGCGAGCAGTGTACCAACGCTGATTAGGGCCATGGTAGCCAGCTTCACGTAGTCCTGACCGCCCAAGCTACCCAACTTGACTGCGTCTTGCGACAAGTAAGCACCACCGGCAAAGAGTTCTTCACCGATGAGGGTGTAGTCGCAGGCGGCTACGAAGAATGCGGTTTGAGCCAGGTTACCGGTACCGGCTACCTGAATCGCGCCAACCTGAGCACCGCCTTCTGCGAACAGCAGGGACTCTGCCATGAAGTATCCAATCATAATATTCGCCGCAACCTTCTCGCGGTTGAAAATACCGAGTACACCGGCAGCCCATGCGAACTGGGCGTCCGAGATGTAGCGAACGGTATCTTCCTGGAACATATCAGGTTTGCCAGAGGCAAGGTATGCCTGGCGTACCAGCTCCTGAATCAGCGGGAAGGACTGCGGCGATTTGCATGTGACGATTAGCTGAGTGTTGTACTTGGCGGTGAGGCCAACCACATATGTCAGCACGTCGAAAGAAGCGAAAGTCTGAGGCGCGGTAGAACTGGTGATGTCACCGTATCCCGGAGTATAATGTACCGGGCGGCCCATCTCAGTCGCGCGACCGACTGCTTCCTCGATGGAGTCAAGGGCGGCAATCCGGCGGATCTTCGGTGTGAACTTGCCAGAACGGGTAGCGACCAGCACGCCGATGATGAACGTGCCATAGACCAACAGGGCAGCGAGCACGAAGAAAGTACCATTGATCATTGTCATCTGTATTCACCTCCTCCCTGGATGGGATGCATGCGCGGTGAGCCGCGCAAAGCTGGGTAAGCAGCACAAAGGGAGAGTAGCCCCCATAGTACACCGGATAATTATGCGGGCGTAATCAGCAGATGTCTGATTTGTTTGAATTATATAATTCAGCGGAACTGCGTCGATTCCTGCTTGTTTTGCACAAATTTTCTGAAACCTTATATTGGCATTTTTCTCCGGGTTTGGACAATAAATATCCGGCGCAGGCTTATGGCTCCCCTTTACAATCCGCTACTAATAATTACTCTGGTATAATGGGTTTTAGTATGAATGATTTTGCCGGCTAATGGCGTTTTTTGCACATAGTCAGAAGCAAATGAGGTAGGGGGTAAGATTGTGCCCGAAGTTAGGGTTGGGTTGGCTCTAGGAGGCGGGTCTGCGCGGGGCCTGGCTCATATAGGCGTCTTGAAGGCCCTGCAGGAGCTGGATATCAAGATATCACTTGTCGCGGGAACGAGTGCAGGCAGTATCATTGGTGCTCTATACGCCGCCGGTTATTCCGCCGACGAAATTGCTGGTCTAGCAAGGGGCACCAGTTGGAGGGATTTAACGCATCTGGTAGTGCCGCGGATTAGCCTGGTGGGACATCAGCGAATGGAACGCAGGCTGGATGAGTTGCTTAGAGGTCAGGATTTTAGTCAACTTGACCGGCCATTCGCAGCAGTTACAACAGACCTTTATTCTGCTGAGCCTGTAGTCTTAAGCGAAGGAAATGTAGCAAGGGCGGTGACAGCCAGCTGCAGCGTTCCAGGCATTTTCCCGCCGGTGGAGTTGGATGACAAGCTGCTGGTAGATGGAGGCTTGGTAGAAAACGTTCCGGTGATGACTGTTAGGAAGATGGGGGCCGATCGGGTGATCGGAGTTGACCTGTACGCCACTGTCTCTGGTGTGCAAAGGATTGATAACATTATCGGTACGCTAATGCGCTCTTTCGAGATCATGCAACGCAGCCAATGCTTGCCTCATTTTCAGTCGGCAGACGTCTGCATAGGTCCCGACTTGGCAGGTGAGAGCTTGATTGATCTGGCTAAGGTCGACCATTATATGGGACTTGGTTACGATGCCACCATGGAATGCAAGAAGCAGCTGCTGCATCTAAAGGGGTAGCGAAAGGATAATTACGTTCGAGCAAGAATGGGGGAGAACGAAATTAACGAGGAACAACGAATACAGCACATGGGGCCGCGTCCCTATCAAGCGAGCAGGGGATATCTGCTATTACTACTGCTACTGACGGCTGGTAGTGCATTTCTCGTCAAGCCACTAGGGTTGGGAGGCAACCTTTGGGTAAATGAGCTCGGTTACATGTTACTAATCCCAGTTTGGCTCGCATGGCGTGGCAGGTGGTCATGGCGTGAGAGTTTCCGCCTGCAGAAGCCGCCACACGGCGTCATGCTTCCGGCAGTGGTTATTGGCGGAAGCCTCTGGTTTGCTAACGCCGTGGTGTTGGTTTGGTTGGAGAAACTGGTCGGCAGAGCGGTAGGACCTATGCCTGGAGCTGGTATGATCGACCTGAATCCGTTGCAGGTGGTGCTCTTTCTGGTGGGGATTGTGGTGCTGGCGCCATTCTGTGAAGAGATATTCTTTCGCGGTTTCATGCAAAGGGCATACGAAGCTTACGGCCCAACTGCAAGCTGGGTAGTAACTGGACTGCTATTTGGTGTCATGCACATCTTAAACGGTATGACGGCCGCTTTGCCCGCTACTCTCCTAGGCTTGGTGATTGGTTATATCGCATACGCTACCGGGTCGATATGGCCCGCCATCGCCTTGCATGCCATGAATAACCTGATGTCGCGCATAGGCTTAATACTGCTTCCTGAGATTGCCCAAAGCCAGCTTTCAGCTAGAGCCTATGTGATGGGGGTAGGGGGGCTGATAGTTGGCTTGTTGGCGCTGCAGCTTATACGCAAGAACTCCCTTAGCGCCTCTGCGATATGGTCAGGGGAAGAAGCCAAACCGCTCTGGCGGTCATTGTCAGTTTGGCTGGCTGTAGCGTTTCTCACCTTCGCAGTGGGCGCTGAAATGGCAGTACGCACCGGGATATTGAACACCCCAGGTGAGCAGCCCGGTCTGCACAGCAAAATGCATTTTGGTAGAACATCCGGCGTTAGCAAGCTGTTCACCGAGACTGTTGCCCAGTCAGAGGTAGGCGGGAAACTCGTGTTTCGATACGAGATTGATGCTGAGGCAATAGATGCCACGCTCGCTGTGGTCAATCCGCAGGGTGACACAGTCTGGGAGAAACAGTGGGTAGGGAGTCAGGGTATCACAGTTGGCAGTACAGAGCAGACAATAGATTTATCGGCTCCCGGTACCTGGTCTCTGGAACTGCGGGGCACGGCAGAAGAACTGGACATCAATGTCTACTGGAGGAAGGCACCCTAGAAGCAACTTTCCACTCGGTTTAACGTATGGGCAATGTAAGACGATGGAGGGTAATAGAATGCGCAGAAAAGGTTTACTAATACTTGCCCTGCTTTGGGTGACGGTTGCTACGGTGTTGCTCGCCGGCTGTAGCCTGCGGATTGGCTTTGTTGGGAGCGATAGCATTGGCAGAACTAATGCCAAGTTTGATACTTATGTTGGCACCAAACAGCAGTCAATTAGTTTGGAGCAAGGACAGAGCTTGCAGCTGGAATACGACGTCAAGGTGAGCAAAGGAAGCCTGCATATATCGGTGAACCAGCCAGACGGGACTCTGATGTGGGAAGAGTTGTTCACTGAGGGAGGAAAGGCCACGCTCAATCTACCAGCTACGCAGAGCGGTGCGCATCGTATCACAATCAAAGCAGACAAAGCCGGTGGCAGCTTTGATGTGAAGTGGCGGAAAGATTAGGCTGCGTCTGAGTAGCATAACCAATCCTTCTCCTTCATAGCTCTTATGAGAGATATGAAAGGAGTGGGAGAGTTGGAACCGCGTGTACAAGGTAGCCCTATCATTCTGGTAACCGTCGGATCGGTACTCGTCGGAAATTGTTGGAGGGTGGAGTCCACTGCTCTGAGACCAGCTGGTAAGCTGAAGGAGAGCAAACAGCAGGTTAATCTCCTGAAGAAAGTAATCCCGCTGGCGCTCTTCAGTTGTGGGTTGGCATGGGCACTAACCCGAGGGAGATGTGGGTGCGAGGTCCAGGAATAGGCAAGTGAGTAGCACGAGCGGGAGCCAGCGATTGGCTCCCGCTTTACTGTATGTCCAGTTTACTTGCCGGCTATGGTCCGCAGCTGCTGTACAAATGTTTCGGTGTCCTCGGGAGATATGAGGATAGTCTCGGTGGATGTCTTGACCAGCACAATCGGCCGTCTTATGTTCAGAATATATGCCTTTACCATGCCAAGGTCATCAGAGCTAAAATCACCTACCCAGGTTCGCAACCCGTTTCTCCCGACTTCTTTGCGCAGCCTGGGCAGCTGCTCCAACACTCGCACCTCGGTTATCTCACTGGGAGAGATTATTCTGTCTTCAGCAGGCATCAGGGTTCCGAAGCCATGGTGTTGCACCTGTAACCCGTCGTCTGTGACTGCGTAGCTGAGCCCCATTGTACCCATCAAAGAGATATACGAGAACAAAGCGACTGGGACAAACAGAATAAGAGCCAGTCGGAGAAAAAAGGTGGGGGAAAACTTGTTTCGTCTCATAAGCACCCTCCCTTTTGTTAATAATCTGCTAATACACTAAGCATATTTATATCGTTCTATGTTTATAACCTTATCTCCTCCGTATATTCGATTATTAATTCATACGCTCTTATTCCAATAGCTAAATAAAGATCTTCTTTTGAATTGAAATAATTATATAGGGTACCCTTGCT
>JAWLDB010000093.1:0-10344 GCA_041686915.1 Bacillota bacterium
TGGTGCGTGCAGCTCGTGTCCGATGCGTTTGACCCGAACGTCAGTGCCGGGGGGGAAAACAGTATCCAAATGTGCCGCCAGCAGCAAGGTAGGACCGGGCTGTGAACCTGCAATCTCGGCGTATACATTAGGCGTATCATCCACTTCCACCTGCGCTACACCCAGCTCACGGAAGCGGTTTGCTACATACTGCGCCCTTTCATGCTCATGGAACGGCGGTGCTGCCACCTCACATACTCTGATGTTCTCCTCAATCATCTCCTGCAAATGCTCTGTGTAGTACTGCTTAAAGGCATCTAACTGTGCTTTGTTCATTCTTTCATCTCCCTTTCACTAATCTGCTGTCTAATAGAATGGTTCGACACACGTAATCTTTTCCCTTGTGGCCGCGGCCACAATTCCGCCTGTGCCAGTATTTGCTGCGATAAGCCTACACAGACTAAGGGTGACCGAGATTCCGGCAGGAAATACTGTTTGGGTAAACACAAAGGAGGTCTTATGCTATGACCGAAATTCTGCATAGCAGGGAGTATCGCCAGCAGGAACTGAAGAGCATCATCAAAGACTTACACAAGGGAGTTCCTGCGGAAGAAGTCAAGGAGCGCTTCAAAGCCTTGATCAAAGACGTAGGAGCGGCTGAAATCGCCAATCTGGAGCAGGAACTGATCAAAGAAGGCCTGCCAGAGCAAGAGATTAAGAAGCTGTGCGATGTGCACGTAAGCATCTTCAAGGATTCCTTGGATGAGCAGGTGCAGTCCGACGAGGTGCCAGGCCACCCGGTGTATACATTCCGTGCTGAGAACCGCGCCATAGGGCAGCTAGTGGAACAGATACAGAACGTTTTAGGTCAGTTGACCCAGGATGGCAGGGTGGAGCACTCAGCGCTTAAGAGTTGGACCGATCTACACTCGCAGCTGATGCAGGTTGAAAAGCACTATAGCCGTAAAGAGAACGTGCTCTTCCCCTATCTTGAGAAGTACGGCATTAGCGGACCACCGTCCGTCATGTGGTCTATCCATGACGACATTCGCGCACAGATGAAGCAAGTAAGCCGCACCCTGGAAAAAGGTGAGGCATTGCAGCCGGCAGAGATTGGTCAGCTGGTAGAGAACATTGCCAGACCTATGCTGACGGCCATTAAAGAGATGGCATACAAAGAGGACAAGATACTCTTCCCTATGAGCCTGGAAACTCTGACAGAAGCTGAATGGCAGGAAATCTACAGGCAAAGCGATGAGATTGGCTATACACTGATTGAACCTGAACGAAAGTGGACACCCAAAACGACGACAGTTGAGCCTAAGAAAGAGCAGGACATCGCACCCGACGCGCTACCCCTGGACACCGGGGCGCTCACTCTCCAGCAGGTTAACGCGATGCTGAAAACTCTCCCTGTCGATATCACCTTCGTGGACAAAGATAACACTGTCCGCTACTACTCCCAGGGCAAGGAGCGGATTTTTACCAGAACAAAGGCTATCATCGGACGCCAGGTGGAGATGTGCCACCCACCGGAAAGCGTGCATGTGGTTGCGCAGATTGTAGATGACTTTCGGGCAGGAAAGCGGGAGTCTGCTGACTTTTGGATTGAGATGGGCGGCAAGTTTATCTATATCCGCTACTTTCCTGTGCGGGATGATACAGGGAATTACCTCGGAGTACTTGAGGTATCCCAGGACGCAACTGAAGTGCGCTCGTTGACGGGACAACGCCGGATACTGGATGACCCTAGTCAGGAGTAGTTTGGCAAGCAGGCCTGTGCTACAATTGCACTGAGGTGATTAGGGTGAAAGTAGGCGTTCTCATCTTTGACGGGGTTGAAGAACTGGACTTTGTGGGCCCTTGGGAAGTGCTCTCCTATGCCAACAAACTGCGGCCAGACAGCCTGGAGATGCTGCTTGTAGGCACGCACTCGCCGGTTAGAGCCTTCAATGGCCTTAGGGTCATACCTGATGTTACAATCGACAACTGTCCCCAGTTGGATATCCTGGTTGTGCCCGGGGGCAAAGGCAGAATGCAGGAGATGCGCAATCAGGTTACGCTCGAGTACATCCGCGCTCAGTATCCTGGCTTGCGCATGCTGGCTTCTGTTTGTACCGGTGCCTTCCTGTTGGCTGAGGCGAACTTGCTCGCTGGCAAGAGAGCAACCACCCATTACACAGCCCTGGAAGAGCTAAAGGGTTACCATAGCATCGAAGTGCGGGAAGAGCGAATAACCCGCAGCGGCAACATCCTCTGTGCCGCTGGGGTATCCTCAGGCATGGACCTGGCCCTCTACCTGCTTGGAGAACTGTTTGGACCTGAGATGCCTCGGGAAGTCGCCAAACGCATTGAATACCCCTATACAGTTTATCCGGTGGCAAAATGATCATGACCCCTTGGCCAGGCAGGCCAAGGGGTCATTCTATTGCGCTCTCAGTCCTTGGGGGTAAACGGGCAGTAGCCGATTTGGTCGCAGTCCTGCTTGACCTTCTCCCAGGCTTCCGACTTGATAGTCTGTAATGCAGCCGGATAGAGTATATGGTCTTCCTTGAAGATATGGTCGCGCAAGTTATACGTGATGTATTTAGCCACTTCATCGAGCTCGCTTTTGAACTGCGCAAGTTCCATTTTGCCGGCTGACTGTGCGAGCTCCTGCAGCTTGTGCTTTCTGATGCGCATCTCATCATGTTCATCCCGCATCATGCTCGGTGGGCCCGATAGACCTACCTGCTCCAAGAGCGGGAAGAGTGCGTCCTCTTCCCTTTCATGATGCTTCTCCGCTCCCACCAGGTTGTCTGCCAGCCGGGCCAGCTCCTTGATATCGGGGCTGTCTGCAGTCACTTCAGTAGCCTGTTGCAGGCGTTCGTTCACGGCTTCTAGCTGGTCAAGGAACCCTAGAATCTGCTCGTGCTCCCGAATCATCGTATAAAGCGGGTGCCCTTCTGAGATATTCTCCTTCATCCAGGTAAAACGCTTCTCCAGCAGCCTGTTGTTCATCTCCTGCAGTTCAGCTTGTGCCTTTTCTCTCACCGCCGGGTCTTCACTCTGCATCCGTTGATATATCTCACTTATTCTCTGTTGGTCATCCACGATGTTACCCCTCCTGTGCTTCTTGGCTTCGCTTAAAGCTTTTGCCAACCGGCTTCACTGAATACATCGCCCCCGGCAATCATTCTGTTTCAATGGAAAACAGCTGCATCTTTGTGCATAGACTGTAAGGTGAAGCACGGCCACGGGGGGTGAACAATATGAAACTGTCGTTATTGGAAAGGCTGAAAGAGCATGTGGGCGGGCTGCTGTCTGTCGCGGCGCCTGGCTTTTCCAGCGAACCAGGTAGACTGCAGAGGGTGTATCGCAGGTTTTTTAGGGTGAGCGGCCAACACTTCGTGGCGGATACAGTGAATGAAATTGTCTTGTTGCAGGTTCCGACCAAGCTGAAGGGCAAGAAGACACTGGTCAGGACGACGTATAGAGCGCCCTTCTCAGGAAAACTGCTGCGTATCGGCCGGGACTACATAGAAGTGATCGAGGAAAGCGCATTTACCGAGCAGCGTGTGCTAATCCCACTAACCAGGGTGGTCAGCATAGAACCCGTATAAGCAAGAAGAGCGTCAGACAGCCTGACGCTCTTTGAATCTCCTATTTTATGCCACAGTGGTGCCAAACCAAACCTGCAAACATGCTGACACCGTGTACCAAGGCCTTTTCGTCCAGGTCAAAGCGCGGGTTATGCAACGGGAACTGCTCACGGTCAGAAAGCTGCGTGCCCAGCCTGAAGAACGCGCCGGGAGCGTGTTCCAGGTAGTAGGAGAAGTCTTCGCCGCCCATGGAAGGCCACGGCAGCTCGTAAACGCCCTCGTCGCCCAGGAGCTGGCGACCGACCTGGCGAACGATGTCTGCTCCCTCCGGAGGGTTAATCAGGGCAGGATAGCCGTACTCATATTCGAGTTCATAGCTGGCCTTGTGCGCCTGAACCGTTCCCTGGATAATTTCTTCCAACCGCTCACGCACCATCTGGCGGGTTTCCGGACGGAGAGTACGCACCGTGCCATCCATAATACAAGTTTCGGCAATGACGTTGAACCGGAAACCTGATTTGATTTGCCCGACAGTCACTACAGCGCTGTCTAACGGGTTCAGATTGCGGCTGACTATGCTCTGCAAATTGTTTACTAGTTGACAGCCCACTAGAACTGCGTCAGTCGTCTGGTGCGGGGACGCGCCGTGTCCACCGCGCCCGGTGATTTTGATTTCAAAGCGGTCTGCGGCTGCCATCATCGGCCCAGTGATAATGCCTATCTGCCCTACCGGCAGATCTGGGGTGACATGCAGGCCATAAACTGCCTCTACATCCTGCAGAGCCCCTGCCTTGATCAGCTCAACGGCGCCTCCTGGCGGAGACTCCTCTGCGGGTTGGAACAGCAGCTTAATGCGGCCATTAAACTTGTCGAGATGCTGTTGCAAGAACCTGCTCGACACTAGCAGTGTGGCCGTGTGGGCATCATGCCCACAGGCGTGCATGAAGCCTTCGCGCTGCGACTTATACTCACAGTTATTAGCTTCCGCCACGGGCAGGGCATCTATATCGGCGCGTAGCGCAACTGTCGGTCCACTGCGTCCCGTGTCGAGCGTAGCCACCACTCCGGTTTGGCCGACCCTCTCGTACTTGACCCCAAGGGCATCCAGATACTCGCATATGTAGTTAGCTGTATCCCGTTCTGCAAAGCCTGGCTCCGGGTTCTGATGAAAATGCCTGCGAACTCGTGATAGTTCTTCTTGCAACGCCGCTGACGACTGCAACCAATCCTGCAAAGTTCATTCCTCCTGTTATCGTAATAACTCTTCTTTAGTCTATCATATATATCCCCTTCCACCCATAACCATTCTTCGCAGGCAGGAGTAGCGCTTCGCTTGCCGAAATAGGGTATGGATTAGGTAGAACAATCAGATGGAGGGATCCGTATGTCCGAAGTTAAGCGCCGCATTACGATGGAAGACTTGTACCAGATGCGGTGGGTAAGTGACCCCCAGGTTTCGCCTGACGGGACACAAGTCGCTTATGTAGTAAAAGAAGTAGATCAGAATGACAAAAACAAGTACTGTTCCCGCATATTCGTCGTTGCAGCAGCTGGTGGCCAGCCAGTACAGTACACCAATGGGCCGAAGAACGACGCCAATCCACGCTGGTCGCCCGACGGCAAGTACCTTGCCTTCACTTCCAACCGCGCCGAAAACAACCAGATTTGGGTGATGGCTACTTGCGGTGGTGAAGCACGCCAAGTCACCAGCGGAAAAACAAGCGCCGGAACACCTGTCTGGTCGCCAGACGGCAGCAAGATCGCCTTTGTTTCCAAAGTGGCTTCGAGCACCGAGGCAAGCAAAGAAGAACAGAGCGATGTGAAAGTAATTACCCGCCTGCACTATAAGCAAAATGGTGAGGGTTTCTTGGGGGACAAACGCAGCCAGATTTTTGTGGT
Source organism: Bacillota bacterium (assembly GCA_041686915.1). GTDB lineage: Bacteria > Bacillota > UBA994 > UBA5500 > UBA5500 > JAWLDB01. The sequence goes on from JAWLDB010000093.1 coordinate 5,460, forward strand.
TGACGTTGCGTCAGGCAAGCAGCAGCAAGTAACCAGTGGCGACTTTGACTGCGGCAGCCCGACCTGGTCTCCGTGCAGCCAGTACCTGGCCTTCAGCTCCAACCGTACAGAGGACTCAGATTATAATAACCAGACGGACGTCTGGGTGGTGGAAGCTGACGGCGGTGAGCTGCGCAAGCTCAGCCCGGGCACAGGCCCTGCCGGCAACCCCAGCTGGTCACCGGACGGTAAGCTGATTGCCTACCTGGGACATGAGCGCGAGTATGGCAGCGCCACCTTAGCACGTATCATGGTAGCCAACGTTGACACTCAGGAAGTGCGCAACCTGACTGCAGACTTTGACCGTACTCCTGGTAACGCGTGTGGCAGCGACATGGTTGGCTCCCCCGATCCAGGCCTTGTCTGGTCAGCCGACGGTAAGAACATTTACTTCCTGGCCACCGATGGAGCTTCGACCAAGCTGTTCAGCACTGATGTGCAGACTGCACAAGTTTGCCCGGTGTTTGAGCCAGGCGAACAAGTTGTCTACGGCATGAGCTATAGCAAGCAAAGCGATAGTTTTGCCCTGACCATCACCTCCCCCGGTAAGATTGGGGATGTCTACAGCTACAAGGCTGGGGATGCTCCCAAACAGCTGACAGAGGTGAACAAGGACTTGCTCGGCCAAATTGAGCTGTCCATGCCAGAGCAGTTCAGTGTCGTCAGCGACGGCATGGACGTGGAATGCTGGGTAATCAAACCGATAGGCTTTAAGGCTGGAGTCAAATATCCAGCAGTAATCGAAATTCATGGTGGTCCACACGTAGCATACGGCAACACTTTCATGCATGAGTTCCAGCTCTTGGCTGCTGCCGGTTATGCAGTGATCTACACCAATCCGCCTGGAAGCCAGGGCTATGGCCAGGAGTTCGTCTCCAAGACCCATCACGATTGGGGTGGCGCAGACTACCGCGCTATTATGGCTGCGGTGGATGCAGCTTGTCAGTTTGACTTCATCGATCAGGACCGTCTGGGTGTAACCGGCGGTAGTTACGGTGGTTACATGACCAACTGGATGATTGGGCACACAGACCTATTCAAGGCTGCAGTCACTCAGCGCAGCACTTGCAACCGCTACAGCCAGTTTGGCACCAGCGACGTCGGCTTCTTTAACGGTGAATACGAGTTCATGGGCAATCCATGGGAGAACCCTGAGTTTTACCTGGAGAGGTCACCTATCACCTATGTGAAGAACGTCAACACGCCACTGCTGCTGATCCATAGCGAGCAGGACCTGCGCTGCCCGATAGAGCAGGCTGAGCAGTTCTACACTGCCCTCAAATGGTTGCGCAAAGAAGCTGTCTTCGTGCGTTTCCCGGACGAGAATCATGAGCTTTCCCGCTCGGGTAAACCGAAGCACCGGGTAGAGCGCCTGAAGCATATACTGGGGTGGTTCAAGAAGTACATCGAATGCACCACTGAGGAATACACCCACTAAGGAAGACAATGAGGGAGCGGTTAAACCTGCCGCTCCCTTTGCTATGGCTGTTTGGCAATGAACTTATCCAGTAACTGACTAATCAGGGTACGGGTAGCTTGACCACGGAGAATGGCTCTTCTTCCTCTGCTGCTTCGACGTTAAAAACCGAATAGTAGAGGTGCTTTCCATCCGGTGACCAGAGCGGACCAAGCACAGGTTTATCTTTGGTTAGCTGAGTAGCTGTACCTCCTGTGGCAGGGATCAGCCAAAGGTCATTGGCAGTTTCACCAGACTGCAGGACGTAGGCGACCATATCGAAGGCCGGAGGCCTTGGGGCCAGTCCTGTGACGCCTGCTTCTACCAGTACTTTCTTGCCTGTTTCTCCGGAGATATCGACAACGAGCAGCGATCCTTCAGACGATGGATTAGCATAGAACAGGCGACCATTTCCTACTGAAAAGACTTCACCTTCCGCGAGTTTACGGCTGTCGCCACCTGCAGGGCTGACTGCGGCGACAAAGGGTGGCGCTTCTGCCGGGAAGCTATTGTATAGCACCTGCTCACTTCCATTCGGCAACTTAACCCAGCTCAAGCCCCTAACAGATTCAGCAGCGGTAATCTCATTGAGCACCTTCCCCTGCCTGTCGGACCGCACCAGTTTCCCTGAGAGCTCGACGACCAGATCTGACCCATCAGGCTGCCAGGCAATAGCACCTGTGGAATCCGTATCATCACCCAGCAATACTTTGGTTTGAGACGTCTCAAGGTCGGCAAGCCAAACTTTGCCCGTCGACCAAGCTAAGCTTTTGCTGTCTGGTGAAAAAGCTGCAAACAGATAGGTGGATGTGAAATCAAACAGTTTGTAGCTAGCCTTTCCGTCAGTTTGTATCAGCCAACCCTCGTTTGTTTCAGCCAATGCGCGCACAACCAGCAGGTGCTGGCCATCAGGACTAATGGCAACAGTGGAACCAGGCCCGAGTGGAATCGCTGCCTCCACAGCAGGAGGAGCCGGCTTCCTCGGCTGGCAACTGCCAAGCAGAACGATGGCAGTCAGTAACAGTAACAGGTGCTTAGCATATTTCATAGCAGTCACTCCAAGCATTTGCTTTTGCGTATAGCGTCCCCAGCTCGGTAGGACATATTGCATTTGAAATAAGCAAAAAACCGGGACTAGTCCCGGTTTAAGCAACATGCACTTCCAATTGGGTTGTGGGACCCAGGCCAAAGGAGACCGCCCACCGCTTGTGGCACTTGGTACAGTGCAGTATGATTTCTTTCTTGTTCAGAGCTTTGTAGAAGGCTGCTACCAGGCCAAATGCGTGTTCTTCTCCCTGTTTATCCGTGTACTTCACCTGTAGCTGGGCATCCTTTGCTGCCTTAACCTTTCTACCAAGCTGTTCGTCACTGCGCAGCACCTGCTCACATGAACACAAACCGTCATCTCTCCCCTGTTGCGGCCGTTAGGCCAAGCTCTGGTCACCCGTCATCGTGTGCCAGAACTATATATAGTGTAGCACCGCAGCTTACAACCACCAATGTTTGTTTTCGTATGCTTTTGCCCACTTTTGACCGCCTTACGCCTAAATTGCCAAGCAACTCACTAGAGCTGATGCGCACGCGTATTACTCACTGCAGCGGGGCTAACAGGGCTTGACCTGGGCATGGCTGCCATTGACTGAATTGACTGATGCGTGCTACTATTACCGCATGTTGCTATTTCTATAAGCGAACTATAAGGGGTTGGTAATATGGCACTTCCACTGCCCAAGTTGGCTTCCATGGCCAAACCAGAGAAGGACATAACGGCAAAAGTTTTGCACCTGGCAGGTCCGGCATTGGCGGAGATGCTATTGATCAGCTTCGTTTCGATGGCTGACATGATGATGGTTGGCCGTTTAGGCCCGCAGGCTGTAGCCTCGGTGGGGCTCACCAACCAGCCGATGTTTTTTGCCCTCGCAATCTTCATGGCTCTCAACGTAGGAACTACGGCTTTGGTGGCGCGCTTCACCGGTGCCAACAATCTAAGTGAGGCTACGTCCACTGCCCGGCAATCGTTAGTCATCACATTTGTTCTGGCTATTCTGGTTAGCCTGCTAGGAGTTTTCGCCGCGCCTTACGTCCTAAGGTTCATGCGTGCAGATGCTGAGGTAATGAGAGTTGGTATCCCCTACTTCCGGGTTGTGGCGGCCGGATTGCTCTTCAACACGATTTCCATGGGCATCACTGCCATCCTCAGGGGCTCGGGTGACACCCGTACACCCATGCGGATAAATATGTTCATCAATATACTAAACGTGGTCGGCAACTACGCCCTGATATACGGTCATTTTGGCCTTCCCCGGCTGGAAGTCACCGGGGCCGGATTGGCAACTACCCTGGCCAGGGGTGTAGCAGCGATTTTGTTTGTTTATATTCTGTTTAGCGGGAAATCTCGCATTAAGCTTAGCCTGCGTGACGACTTTCGTCCTAACCTGCCAATCATTCGCCGTATCTTTAAGATAGGACTAAACTCTGCTATGGAGCAGTTTATCCTGCGCGGAGGGCAGGTAACCTTCGCCCGGGTAGTCTCGGGCTTAGGCACAGCGGTATTTGCTTCGCACCAGATAGGCTTAAACATCCTCTCACTTTCATTCATGCCCGGACAAGCCTTCGGCATCGCCGCCACGACCTTGGTCGGCCAGAGCCTTGGGGCCAAGGATCCTGACCTGGCTGCAAAATGCGGAGCAGAAGCTAGACGCCTGGGTATGTACGTAGGAGGCTTCATGGCTCTTATCTTCTTCCTGTTCGGGAGGCAAATCGCGGGAATGTATACTGATGACCTTGAGGTTATAGCCCGCACTGCCCTGGTCTTGAGGGTTTACGCCTTTCTCCAGCCAGCACAATCCACACAGTTCATCCTGGCAGGGGCGCTACGAGGTGCAGGCGATACTCGTTGGCCACTTTACTCGACAGCAATGGGTATTTGGGGAGGCCGGGTAGCCCTCTCCTGGCTGTTCATCAATGTCTTCGGCCTTAGTCTGCTGGGCGCCTGGTTAGCAATGGCGCTGGACCAACTTGGCCGTTCCATCTTCATCAGTCTGCGTTTTAAGAGTGGCAAATGGAAAGCAATTAGGGTATAACGGTAAGGAGGGGCGCCCAACGGCGCCCCCCTTGTTTCTATCTTTCTTTCAGCCAGGCAAACCCTACGGCACCGGGGCCAAGGTGGGCTGCTACAGTGCTGCCAATCTCAAACACTTCGACTGCTGCGCACTGTACCCGCTGCCTGGCCAGATCGGCCAGCTCTACGGCCAATTCTGGTGCATCAGTATGCCCAACTGCTAATCTCACTGGGTCTGACCCAACCCGATCTTGCAGTTTATCCAAAAGTACCTGTATGCTACGTTTGCGTCCCCGCACCTTGCCGATCGGTATGGCCTCGCCACCTGT
>JAWLDB010000094.1:0-10184 GCA_041686915.1 Bacillota bacterium
GCAATTTCGGTTAAGTTTCTTTCACTAACTTGGTTTCGCACCTCGCGTATCGCTTCTCCTGGGCAAAACGTGCTGATCAGGTAGGGCCAAGAGTTGCCTTCATCGTATCTTCCACTGGCAACGAGAGCGGGCATGACCAATTGTGCGCTTCCAACGAACCTGTAGGCGGCAAGCTCCCTATCATAGTCTTTTTCAAACATCGGTGCAAAGATCTTCACTACGTACCGGTCATCAACCTGAAAAACGGCATTGCTGCCCGGGAAACCTGCGTTTATTGTTGTACAAACGATACCCTCACGGGCGCAAATGCTTTGCACTACTGGGGTCCAGATCGATACGTCGGTGAAGATCTTGCCCCACTCCTGTAGAGTTTGAGGTCTGGGTAACATGTTAACACTCCTTCAGCCTACAACTGTTGTAACGAGGAAGGTGTCCTCTGAACTATCGATTTAATGAAATCTTAAGGAGGGCATGGTGAATAGCTGGCGAAATGCCATCATATGTCTGGTTTGAACCACAGACTTGAGGAAGGAATGATGAAAATGGTTGTTGTGACGATCTGCTATCGTGAGGGCGTTGATGTAGAGTATTACCTTAGCCACCACGTGCCCCGTTCCGTAGAGCTAATGACGCCACTAGGGGTGCTGCGCGCTGAAACGAGGAGGCTGATTGCTGGAGCGGACGGTTCCAAACCGCCATACGTGATCATCACCAGCCTGTATTTTGAGTCGTTGGAAGCATTTCAAACTTGCATGGCACACCCCGATCTCGAAGAGCTGAGAGAAGATGCCAACAACTTCTATACAGGGATGCCCGAAATCTTCGTAGGCGATCTACTGCTCGAGGAAAAGTACGCATAGTGCCCAATGAACCCGCCGCAAGGCGGGTTCTAAACTTGCATGAATTAGCTCGGACAGAGCCCGAGAGCAATACGCATCGCGTGGAGCTTGCAAGCATTTGCAATCTCTGCAAACTCCCTTGTGCCAAAAGTCCGTCCCCTCGACTCATAGGCTGACGGGTTGACGGATAATGGTTTTTAGCTTGTCCGGCGCAGAGCGCTGAGGGTCACCCAGATAGATTTCGTGATGCTTGCCCGACAATTGGTATCCCTGTTCTGCTATATAGGCATGCAATTGCTTGACCGTCGGCTCTTCCGCCTCATAGGGACCAATATGCATGATCTGTGCTGATAGGCCTTCCTTAAAGCTCACAAGGCACACTTGCTCAAGGGCTGGAGAACCTTTGCCTTTGCGCTTTAGATGCAGTATCGCATCGTTTACATCCGCTTCAGTCACAAAATCCGGCTGCATGATCAGCAGGCGCCACAACCATGACTGCTTGTCCTGGACGCTGAACTGGGCCATGTTTTCGGTCCACCATAGCCCTTCCAGGGGCATAACACCGTAATCCACTCCGTCGGGGCGCTTCTTAATGGCGAACTTAACTGTATAGGAAATACCATATAAAGCCTGCACTGCATCCTGAAACTGCTGCGAGGTATTGGGATTGCCTTCTCCATCAATAGCCAGGTAATTCATCGCCGGTACCTCGATCAGCTCAGCCTGTTTAGCCGAAGGACTATACAGATGCTTCAGTTGTTTCTTCAGGTCTAGCTTGGTCATTGTTTCCACCCCCTAGCAAAATTCTACCATGGACGGCCAGTTAGGTCACGGTATAGTTCCAAGCAGAAGCAAAAGCGCCCCAAGTCGAACTGGGACGCTTCCTGCTGTTCAAGCTAGACTACCGTTGTTTCGTTATCCAACCACAAGTTGTGAATCTGCACTGTTCCGCCGGAGGAAGGCCTGAGGCCCATTACGTTCGGCTGACGCACCATGTAGTAAATGGGGTGATACAGGAACAACCACGGCGCATCCTCTACGATGATATCGTTAGCCCGCAGATACAGCTGGCGACGTTGCTCGGGGTTTGCGGTTACCTCGGCTTCATCAATCAGTCTGTCGAACTCCGGACTGTTATAACCCATGAAGTTGTTGCGCCCGATGCCGCGGCTATGGAACCACTGCTCCAGGTAGCGCCGGCCTTCAGCATGCCCACCGGTCGACGCCATCAAGTACATATTACACCTCTCCATGCTGGAGTTCTTGAGCAACTCACTCCAGGGGAGCGTCACGATGCGCACCTTGATTCCTATCTGCGCCATGGCTGCGGCCATGAACTCCGCCCTCGCTGCCTGTTCCTGGTTGTTAGCCCGAACGTGCAGGATTGCTTCTCCCGGATAGCCATGCTCGTAGCCAGCCTGCTTCATCAAAGCCTTGGCCTTATTCAGATTATGCTCGTATCCGCGATGCTTCTCGCTAAGGAAAGACGGCGGCAGCGCACCCCGGCTGAGCACCGCATGCCCCTTCAGGACATCACGTAGATACCTTTCTCTATCAACTGCGTAGTTTGCCGCTTGCCTCACCAGCTTGTTGTTGAACGGAGGCTTGGTGCAGCTTAACCCGCAATATTGATTATCCACAGGCTGCAGTTGCTGCGCCAGCTTGCCGTAGACGGGATGATCCGCAATGCGCTCGTATGCTATCCCATCCATGCGCAAGTGGCCACCCTCACCCGCAATAAACCCAGTGGCAACTGCATCAGCGCCCTTATAAATGCGGAAAACCACCTGATCGAGGTAAGGCCTGCCCTGATGAAAGCGCGGATTGGCCTCGAGGGTTACACTTTCCCCAGGGCTCCATTGTCTGAAGCTAAAAGGGCCAGCCCCTACGGGTCGGCGAGCAAATTCGCTACCTAGCTGCTGCACCACTTCCCGCGGCACAATACCAGCAGCCTGGTTAGCAACATTGTACAGGAACATCAGGTTAGGAGTGGAAAGGGTCACAGCCAACTTGTTCTTCCCCAACACACGTATGCCCTTAACATCACGAGCTTTCCCTGTGGCAAACTCATCTGCGCCCAACACGGTCTGCATCAGACCAGCATGTGGGGAACGTGCAGCCGGGTCAATCAGGCGTTCCAGGCTATACTTGACGTCATCAGCTTCTACCTTGCGTCCATTATGGAAGTACGCATCAGGCCGCAGCACGAAAGTGTATGTGCGTCCGTCATCGTCCAGGTGCCAGGTTGCTGCAATGTCAGGAGCAGGCTTGCCATCAAGGTCCAACCGCAGTAGACCGGAGAAGATCTCGGCGATGACGTTATTAGAGTTGGAATCGCTCGAATAGGCCGGATCCAGCGTAACCGGGTCCTGCGGCAAGCCTGAGTAGTAAACCTGAGTCTGGCTAGCTGCCGTCGTAATACTGCCAACCGACTGCTGTACCGTTTGCTCAATATTGCGCAGATCTTCGATAACCTTCGTCAAGGACTGAACGGCAGCCTGCTGCTGTTCGGTATCGAAGGAAGCTGTCTCTATGTAGAAAGCAGCGTTCTCCAGAACATGTTTCATGTTGTCTGTCACGCTGAGCAGTTGCTCATTGTTGCTCGCCTGTTGTCCTACAGCAGAGCCAATTTCGTCTACCAAAGCGTTGGTTTCAGCAACGGCAGTCATGATGTCATCCAGTGACTGGCCGGCCGAAATGATCAACTGGCAGCCTTCATTTACCGCCGTAACGCTCTGTTCCAGAGTCTGAATGGTGCGAGTGGCATCTGCCTTGATTGTACCTAGTACGCGGCTAATCTCCACAGCTGATTGGCCGCTTGTCTCGGCCAGTTTTTTCACCTCGTTCGCCACGACGGCGAAGCCCCGCCCTTCCACGCCAGCCCGCGCTGCCTCGATGGCGGCGTTCAAGGCCAGCAGGTTGGTCTGATTGGCGATATTCTTGATGGTAGCTACGAACTTCTCAATCGCCATCGTCTGGTCGACCAGATTGCGTACGGCATCGGAGTTCTCCACCACTGTGTGCTGAATTTGGCTAATGTAGTCAACAGAGCGCTTCACAGCTACCTTGCCCTGCTCAAGTGCAGCAGCAGTCTGATCGCTACTGCGCCCAACCTCACTGATCGAGGCTGTGACCTCCTCGCTGAAAGCGCCTAACTCAGCGATAATTGCGGCTGCCTGCTTGACGGCTTCCCGCTGGCTGACCATCTGCTGATTGATAGTATCCATCACCGAAAGCAGCTGTTCTGTGGATGCCTGTACCTTAGCACTGCCCTCAGCTACTTTGCTGACGGCTAAACCTAGCAGCCTAGAGCGGTTAACCAGATGCTGCTGGCTGTTGTCTACTGCCGCAGCGGATATAGGAACCTTTTCCTGCTCATCTGCCTGAACTACCGCCTCTCCTTGCTTGCGTCGATTGAACCAGTTCATGCTGTAACCACCCTCTGCTATAAGATTATCTTCATAGTTAGACATAATTTCCACACAAATGTCGATTCCCCTGCCTTGGACCCAACTTGCCTATCACCTGATGGAAATTTTCAAACTACGAGCTCTTTAAGGCCTCTCTATACAAGCACGTTCGGTTTCGATTTAAGACACTGTTAAGAAACGCAAACCAGGTTTTGAAAGATTTGCTGGCTATCATGAAGATGAGATGAGTGAAGGTGGTGTGGTAAGATGATGGAAACGAAAGACACTATTGCGAGGTTATGCTGATGAATATCTTAGTCTGCGATGACGAGAGAGAGATCGTGGAAGCGATAGAGATCTACTTGCGCAATGAGGGCTATCGGGTCTTTCAGGCCTTTACCGGGGAGGAGGCCCTTAAAATCGCTGCACGGGAAGAGCTACACCTGATAATCATGGACATCATGATGCCGGTACTGGACGGCATCCGCGCTACCGTGAAAATCCGTGAAAACAGCAACATCCCAGTGATCATGTTATCGGCCAAATCAGAAGACACCGACAAGATTATCGGGCTGAATATGGGTGCCGATGACTATATAACCAAGCCGTTCAACCCGCTGGAGTTGATGGCCCGGGTCAAGTCTCAGCTACGGCGTTATACCGCTTTGGGCAGCCATGTGATGCGCATCGGGGTTTACCAGAGTGGTGGGCTGGTCGTGGACGATGAACGCAAGGAAGTCACCGTTGATGGTGAAGTGGTCAAGCTGACACCTGTCGAGTACGGCATCCTGCTACTGCTATGCGAGAACGCAGGCCGGGTGTTTTCGATTGACCAAATATACGAGCGGGTATGGAACGAACCAGCCTATAACCCCGCCAATACGGTTGCAGTGCACATTCGCCGCATCCGGGAGAAAATCGAGCTTAACCCGAAGGACCCAAAGTATCTAAAGGTGGTGTGGGGCATTGGTTACAAAGTCGAGAAATATTAGATATTCACCGTGGATGAAGCTGCTGGCCATCATCCTTACCCTCGCAGGCGCCTTGACAGCTGCCCACGGATTGCTTGAGCTGCCCAACTTCCGACATGCCGGCGATAGGGCTTCCTATGAAGAAAGTGCCGCTAGACATGAGGTTCTATCGAATCTGCACAACTGGGTTCAGCAGATTTCCGTCTACCGGAATGAGGAGCATATTCGCTCAGGCGGCAGTAGTCTAGATGAGGTCGCATCGTATACCACTAACCGCAATCAAGCCCTCAGTTCAGCTATCATGCAAATCAACGAGCGCTACGCAATTTGGATCAGTACCGCTCTAAACACGGCGGAAATGGAACGCCTAATCGCAGAACGAGACGATATGCTGCAACAGGAGCGGGAAAGACACGCGCAGGAAATTGCGGATTATCAAGCTTCCGTCATCTCTCAGCACCTGTCACACTATAGGATGATTATGAGCCGCCTGAACGAGCCAGGCTCCTACTTCTACTACGCTGACCTGAAGAATGGACTCGCAATCTCCAATGTGGGCGACAACTCTAATGTTGGGGGGTTCTTTACAAGCCTCCCCGCTTCCTTAAATGGTAAGCTGGCCGACGGCGGCGCCATCCATGTGGGCATTTCGCATGCCAGATTTGCGCAGCTATCCGAGGAGTTTGCCGCTAACAGGCAGCAAGGTACGTTAGGGGTTTATCAGACTCTTGGTGGGCTGATTATCGTTCTGCTTGGCTTTGGATATGTGCTTTATGCCGCCGGCAATCGTCAAGATGCACCAGGAGTACACCTAACCCTATTTGACCGGCCATATTTGGAGTTCACTCTACTGATAACTGGCATGGGCATCTTTCTGTGCGGAGTAGCTTTAGCAGAGGCATTGAGGAATGCCATTGACTCTGGGAGCCAAGTGCTGTATTACGTCGGTGGCTTACTGGTTGTAGCCGCTACGTTGTTGCTGCTATTCGCTGGCAGCGTGGTATCAAAACGAATCAAGCGCGGAGAACTGCTGACCCACACGCTGGGTTTTGCAGTCCTCGCTGGTACCTGGAGATTTGTGAGCACTAAAGCGCAGCAATTGCTTAGCACTGGACCTGCCGGTCTACGTATAGCAGTGCTGCAGGCCGCGTATGCTGTCTTGACAGCAATCACTGTCCTGATGGTGGTTGCTTCTGGAAGTGGTGTGGTGGCACTCTTAGGTGTCGTACTATTTATGGCCATCAATGCCCTAGCAATGTTCTCCGTTCTAAAGCAGGTATCTTGGCTGCAGGCTATTTCGGTCGGCGTCGAGCGCATCAAAGAAGGCGACCTGGCGCACCGAGTCTCAGTACCTGGTACTAGTATCCTCGCAACTATAGCGCAAGGAGTTAATAACATCGCTTCCGGTCTCAAAGCAGCGGTGGAAAACGAGGTCAAGTCCGAACGTATGAAGGCTGAGCTGATTACCAACGTTTCGCATGACCTAAGAACTCCACTGACATCCCTCATCACTTATGTCGATCTGCTTAAGAATGAGGGCCTCTGTTCTGAGAACGCGCCCAAATACCTGGATGTGCTGGATAATAAGTCTCAGCGACTCAAGTCGCTGACAGAAGATCTGTTCGAAGCCGCCAAAGCAGCCAGCGGCAGCCTGTCAGTAGAACTGGAAAAGCTGGATGCAGGCTCACTGCTCAGCCAGGGGCTTGGTGAGCTAGCTGATAAGATAGAGGCTTCCGGCCTTGATTTTCGGGTGAAGATGCCGAGCGAGCGAATCTATGTACTAGCCGACGGCCGGTTGCTATGGCGGGTGGTGCAGAACCTCTTGTCCAACGTCTTCAAGTACGCGCTTGCAGGGTCGAGAGTGTACGTTGAAGTCGAAGAAAGACACAATCAAGTGTGCCTGACATTTAAGAACATCTCTGCCTGCGCACTGAATATTGATCCAGCAGAGCTGATGGAGCGCTTCAAGCGCGGCGACGAGTCGCGCCATAGTGAAGGTTCAGGATTAGGCTTGGCCATCGCCAAGAGCCTGACGGAGCTGCAGGGCGGCGAGTTCAGGGTTGAGATTGATGGAGACTTGTTCAAGGCGACAGTAGCGCTGCCACGGTGCGCATAAGCAATCAACAAATAGTGCACGAGAACCCCTCGCCGAGGGGTTCTTCGCTTTCTTAAGAACTAACCCAGCCTGTTCCCTGGGCAGCGTAAACATGCTAGAATATTCCTGAGCTCACATCCGCCAGTTAACAGCTAGGACGGGGGCTCCTAGAAAGTGTATGGCCGATGAATAGCCCTAACTGACGTTGATCCCTATGCTCTAACCAAATAACGATTGCTCGCCGTGAGGACCGTGTCCTGACGGCTATCTGTGTTTCTGTTCAAGAAGCACGACCTCCTCCCTGGTGTTAACGATGGTGTCTGTCACCAGTTAACAATCAGACGAGGAGGATAAACATGTCGATTATTGTTCAAGTAAGCCAACTGGGACCTGCCTGTCTGCCCAGCAAATACGCTAGTGGAATGCCAACGGGACCTATACGTCTGTTTACACCCGACAAAGATGCGCTGAACCAGACCCGGCGGTTCCTGCGTAACGGCGGCAGTATCGTGCTGCATGGAGATTGGCCGGAGGTCAGTCGTTTAGCCGAGCAGATAGCAAGCAGAGCTCATGACCTGATTCCGCGGGTGAACGATGCACGAGCCCGCAAGCAGGCAATGCGTCAGCTGTCACAGCGGATGCTCACTACCATTGACAATCTCACTAAGGTAAAGCTGCTTCCTGAAGAACTGGCAGGCTTGCTTGGTGAAAGCGAGTTCCCACCTCTCCCGGTACTGATACCTGTAGACGAAGCCAGCCGTTTGACAGCGAACGATGAGCCTGTTTACCATGTGCCATCGCTGGGCGTCGATCTATTGACACATCCTGATGTTCTCACTCCCCGCTCGGGTGAAACCATCGAGCTGATGCGCAGCGCCATAGACTTGGTGGCCACCCAAATACCTATGAAGATCCGAGTGCTGGACATGGGGTGTGGAACGGGTGTCTTAACCATAGCGACAGCAATGCGCTTGGCTGAAAAACAAGCTACCATAACTGCCTCCGACATCCTGCCGGAGGCCTTGGCCCTGACTAGGCTGAACGTGCAGCGCCTGCACGCCCAAGGACAAATACCGAGCTGCGCTATTGAGACCAGCGTAGGTGGCGACCTGTTTGACCCTCTTTGGGGACAACAGTTTGACCTGATCATCTTTAACGCCCCCTGGGTAGCAGCTCCAGCTCACAATCGAGCCGAACTCGCGCTGAATGACCGCTCACAGTCGACCATCCAACGGTTTCTGCAGGACTGCCCAAGGCATTTGCTCCCAGGTGGCCGAGTAATTGTGGGTTATGCCGATAACTCTGGCCATAAGGCAATTGCACGGTTGGAGCGGTTCATTGAAGCAGCAGGTCTTTCCGTGATTGACGTACTTAGAGATAGGATCAAAACCTATCGGTCGAAGCGTCCGTGGCAGACCGTGTACGCCTATATCCTAGAGGTAGCTCCGAAGTAAAAGCGACCAAAGCGAAACAGGGGGACTGCCTCCTGTTTTGCTTTAGCCACTTCGCCTGAATATGTGGCCGTCTGAAGCTGCATTCCTTCCAGCACCCCAGCAGTAGCTGCAGACTCAGTCTTGGCGGCGTGGCCATAGAAACCAGAAAAGCCAGAAGTCTTGTGACTTCTGGCTTCATAATGCGATATGGTGGGCGCAACAGGGCTCGAACCTGTGACCTCTTGCGTGTGAAGCAAGCGCTCATCCCGACTGAGCTATGCGCCCGATTTAGTTGTGGTTTCCTGGCAATCTCCACACCTTGCAGAACCTGTGACCACTTTCTTGATGATTTAGTACCCTTTTATTATAAACTGGTCACAGCAAACAAGCAAGTAGGATCACAACGAGTCTCTGCAACCCGGGTGCGCGCTAGCATGTAACGTTATCTAGTTTCCTTCACCACATGTAGCGCGTTGCTCAACTCCCTGTACGCTTAGCATCGCTTTGGCACCAGTCAAGCGACAGCCCTGTCCCTTCGCCAGTAAGGCGAAGCCCTCTCTCTTCCAAGCTTTTGATGATATGCTCGCGCCTGCTTCTGTTTCTGAGATGGTATTGGAGAAAAGGTCTATGCTTTGTCCCAAGCGTTTTATCAACTGATCCAATAAACACCGGAAGGTCGTTAATTATGCTTCTGTTAGAGCGTTCAGCGTAAGCAAGGAATCCGTCGCACATGTTCTCCACTTTCGTCTGGAAGCCGTATGCGGTTGGTATGCTCAGATTTTCGACTTCAAACTGATATTCTGGTATCCTGACCCACTTGCACAACTCCTTTATAAGATCACTCTGTGTAGTGGCAATGCATATCTTTACTTTGGTTATGTCTCTTATGTACCTAATCCTTGTTCTATGAATGATCTGAATCAGCTCAGTTAATAGGCATTCGCGATACACTCTTTCCAGCCTCTCATCTAGGAACCAACCGCTTGTCAACTCAGCACTCTGCTCATGCCCCGCTTCTTTCCGAAGGTATAACGGGAGATCTGGAAATAGTGATAGCGCGATGGTTCTATAGTAGTCCGGTCCTAAGATGGGCAAACTCGTCAAATATAGGCTAGAAAAGTCCCTGAGTGCGTTCTTACCAGTAGTGTTTAGAACGTTAATTGCGTTATTATGGCCTGTTTCTCGCTTCCGGTCGTAATAGGTCTTGAACGCAGCATTGATGACGCCCAGGGCTTCATACTCATCTATGTCGTCTTTGGCTACAAGGGGGAAGGACGTCTCACCCAAGCTTCGTAGATGGCGTAGATCGTCAGCTATTGTTTTCTGTACCGATTTGCCTTTTTTTATTCTCTTGTATTTGTTTATTTAAAGTAGTCTGTAATTCATTACCAGTTTTTATAGAGTCTTGTTCTAATTCATTTATATATTTACTAGAC
>JAWLDB010000095.1:0-10042 GCA_041686915.1 Bacillota bacterium
TGCCATAGTACTTGCGAAGTAGTTCTTTATGCAGTCTAGCTTCTGGTTTGCAGGAGCTCATGTTTATTGATTTGTCACCGCACATGTTCAGAGGAGGTTCAGATATACGTCTATGGCTAAAACAGCGGAGTTACTGGACCGCTTTCTGACCGACGAACTAATACTCCCCCGCACCCGGGTCGAGGCTTTTCTCATGGTTGCCTTGGGAGTGAAGCCGGTTAGCTTGGTGACCTTGCCAGGCGAACTTCCCAAAGGAGACATACTGGGAAGGCTCATCGATGACCGTTATCGCAATGCGTTGCAAGCTGGTCAAACGGGTACCTTTATGCAGAGGACGGCCTTTCAGCTCAAGAACCTGGGCAAACGCCCACTGACCCTCAAGCAGCAGCTGATCAGAGGGGCCTACTCCGCAATAGTTGAACAGTCTCCGACTTATAAGGCCCATATCAACTGGGCTAAAGACTTTGGATTGCATACCTTCACCTGGGAAGTGCGCCCTAGCATTCGTGAGCTATATATTTACAAAAGCCCGTCAGTAGGCGAAGAGTTGAACGATCTGATGGCTGAGCGGCAGCGTATCAAAGAAGAAACCTGGAAGAAAGCCGGCAAGCATACCCCACTCTCCATCCTGGTATATCCCGAGGAGCAGTCACCGTCCTATCTGGCGCGCCTGGGTAAGCTACTCGGTTACCCTAGCTGCTGCGTGCAGGCGTACTTACAGAACAGGACTGAAAACATCAATGTTGAGACCCGGGCTGCAATGGAACTTGAGAACAAGAGTTCAGTTCAAACCGGGAGCAAGCCCTGGGCGTATTTTGTGAAGAATTTCTTCCCCTGCTCTCCTGAGTGTGAGGCAGCCGTTCATCTAGGAGTGCACTCACATCAGGCCCTTACTTCCATGCAACCAGCACTAGGTGAACTATATGTGCAGCTGTTGTACGAGAACAGGCAGATGGTCCGTGAGTACCCCACCGTGATCAACCAGCATATGCAGGACGTTGAGCGGCGCGGCAAGGTACTGTCCAACTAAATTTCAAGGCCCTGGGAATTAAGCTTCCCAGGGCCTTTGTGTGCAGATATTAATCGTCACTTTAGGATCCTTTCTTGATATCTCTCTTCCACCATCCGCTTCACATCCGCTAGCCGATCCCCAAACAGCGGGTAGTAGTGCAGTGAGAGCAGTGCCAGACCGATGCCTACTGCGGGAATTAGCCCTGACAACAAACGCAACCCCATGAGCGCGCTTGCAGGCTGAGCAGCCAGGTTGGCGTCATATCCCGACCAGCTGAATACCAGGCCCATCGTAATTGCTTGTAGAGAAATGCCCAGCCGAATCATCATACCGTTTACCCCAAAGTACATTCCCTCTCGCCTGTTACCGGTACGCAACTCATCCTCATCTACAATGTCTGCCAGACAAACGTCCAGCACTACCAGGATACCTGCCAGAAAGGCGCCCAACACAACCGAGGTAACGATACCACCAATCAGGTTGTTGATTACCAGGTAAAGCAGCAGACCCAAGCCAAAACCAAGCACACTTATCTGCATGCTGCGTTTTGCACCCAACTTGACCGTCAGGCGGCTCCATACTGGCACCAGCGGAATAGCCACTATGAAGATTGCGCCAAGCATCAGGGAAGTGGCTAGCTCGTTCTCAGAGAGCACATATTTGGCGTAGAACGGGATGACTGCCATCAGCAGCACAAAAGTGAACTGTACCAGCATGTTGGCTCCCGCAAAACTCAGGAAAGAGCGGTTAGCAAATGTATGCTTGAGAGCTGGGCCAAGGGGCAGCCCCTGCTGGGCAGCAAGTTCTGGCCGTTCCTGGCTACCAAGTAGCGAAAGGTAGAGACTTGCTACAATTAGACCTGCGAACAGAATACCCATGCTGGACCAACCGATCGTGCTATAGATCAGGGGTGGAGCCGCCACGCCCAATATCATTCCGACAATGCCAAATACCTGCCGCCAGGCAGAGACACGCGTACGTTGCTCCAGGCTTTGATACATCTCGGGGAAAAGGGCAGTCCAGTTCAGGATGACAAAGGTATAAAGCCCATCGAAAAGAAAGATGAACAGCAAATAGTAGCAAAATAGAGCGCTACTTCCGGCCGAAGCTGGAGGCATCCAGAGCAGTGCAAAGGCTATGGCCAAGGGCAGGGACAGAAAACGGATATAAGGTATGCGCCTGCCCCACCTGCTCCTGGTCCGATCGGAAATCTGCCCGGCCAACGGATCATTAACCGCGTTCCACAGCCCGTAAAATAGCATCGCAAGGCTAATCATGCCAGCTGGCACCTTCAGTACGTCGACATAGTAGAAGATAGCGAAGGTAGAGACAGTCTGCACTGCTAGAGAAGAACCAAAGGACCCCAAGCTATAGAAAAGTTCATCGCTACGCTTCACAGGAGACCCCCCTATACTCAGATGCAGTGGCTTTCCAAATACAACTAGCAGGAATTATCTGACTTTATGTTCAATACTAGTTCCACATAAGCGTGAGTATGACCTGCAGTTTTCAGAGAGATTTTGGGAGGTGGAGACCGTGATACCGATACCGGAGTTACTCAAGGCGCGCAAGATCCTCTGCGTGCAACCTCATCCTGACGATGCAGATCTGGCTGCCGGAGGCACCATCGCCAGGCTGGTTGAAATGGGAGCGCAAGTGACCTACCTTACCTTAAGCGACGGCTGCCTGGGGACCTACGATCCCGCCGTCAAGCCGAATCAGCTGACCGGCATCAGGCAACGCGAGCAGGCGCAGTCAGCCGACCTGTTGGGAGTTGAAGACCTGCTCTGGCTCAACCATCCGGATGGTGGCTTATCTGAGGTTAGCAATCTGCAGCGCGAGATCATGCAGGTCATCCGACAGGTGCGCCCGGATGCAGTACTTACCGTTGACCCCTGGCTGCCGTACGAAGCGCATCCGGACCACCGGGCGGCCGGACTGGCTGCCAGCTCTGCCTGCATGTTTTCAGCCATGCCAGGGTATCACCCCGAACAGCTGCAGGGACAGGTTAGCTCATGGCGCGTTCCTATCATTGCTTTTTACTTCTCCGCCAAACCGAATACTTTCGTAGATGTCTCTGCCGTATGGGATCAGAAGGTTCAGGCGATTTTGGCCCATGCCTCTCAGTTCCCTGAGCCTGTTTGGCAACAGTTTGCTCCGCTGATTACGGCCAAGGCCAAGCAGTATGGTGCGCAAGCTGGCTGCAATCTGGCTGAAGCCTTTAAGGTGCTAACACCGGAGCATCTCCACGTATTTGTGGACGCCTGGGAGATGTAGATGCAAAGACTCAAACTAACTGTAATCGGTGGCGGAAGCAGCTATTCGCCGGAGTTGATCAAGGGACTGATGGAACTACACGCAGCACATCCATTACGGGAGATCGTCCTGCTTGATATTGCGGCGGGAAAAGCACGGCAGGACATTGTGCAAAGTTTAGCCGAGCGGATGCTAAGCGCCAAAGGACTAAATGTAACAGTAGTCTCTACTACTGACCCCCATCTGGCTCTGGCAGGCGCAGATTTCGTTGTAATGCAGTTCCGGGTAGGTGGTATGGCGGCGAGGGCAAAGGATGAACATATTGCGCTGTTGCATGGGGTTGTAGGTCAGGAGACAACTGGGCCCGCCGGTTTTGCCAAAGCACTGCGCACTATTCCGGTCGCACTGGATTATGCCAAACTGGCGAAAGAGCTCTGCCCGGAAGCCTGGCTCATTAATTTCACCAACCCCTCTGGCATCATTACCGAAGCACTGCAGTCGCAAGGCATTAAGCGGGTGATTGGGCTGTGCAATGTCCCTCTCACTCTGCAGCAGGCAGTGGCCCAAGGGCTGCAAGTATCAGCTGGACAAATACGGCTACAGATGACAGGACTCAACCACCTGTCGCTCGTCACCGGGATAGAGATCGGGGGTAAGGACTGCTTGGCAGAGGTGGTCAGCCATCCTGCTACCGAGCAATGGTTGCTGGCGGAGCTTCCCGGACCAAAGCCGGATCGGCCGTGGGTATCGGAGCTAGGAGTAGTGCCTTCACCTTACCTGCTGTATTACTTCTTCCATAAGCAGATGTTAGCAGGACAACGCGCTGATATGGCAAGTGGCAAAGGTACCCGGGCTGATCAGGTGGCGCGTATTGAGGATGAGCTACTCAAGCGGTACCAGGATGTTGAACTGCAGGATACGCCTGCGGAACTGGGCAAGCGAGGTGGTGCCTGGTATTCACATGCCGCTGTGCAGCTGATACGAGCACTGATGTCCGAGACACCTTCGGAGTTGGTACTCAACGTTAAAAACATGAGAGCGCAGACTTGGCTCCCGGAGAATGCAGTGCTGGAAACGAACTGCCTGGTTAGTAAAATAGGTCCGCAGCCCATTTCTGTTCCCGCTCCCCCAGTAGTTCTGCAAGGTTTAGTGCAACACGTAAAGGCCTACGAGCAAGCCACAATCCAGGCTGCGTTAAGTGAAATGGCAAGCGATATGGTGCTGGCTCTCAGCATGCATCCACTTGTTGGCGACTGGCAGTTGGCAAGTGCCCTGGTCGATGACTACTTACGCGCCCATGGTGACCTAATCCGGGTAAGGAGGTCGTAATCATGAAACCATATTACCTTGGGGTTGACGGTGGCGGCACGAAAACTATTGCCTTGTTGGCCGATGCGGAAGGCGATATTAAGGGGGTTGGCTTGTCAGGCCCCGTAAACTATCAACTGGTAGGAATAAACATAGCAGCAGACAATCTGCAAGGAGCCATCAGCATGGCGTTAACTCAGGCGGGGGCTGCTACCTGTCAAATAGAAAAGGCAGTATTGGGCTTGGCCGGGCTGGATTTTCCGCTTGACTGGGCGAACTGGACGGAACCGATCGCCAAACTGCTGCCTGCGGTTGACGTTGAGTTGGTTAACGACACCTGGATTGCGCTGCGGGCAGGCAGTAACGCGCTCCCGGGAGTGGTGTCGGTGTGCGGAACCGGCGCCAATACGGCCGGCATCAATGCAGATGGGACAAGAATGATTGGCCGGGGGATGACCTATGAACTCGGGTGCTTTGCAGGAGCGTCAGAACTGATACGCATGTGCTTGAATGCAGCCTATCGATCTGCGAATGGTAGCGGTAAACGCAGTATGCTGGAACCGACCCTGCTTGCAGCCACGGGTCTCGATAGTTATGACCAGCTAGCCATGCTGATGTACAGCCAAGCTGCCAAGGATGATGATGGCTTGATGGAGCAGGCTGTTTCACTGATACCGCAGTTGTTTCAGTTGGCTGATGCCGGGGACGAAGTGGTTCAAGACATCTTGATCCATGCTGGTAAGACACTGGGAGAAGAGGCAGTAGCGATCGTCAAGGGGCTAGGGATTGAAGGCCAGCAGTTCACCCTCGTATTAGCAGGCAGCATCTGGCAAAAGCCCGGTAACCCGTTGATGCGCGATGCCTTCTGCCTGTCGGTGCACCGAATTGCTCCCCAGGCTGAGATTAGAATACTACAGCACCATCCAGTGGCTGGCGCCGTATTGCTTGCTCTGGAAAGCAGGTGCCAGCTTACTGCAGCCATCGAGCATCTTTTCCAAAAAGATGCTCTAGCACGAGGACTCTAATGCACAAAACCCGCCCAAAGGCGGGTTTTCTTATGTTTACCTGGGCGAATGATGGGCCTCTCGAGCGCGATTAATTGCCTCGGCCAGCTGTTCAGGATGCGCACTCCCCAACAGGACAGTGCTACCATCCTTGAGTACTACCCTGACCCCATCCCTACCACTCAGGATATACACGCGACTGGATGCCGTGCCGCGAATGCCCCAACCCCCATAGGCCAGTGGTTGGTATTCTTCGACCTGGCATGCTACTACCTCTCCCAGAGCAATCTCTTGATACGCCAGCTGTAGGGGAAAAAACCTGACTAATACCTTCTCTCCCGTCACGACAGTCGATAAGTTTATTGACACGAATAAGAGTGGAGCGATTATACCTGCGGCCAAGACTGTTTGGACCGGTCTTTGCAACAAACTCACCCTTCCTGTGTAACTGCCAGACCGTAAATATCGATAGAAATCCCACCAGGCTAGCCCGGCTGCTAAGATGATGACGGCCCAGATGATGGGAGAACCAAGGAACTGCCTATCGGTGTAAAGTGCCTGCTCCAACGCTGATGCCTCCTTCTGGAAGAAATAACTCGTAGTCTGCTACGAGAAGGATGACAAAAAGTTTCAGCATTTGAGCCATTTCCCTTAGCAGCTTTGCTGAGCAGCTGCCACGTATATATCTGCTAGTTGTTACGTGCATCACCCGGATCTACAGCGACCCGACGTTGTCGACGAACCATGAGCAGTGCAAACACTGGGAGCAATATCGAGCCGGCATGCCCAGCAAACTGGGGCAAGGACCAGGTCTCAACTAACGTGGTCCACCCAAAAACGAAGAAGACTGAAGCGCTGACGAAACTGATTATCCAAGCAGGGACGCGCTGTAATAGTTGGCCAACCGCTATGCCTACCCCGTCTGCTACCACCATGCCACCCGCTGCTCCTAGCCAAGTGGCTATGGGCATACCATTCTTAGCCGCAGCCGCTACGGTTGTCAGCTGTGTCTTGTCGCCAAACTCTGAGACGAAAAATGTTACGGCGATGGCAAGCGCCGGCCAGCGACGGAGAAAGCCGCGGTTGTGGCCTTCCTCATCTTCATCCTCTTCTCCGGCCCGCAAAGTCCAGATGGCAAACCCCAAGAACGCGAGGGCAGCAACCGTTTTTACATACTCCATTGGTATCAGAGTGCCGAGCAAACCGCCTACCAGCACCGCCAAACCATGGGTAACCAAAGACGCCAGCGTGACCCCTATTGCTACTTGTTGCCACCTGTAACGGGTAGCGAGAGCCATGATAACTAGTTGGCTTTTGTCCCCCATTTCCATCAAGAACACCAGGCCAAAGGTCGTCCAAAACGCATCCATGACAGCTCTCCTCCTCTGCATAACTGTATAGCCGAAGCAGCGACAAAACAAATGAGACTTTTGGCGCATGCAAAAACATGCGTCAAAAGTCTCACACATCGCGCAGATGGGTGGGCCAGGCTGAACGCCAGTATGTTGACCCGCTCCGGTGCAGGATGCACCCGCTACTCCCTCTTAACATGTTTATTGTAGCAGAATGGAAAGGGTTGGACAAGCGACTATCATCAAACAGTTCATTGTTATTGACATATGCCCACAACCAATCATATAATAAAACTGAGCATATGCCCATAACATACAAATGAGGGGGTGAGATGCATGCCAAGAGGCGACGGAACAGGCCCAATGTGCCTTGGGCCCTTCACGGGTTGGGGCCGGTCCGGCAACAGGCCCATTCGAGGGCGAGTCGGGCGGCGCGGGTTTTGCTGGACGTATGACCAAGACATAACGGTAGACAAATCTGTGCTAGAGCAAGAAGTTGACTGGTTGGAGAGGCGGATAGCCTATCTTAAGCAGGGACTTGGGTCGAAACAGGATAAGGAATAGAGTTTGGGGGAGGCAATGCCTCCCCTATTCTTTAAGGTAATTACGGGTGCTGAGTCAGAAAAAGACCCATCATCACTTCATCTACCTCGCCAATTTTTGGCAGGCGATACTGAGCCTTCAACCTGCCTTCCTCCACAAATCCATATGACTTGTACAAACTTATGGCTCGTTCATTGCTGCTGAACACGCTAAGGCAAACCTTCTCTATACCCTTGCTCTTCGCCCATTCAAGCCCCGTCTGCAACAAATGACGCCCTATAGATAACCCCCGAGACTCTGGGAGCAAACTCATACCCAGAGTGGCAGTATGAGAGCTTTTCTTGAGGCCACCTCGCCTGAGCCAGGCGTCTCCCACTATGTTTCCATCCACTTCTGCGACCAGGATAATGGAATAGCCCTGCATATCTGCAATAATCCCCCGAAGCTGCTTTTCACTCCATGGGGCCCGCTCGGCTCCCAGGTAAACGCCTTCCGCCGCTACCTTGCTGACCACGTTGATCATACCCGGGGCATCATCGACGACTGCCTTTCGGATAGTAAGCTGCCTCATGTCCCGCAACTCCTGTACTTTCAAGTATTCCGACATACCTTAAACCTCCCTCGTAGAAGCTTTAGCCCGTCTAATACTACAATTCCAATACTAATTCCTGCCTACTGGCGGCTAAAAGGGCGAGTGGCAAGGCAATACGCCCTGTAGAGTAACATATAGATGATAGAGATGGCGTACGAGCGCTGAAGAAAGAAGGTGATTTCCTGACTCGCATCCTGTTTGCCTTGTTACTGTGCCTAGCTTTGCTCTTCCATGCCTGGAATACCGGCTTCTTCGGCGTAGAACAGATAGATTTTCCCCTGCCAAAACCACTACCTTTAGACCCCTGCTTGACCAGCGAGGTGGGACTACAGGGCGAGTTGCTTAACCTGGACCCGATTTGTTCCAACGACGGCACATTAGTGGCTGTGCCGACGACCAGGGGTGTAGAACTGCTCGGTAATCGGGAAGGTACACTGACCCGCCTTTGGCGTTGGCAGCCGCGAGAGGAAACGCTACAGGCCCTATCCATCAGCGGTGACGGGCGTTGGCTGATGGTCGCAACAGAGAATAAGCTACTCCTGTTCAGCAACACCAGTTCTGTACCGCGGGCGAGCTACAGTTTCTCTGAGAACAGCGAGCAACTGAGGCTTTTCATGTCTGAAGATGGCGGCACCATAGCGCTGTTGCGCAACGAACGGCTTTACGTCTTCCATGGGCCCACCCTGGAACTGCGCTGGATGACTGAGGCGGCCAGTGGTAGCTCAACAGGTTTGGCTATGGCAGACAACGGACAGACCATTATCGTTTGGTCAGACCGGGTGTTAGCCTTTGCGCCAGACGCTGCCCTACCTTTATGGATGCTGCCGATGTCGGGGAGAATATCTGCCGTTGTATCGCCTGATGGAGTTTATGTGGCAGTCGTGCGTCATGGAACAGTACAAGAGAGCTCGCGCTTAATGCTTTTATCCCGTTTGAGCAATCAGCCATTATGGGAGTACGAGGTCGATGGCACTGATATTGAGCAACTGAGATTCTCAAACAACAGCCGCTATGTAGCCATGATTGCCGGGCAATACTACCTTTTCGAGTGCAGGCAGTCATTGCCGGTTATGCAACACTCGTCTTCAGGCAACCCTGGTTTCGCCGAAAACCATGCCTTGTTGTTAGGAGAAGAGCATATCTGGGCGCTAAAGCCTGCTGAGAACCAGGCAGTTTCCTTCCGACTGCCGCTATCCGTTGCTGGACACATGGTCCTACTCACGCCAGATGGCTTCTGGTTGTATATGATTGGCGAGGATAGAATTGTACGGGCGATTAGGTTGCCACAGACTTCAGGCTGATTTCTGCTGGATGTCAGAGGATTATGTACAAGAATGTAGAACCTATGCTATGTCTGCAGTACATCAGGGGACGGAGTAAGACTGCTCCGTCCCCTTCAGATTGTGGAAGGAGAGTGAATGAAATGAGTCACCATTGCGCCACTTGCGGCATTTATGCCTGTTCATCACGTGAGATGGACAAGCTGCCCGACCATTGCCCAGTACATAATGAGCAATGGATGAAGGCCGCTCTTGCCGCCTATGAGAAGGAGGAAGTGCGTCGGATTACTTCGGCCGCTGCAGCGACTGAGAAGGAAGGCTACTGTCAATGGCCCCGGCTGCAGGAGATAGCCGAGTTTGCCCATAAAGCCGGGTTTCAACGGCTGGGTTTGGCTTTTTGCACCGGTTTGCGCCGCGAAGCCGCCATTGTGGCGCGCTACTATGAAAAGCAAGGCCTGCATGTTGTTTCTGCCATCTGTCAGTGCGGCGCGATCTCAAAAGAGCGGATCGGCATTCCAGAGGAAGCCAAGTTCAGTCCAGGCAAAGAGGAGAGTATGTGCAACCCTATCGGCCAAGCCATGATCATGAACAATGCTGATACCGAGTTCAATGTCGTACTCGGCCTTTGTGTTGGCCACGACTCCCTTTTCTTCAAACATTCAGAGGCGCCTTGCACTGTGCTGGCTGCGAAGGAT
>JAWLDB010000096.1:0-9984 GCA_041686915.1 Bacillota bacterium
TTCTTTTATGAATCTTTCTTGCCGATGCGGACCTTCCAGACGTCAGGTCCGTTCTGCAGGTATTCCCAAACAAAACGGTCTTCTTTCTCTGCGCCGAGTTGGTAGTATAAGGGCTTTGGATCCAGGTCGTTCACCAGGACGAAGGACTCACCGTCGTGCAGGTTGCTGAAGGCGTTAAAGACCTTCTGATGGCGTTCCGGAATCGGATATTCTCTAGTATCGATGATGCGTTGGTTGTCCATGATATTACCTCCTGTGTGTGTCTGTACAGGGCTAGCATGCCCATGATGGCGCGGTGTAAAAACTAGATGGTTCTTCTCTGGAACTGTTCAACGATGTAGTCGGCGGTGCGCATGGCAAGGGCTATGATCGTTTCAGTTGGGTTACCGCAACCACCAGTTACGAAGGAGGCAGCGCTGCAGATGAACAGGTTGTCTATATCATGGCTTTGGCAGTACCCGTTGACTACCGATGTCTCGGGGTTCTTGCCCATGCGGCAACCACCCATCAGATGTGCCGTATCGGGAACCACGAACTCGGGCTTACCACCGGCAGCTATCAGGATGCGCTCCATAGTCTCAACGGCATGGTTGATCAGCTTCAGGTCATTCTTGCCGTAGCTGAAGGCGACCTTGGCTAGAGGCATGCCGTACTCGTCCTTCTCGTCTGCTAGAGTAATCGTGTTTTGCTCACTCGGCAGTACTTCGCCTACCAATGTGACACGTCCGTAGAAGTTGTAGCTGATCATCGCTTCGCGCAAGTTCTTGCCCCAGGTACTCGCGCCTTTGGCTAGGCCGTTAGCCATCTCGAGCGGCCTAGCTCCGTGGGCGTGCAAGGTATAGCCGCGCACGAAGTCCCGGGACTTGTCCGTCTCATAGAAGTCCTGCGTAGATGCGAGCACTGGCGTGCCTTTGTAGAGGCGGATCTCTTCCGGGAATCGGGCGTATACATCATGACTGCTATGGGTGGTGAAGCCTACGCCCACCATGCCGCTGGAATTGGCCAACCCGTTTGGGAAGTGCTTGTTCTTTGAGTTAAGCAGCAGGCGGGGCGTCTCGATCACGAAGTTCGAGAGGATGACTATCCGGGCGTGCTGCCGGTACTCTGTGCCTTCGTGTACGAACACGACTCCGGTGGCTTCACCCCGGTCGTTCGTCTCCACCTGGGTGACCATGCAGTCTGTTAGGATTTCTGCTCCATGGCCAATCGCTTTAGGGATGTGGTGGATGAGCGTGCTGAACTTCGAGTTTGGCATGCACCCCTGGTTGCAGAACCCGCGGTTTATGCAAGGCGGACGCCCGTCAAACGGGGCTGAGATGATAGCCAACGGCGTAACGCTACTCTGGATACCAAGCTTCTCGCAGCCGATGCGGAACATCTCGGCGTTGGCGCTGATCGGCTCCCGCTCCGGTAGGGGATAGGGTCCATGGAAGTTGCCCCAGGGGAAGTGCTTTGGTCCGGAAACCCCAATCTCCCGTTCCAGACGGTCGTAATACGGCTCCAGGTCGTAATAGTCTATCGGCCAGTCATTGGCTACTCCGTCCAGAGTGCGTACCTTGAAGTCGCTCTCATGAAAGCGCAGAAACACGCCGGTGAAGTGGGTGGTGCCGCCACCTACTCCGCGGCCTGAGTTGTTGTGCCCAAGGGTTAGGGGATTCTCCCCAGCCACAATACGGGTATCCTGCCACCCAAGACTTTTCGCAGTCAGTTCATCGCTGGCAAAGTCGGTCTGTGGGTCCCAAAACGGACCTGCTTCAATCACAACCACTTTCAAGCCTGCCTTGCTCAGCTCATAGGCCAACACGCCGCCGGCTGCTCCTGCTCCGACGATGCAGACGTCAGCATTTTCGTGCGAGTATTTGCGCTTACTCATGTTGTCGTGCCGGTGGCCATCAGCATGCACGCTGTGGTGTTTCACTCGATTATGCTTAACTGTCACGCCGCTTCGCCTCCCATGGGTCAGTCAGTCCATATTCGGTTCGATAGTAACCTCTGGGATAAGCCGGCCCGGCATAGCCGATTTCCGACCAAACGGTAGGATGCGAGTAATAGGCTGCTACTACGGTGGTCAGCAGCTTCTGGAAGAAAGCTTTCTGGTGCTTATCGCTCCAACCATGCTCCAGCTGCAGCTGCCCTGCTTCCAGCTGCTTAAGCAGGCCAGATCGTTCGCCAGGCTGAAGCTGCAATATGGTACGATAATGCATCTCTTTAGCGGCCTTTTCCAGGTCGCGAAACCCGTTCCGCACCAGCTCTTTGCCTTTAGGTATACCCTCTTTGCGCTGGGCCTCACCGATATCGCTGGCCATCTCCGCGTCAAAGTGCTGCACCACGAACTTCAGGGTCTCCTCGCGGCCATCGTGCACAATCTGTTCCGCTAGTACCTTTAGTAGCTCAACCTCGTGCTCCTGCAGCCACTTGCAGTCGCGGGCTGGCAGTATGCGGTCGAGCACTACCTCGCGGGTATGGCGGTCCCACTCCTCCTGTTGCCTCAGCACATCAAAGTGCGGGTACCAGGTGTTCACATTCAGTTTCTCGCCCATTAGATCACCCCCAATTCAGTGCCAGCAAGCCTAACACGCTGACAGCCGAAAGAGTGAGTGGTAAACCGACAGGTGGGCCGATTAGGAAGTTGTTCAGATGGTAGCCACCTACTCGTTCGCCTACCCCGCGCACATGGTAGTAGGTACCGGCGAGCCCAGATAAGACGCCTGCTCCGAGGGTCAGGTTTAGCACCGGTACTAACCATGCGGGTAAGTAGAAGACCGAAATCAGGGTGAGGGCGCCTAATATGGGAGCCTCCAGTACCGGTGACCACATGGCGAAATGGCGGAAGTTCTGACGATAGTGAAATAGTGTGACTTGGGCAAAGACCACAAAAAACATGGTCGAAGTGACTAGCAATAAAACTCTGGCGAGCGGCCAGCCGTTCCAGTACATAGATCCACGACCTCCAGACTGTAAATAGCTACTACTAGCTTGGCTAATGGCAAGCGGTTCAATGTGCAGCGTTCAATTGTTCAAATAAGTCGTTTCCTACAGGTTCTTTGCCTTGAGACGGAGAAACTGGTGGATTAGAATGCCTAAGAGTAGAAGAGGATTCTGCCAACCAATGATATGTGGAGGTTTTTCCGGTGATAATCAAGGCTTAAGCAATTAACTGACGACGACAGATGATTAGACTTGCTGACAGAAAGAGGTGGTCGTCTTGAAAATACCTTTGCGCAGATATTGGAATTTGCTCTATAAGTACCTACGGCCGCAGGCGGGTAAGGTGCTGTTGCTGGCTGTGCTGATGCTTGGTGCGTTAGCCATGCAGCTGGCCACACCGCAGATTGTGCGCCTGTTTCTTGATGGTGCACGGGAAGGTCTACCACTGGCTGAGCTGACCCGCTTGGCTTTGATCTTTCTAGTAGTAGTCATATCTGGCCGACTGGTGAACAGCCTCGGCCGCTATGCAGGAGAGGACGTTGGTTGGACAGCAACTAATGCGCTGCGCACCGACCTGGTGAAGCACTGCTTACGTCTGGATATGTCTTTTCACAAGCAGCATGCTCCAGGCGAGTTGATTGAGCGCATCGACGGTGACGTTAATCTGTTGAGCAACTTCTTTTCGCAGTTTGTTATCGGGATTGTGTCGAATTTCTTGCTGCTGGTAGGCGTATTAGTCATGCTCTACCGTGAGGACTGGCGGATTGGGCTGGCCCTTACCTTTTTCTCGGTAGTTGCTCTGCTGGTGCTGAACTTCACCCGTAGACTGGCAGTGACGCATCTGGCGAAAGTGCGTGAGACGTCAGGCAAGTTCTACGGCTTCATTGGAGAGCACCTGGCAGGGACGGAGGACATTCGTGCGAGCGGCGGTGCTGCCTACGTGATTCGTCGCCTCTACATGTTCCTGCATGACTGGTTAAAACAGCAGATCAGTGCGTATAAAAGACATGCTCTGATGCGTTCTTCCGCCTTCTTTGTATTTGTTCTGGGTAACTCTCTGGCGCTAGGCCTCGGCGCCTGGTTGTTCCTGCAGGGCAAGATCACCCTGGGAACCGTTTACTTGATACTGCATTACACTGAACTACTGAGTGATCCAATTCAGGAGATTCGTAATCAGCTGCAGGACCTGCAGCGCGCCACCGCTAGCATTGCCCGGGTGGAAAGCCTGTTTGAGACTGTCCCACTGGTGCAGGACGGTCCTGGGACTGAGCTGCCTGCAGGACCACTCGGCTTAGCCTTTGAAGATGTGCATTTTGCCTACGAGGATGGTGAACTAGTGTTAAACGGGGTAAGCTTTGAGCTACAGCCCGGGCAGGTAATGGGTCTGCTGGGCCGTACAGGTAGTGGCAAGACGACCATCGGCCGACTGATTGCCCGCTTTCACGACCCTGGTAGCGGAACAGTTGTGCTTGGCGGCAAGCGTGCCACTGAGGCGACACTGGCTCAGCTGCGCCACAGGGTTGGCGTGGTTACCCAGGATGTACAGTTGTTCCATGCTTCGGTGCGGGATAACCTCACCTTCTTCCGTAAA
This sequence comes from Bacillota bacterium, assembly GCA_041686915.1. Lineage (GTDB taxonomy): Bacteria > Bacillota > UBA994 > UBA5500 > UBA5500 > JAWLDB01. Next base: position 4,520 of record JAWLDB010000096.1, read on the forward strand.
GGTGTCAGCGACGAGCGTATCCTGGCTGTCCTGGAAGAGCTCGGTCTGAGCAAGTGGCTGCTGTCGATGCCGCAGGGTCTCGATACAGTGCTTAGCTCGGGTGGTGGTAGCCTTTCCGCAGGAGAGGCGCAGCTTCTGGCCTTAGCCCGCTGTTTCCTGGCGGATCCGTCGCTGATCGTGCTGGACGAGGCGTCTTCGCGCCTCGACCCGGCCACCGAGCAGCTGATTGAGCTAGCCTTGGACAAGCTGCTGAAGGGCAGAACGGCTGTTGTCATTGCGCATCGACTTGAGACCGTTAACCGGGCTGACCGGATCGTTATCCTTGATAAGGGCAGGGTGCTTGAACAAGGTGACCGTGCGACCTTGGCTATTGATACTAACTCACGCTTCCACCAGCTCTTGCAGACTGGCATCAAGGAGGTGTTGGCATGAAGTCTCTGAAACTAATCTGGCGCATGATTTCCTATCGCCCTGGGCTATATCTGGCAAACCAACTGGCTTGGTTGGCGGCCTACTTGCTGCCGATTGCTGTCGGCTTGGTAACCAGGGCGTTGTTTGATACTCTCAGCGGCTCTGCGCAGGCCGGGTACAATGTCTGGACCCTGGTCGCTTTGTTTGCGGCGCTGTCCACCTCGCGGGTTATCATGATTTACGCGGGCATCCTAGCCCACGTGAAGCAGGAGTTTGTGATGGGCGGCTTCCTACAGCGCAATCTGCTTAACGGGATCCTCAGGCGCCCGGGTGCAAGAGCAATTTCTGTTTCTCCGGGTGAAGCGATCAGCGTGTTCCGGGACGATGTTGGCCAGGTACGGGAAGGGCTCAGCTGGATGGTCGATGTGATCAACAGCGTTACCCGCTCAATCACGTCTATCGTCATTATGGCGATGATTAGTCCTAGATTGACTCTTTTCGTGCTGCTGCCGCTAATCCTGATTACTACCTTGATCAATAGGGCTTCAGAAGCCATCCAGAAGTACCGGGTGGCCAGCCGTGCGGCAACCAGCCAAGTGACGGATGTGGTGGGTGAAGTATTCGGCGCCGTGCAAGCAGTGCAGGTAGCGGTGGCTGAAGACGCTGTCGCAGCCCATATCCACGCCCTGAACGAGAACCGGCGCCAGACCGTCCTCAAGGACCGTTCGGTCAATCTGATCTTGGAAGCTCTGATGTCCAATGCCGCCAGCATCGGTACCGGCTTGGTGCTGCTGTTGGTCGGTCAGTCGATGCGTGGCGGTACCTTTAGCGTCGGTGACTTTGCGTTGTTTGTTGGGTATCTCGATCAATTCAGCCACTTCACCCGTGACCTTGGCTTCTTTATGGCCCACATGAAGCAGACCGATGTATCGGTTGAGCGCATGGCTAACCTGATGCATGGCACGGCTGAGGATTTGGTGGAGTCCAACCCGCTCCCAATCATGGGTGAGGAGATCCCGGCAGTTCCAGCGGTGACGAGGTCTGAAGCAGACAGGTTGCAGACGCTGGAAGTGAAAGGCTTAAGTTACATGCACCCGGAGACGGGGCGTGGGATAGAAAGTGTTGACCTGCTGATTAATCGAGGCTCCTTCACAGTGATTACGGGTCGGGTAGGAAGCGGCAAGACGACTGTGCTGCGCAGCCTGCTGGGCTTGCTGCCGAGGGATAAGGGCGAAATCCGCTGGAACAGGCAGCTGGTGGAAGATCCAGCTGAGCTAATGACTCCGCCGCGCACTGCCTATACCGGCCAGGTTCCGGTGCTGTTTAGCGACAGCATTCAGGACAATATCCGGATGGGGCAGCCGCTGCCGAAAGAGGTTGTGGCGAAGTCGGTCTATCAGGCTGTGCTTGAGCCGGACATTCAGGGCATGGAGCAGGGGTTGGAGACGCTAGTCGGCCCTCGCGGTGTCAAGCTTTCGGGCGGACAGGTGCAACGTGTCTCGGCTGCCCGCATGTTTGCCAGGCAGGCAGATCTGCTCGTGTTTGATGATCTGTCCAGCGCTCTCGATGTGGAGACCGAGAGCTTACTTTGGGAGCGCGTGTTTGCGGAAACGGACGCCACTTGTCTCGTCGCTTCCCACCGGCAAGCTGCCTTGATGCGCGCCGACCATATTATCGTGCTGAAGGACGGCAAGGTGGAAGACGAGGGAACGCTGGATGAACTGCTGCAGCGCTCGAACGAGATGCAGCAGATCTGGAGCAGCCAAGCCGCTAAGCAGGTTGTTAACAGTTAAAGAACCTGATGGATTAAGCAATTAGGGCGGCCCGATTGGGTCGCCCTAATTGTTGACATAGCCAAGTTGTTCCATCTATAGTGGGAAGAGATAGAAGAGGGGGAGAGCGGATGCTGAGGAACTTGGATAATAAGAGAAAATGGCTGCTCGTGTTCGTGCTGGTGAGCGCTATTGCAGCAGCATACGTCCTGCCGCGTGTTTTCGGACAGGGTTACATCACCTTCAGCGGAGACAAGACAGTCCTGGCGTGGCTGGAATCCAATCGGTCGGTGCTCGACCTGTCAGGTGACCTAAGCAGCTTCCAGCTGATGGACGATGCACTGGACGGTAAGGTGCTATTTCTGACCGGCGAAAACCACGGAAAAGCGATGAATGAGGACTTGGAACTTGGGTTCTTCAAGTACCTTCATCAACAGGCCGGAGTGCGCTATCTGCTGGTTGAGTCAGGCTATGCCTCAGCGGCTCTTACAGACCGGTATATCCAAACTGGCGAGGTTGAGTACCTCGATAAGGTGTTTGTTGAACTAAAGGGTACCTATTCCTGGACTAAGGAACGCTATGCCAAATGGCAGCAGCTCCGTGCCTGGAATGAGACACTGCCGGAGGACGAGCGCATCAATGTAATCGGTATCGACATCGAACACCAACCGCGGACAGCCGTCTGGTATTTGCATACGCTGCTGCCGGAAGGTGACGCTCCGCAAGAGATAGCGGCTGAGATGGGTGAGTTGATAGCTTCCTGCGTAGACTCCGAGTCGCTGGAAAGCCACGAGATTAGCAACTTGATAGATAGGTTGAGTAGCACCTTGCAGCAGAATAGGGCGGTATATGAGAGTTGGCTGGGCGAGAAGTCATTTGACTTCGCCTTGGTGGTCGACAACATTCTGACGCTGTTCGAGGCCCACAACAGTGGAGAGTTCATGGAGGTAAGGGAAGAGCAGATTGTCGAGAACTTCCATGCGGTGTACGGGAGACATCCCGGCGCCAAGTTCTTCGGTCAATGGGGAGGCGCTCATATCCAGAGTGGGTGGGATGGTGCTAGGACACCATTGGTCGGTCAACTGGAACAGGCGGGTTCACCAGTGGCGGGTAAGATCCTGACCATCCAGTACTACTACACTGACTGCCGCTCTCTGACCAAGGGATCAAAAGGCTATGGGGAGGCCCCTGTGACTACTATTAAGGATAAGCACGGGTTGGCCCAGGGCTCAGCAACTCTGTACAAGTTGACGGGCGGACCCGATCTGGGGCCGGCCTTTACCGGTGGAGATTATCCGCCATCACCGAAGGATCATCCCTTTATGGTGATTATCAAGGGGAGTAAGGCGTCTACTCCGTTCAAATAGTCTGATGGCAGCGGGCACCAAGGTGCCCGCCGTTTTGCTTCCGTTATGAATGTTGTATTGGGCAGGGGAAGAAACTACCAGTGTCGAAGTAAAACCCCTGACATAATAACCTATACGTTAGGGAGAGAGCGCATGTACGATATTGCCATCATCGGGGCGGGACCGGCTGGTTCTACGTTGGCCCGTTTGCTCGGTAAGAAATACAAAGTACTTTTGGTGGATAAGCGCAGACTGGACGTTGACCCGGCTGAAGACAAGCTGGTCAAGTGTTGCGGCGGCCTGGTGGCACCGGATGCGCAGAAAGTGCTGGCTGAGCTTGGCCTGGGATTGCCAGCCAAGGTTTTGGTGGGCCCGCAGCTGTTTGCAGTTCGGACTATTGACCTGACCCAGAACCTGGAGCGGTACTATCAGCGTTTCTATATCAATATTGATCGGGAGCAGTTTGACCGTTGGCTGGTGTCTTTGGTGCCAGATGCAGTAGATATGCGATTTGGCCTTATGTACCGAGGATTTGAGCGAGAGCGGGATGGTTTCCTCGTAAGACTTGCTCAGGGAAGCCAGGAGTTTACGGAGCGTGCCCGCATTCTGGTTGGAGCTGACGGCGGCAGTTCGCAGGTTCGCAGGCACGCTTTCCCGGCGGCAACCCCTGTGAACCGCTACATAGCAGTTCAGGAATGGTTCAAGGTGAAGGAGCCATTGCCATACTTCACTGCCATTTTTGACCCGGAACTGACGGACTTCTATGCCTGGACGATTCCAAAAGAAGATCAGCTGCTGATTGGTGCTGCTCTCAGGCCAGGGCCCGATGCCAATACCAAGTTTGAGCGGCTTAAGGTTAAACTGCAGGGTTTTGGCCTGACCTGGAGTGAGCGCATTAAGCGCGAGGGTGCGTTCATTGTGAGACCGGTAAAGACGGACCAGGCATTTGCCGGTGGAGATGGTGTTGCACTGCTCGGTGAGGCTGGCGGGTGGATTAGTCCAAGCTCGGCTGAAGGTCTCAGCTATGCTCTAGCCAGCGCAATTTATCTGGCTAAGAGTTTGCAGCCAGGACTAGGCGGTGCTGTGCAGCGTTATGCTGCCAAGTGCGCTGCACTAAGACGCAATCTACGAGTAAAGAACCTGAAGTCCCCGGCCATGTATAACGCCAAACTACGTCGACTGGTTATGCAGTCTGGCCTGCAGAGCGTAAATGTGCCAGGCGCGGGGGAAAGAATAACTGACCAGCTAATTCGATAGAGGAGGGTGCTTATGTCTGGCAAAAGGAGAGCTTTGGATATGGTACGGGAGGAACTGAGGGAGATTACTTCCACAGCGGAGGTGTCCAACCCCTCTATCCCTGCCCGTCTGCTGGCCAACGAGAGCGCCCTCAACCCATCATTCCTGCTGCAACAGGCTCTTAGGGAACTGGGTAACCTTGAACCGAACCGTTATTGGCTGCCGGAAGCGAGCACGGACCTGCTCGGGGAACTCGCGTCCTATACCGGCTTCGACAAAGAATGGTTACTGCTGGGGAATGGTGCGGATGAGCTGATCCTGTCCACCATGTTGACCTTTTTGCGCCCTGGTGACAGCGTAGTGGTGGCTTGGCCGTCCTATCCGATGTACCCCTATCTGAGCGAAGTATTGGGTATGCAGACGGTGAAGGTGCCCATCTGTGGCGACTTTAGCCTGGATGTGGATGGGATGCTAACGGCTGCCCACAACTATAGCGCGCCCTTGATTATCCTGGCTAATCCTAACAACCCAACCGGCAACCTGTTTGACCGGGATGAACTGAGGCGCATGATCGAACAAAGTGACAGCATCGTGGCTATCGACGAGGCGTACTTCGAGTATACAGGTGAAACTGCCGCTGACTGGGTTCGGGAGTACGACCGGCTGATCGTCTGGCGTACCTTCTCCAAAGCTTTCTCCC
>JAWLDB010000097.1:0-9820 GCA_041686915.1 Bacillota bacterium
GAGCATCCGTACCTGCGGCTATTCCACTCTCTCCAGAACCTGCTATACCCCTCGCGCTCATCGTCATCATCGTCCCGCAGCTGCTTAGGCTGGGATGCCTTATAGTAGGCCTCGATTTGATCGGCAAAGCTAAACACTATATCCCGATACTTCTCTAGAGGCATTTCAACCTCTCTCCCTTGCTCAGTTACCAGTTTAACCCCGCGCTCGGTTTGCTGGACTGCCCAGTCAATGCCATAGATGCAGCCACGTAATATAACACCATCACCCCACGGACGGAACTCGTGACCGCAGCAGGGCAGCATGTAGTTGCCTAGTTCATCAGGATCGAAATCCACATCCAGAGACATGAGTAAGTGAAAGGCAAAGGCACTCAACGTACCCTCGTAGCGATCTGCAACCAACTCGTCACCGATTCTTACGGAGACGCTACCATGCAGACAAAGGTCTTTTGGATCGTCCTCTTTGCCGCCTATCCATCCAAGCTCATGTACCTCTATAACAAACTTCCCTTTATGCACTAGCTTGCCTCCTCATTGATTAACACCCCTACTGGGCTACAGGAGTCTCCATCTCATTTCATAGGCTTTTACCCAGGTAGCCTGATCTAAGGGCTCGTCCTCATCGAGGTTGACATCAGCAAAGAGTATCGTTTCGTCTTCCAAACGAATAGACGCTTCCCAAATCTCCGGGCTATAGTTATCCAGGACAGGATTGACAGTCAAAGCAAGTACACCCTCGAACACAACCTCTATCGGTCGGCTCCAGCAGCTCTCGAATACCATTGATACTTCCCGCATGTTATGACCACCCATGTGCAAGTTCATCAGTACCGCATCATGGAACCGATTAGTCTCAGCGGACAGCCTATCAACGTCAGCCTTGGTTCTGACATATGTCCAACCTTCCAAGTCTGAGTTAGCCCTGGTAAACTGGCCGAAACACTGGTCATACGGAACGGACGTACCTAGCATCAGCGAAGCAAGTGCCTCAGTTGCCGAATATAACCACTCATATCCGACGTAGTGGTTGAACTTGGCGTCGCGGTTTTTCCCCTTTACCAGCCTGAGACTGCTCTCTAAGGAGTCACCCGTCTTTTCTACCCAAGTAACTGGCATCTCACGGTTTATGATGTTTATGTTGACGGGATAAGTAGGGCCACTCTGCGACTTATCAATGCGGTCATACGCTTTTAGGTAGTCTCCATCTTCTGAGGGGACTAAGACGACATATCTCTCGAACCAACCCTGGTTCAGTATCGCATAGACCTCGGACTTAAAGTATTTACCCGACTCCTGGTCATACACTCTGACTCTCATGAGCCCACCTTCTTCCTTCCAGTCCGCCTTACCCGCAAGGCTAACAACGCAACCAAGTATATATCAGTCAATTCGTCTAGGTACTAGCATCCACCTTTAGGCAGGTTGTGCCATATTAAGGAAGGAAATGAGACAGATGGGACTGTCCCATCTGTCTCAAAACAAAGAGCCTGCCGATGTGGCAGGCTCTCCTGTGTATATGTCTTTCTGGCTTATACGCTTAACCTATCGGCGTTGCCTGAGCCCCTTCTCCTCGCCTTACCTTGCGCACGAAGTTCCAGGCCCCGAGGAAGCAGAGCACTGCTACGGCGAATAAGGTCCGGCGGCCCAGGAGGTCCATTAGAACACCGAAGAAGGGCGGCGATAGGATGGCTGCCAGGGATGAGAAGAAGTAATAGAGGCCTGTATAGGTGCCAAGTCGCTGTTCCCCAGCCATGTCCGTCACCATTGGGTAAGAGTTAATGTTGATTGCGGCCCAGAAGAAGCCAGCGACTATTAGCATGGTGGCAATCAGCGGCAGCGGCTCGATGAACAGGAATGAACCCATGGATATGGCCATGCCGATTACACCGACCTGGATGGTCCGCCTTCTGCCGTAGCGGGTGGCGATGAACCCGGCGGGAATGGCGAAAGCCAGGAAAGACAGGGACATGAAGCCTAGATAGAAGGCTGCCTGCCCGGGGTCCATCTGCCAGACTTCTGTACCGTATATGGTGAAGAAGGCTTCGACACCGCTGAACCCAGCAAACCAGAGGAAGATGGCGAAAAAGAGGTTGCGCTCCGAGCCTTCGCTATCGAGCATAATCTCGCGCATGGACTGCAGGATGCCCGTCCCCTTTTCCTCGGCCGCAGCTTCCTGCTGCCCAGGCTGCTCCTTGATGAACCGGTAGAGCGCGTAAGCGGCTCCGACCATCAGCACGCTGGTAGCGAGGAAAGGTAAGGCTGCCGACTGCCTATAGAGCTGCGAGAACCCGAAGTAGGCCAGCAGCGCTCCGAGACCACCCATCAGGTTGATAACTCCGTTCGCCTTGCTCCTGAGCTCGGAGGGGGTCATATCTGGCATTAGAGCGACGGTTGGGGCACGGAAGACAGCCATGGCCACATTCATCACGAACACTACTAGCAGGAGAGGAACTAGCAAGGTGCGTACCATGGGGATGAGGATAAAAGCAGCAGCAGCCACCGGGGTAGCGAAGATGATGTAGGGCATACGCCGCCCGTACTTGTTCCAGGTCTTATCGGACAGGGCGCCAAAAAACGGCTGCAGGGTAATGGCTGCAATGTTATCCAGGGTAAGCAGCGCACCCACGATTAGACTAGAGAAGCGCCAGTCAGCGAAGATGTCTCGCAGGAAGATAGGAACATACGAGTTATATACTGACCAGGCTAAGGAAATGGCAAAGAAGCCAAGCCCTAGGATGAAGGTTTTGCGGTAGTTCAGCTTCATTTTGGTACCTCCCTGCGTAACTCGAGTACTAGATCTGGACGGTTAGTGATGATGGCGTCAACCTTGGCAGCAAGCAACGCCTTTACATCCTCGGGGCGGTCAACGGTAAAGGGTCGGATGGCCAGGCCATGCTGACGCGCTCCCTGCACAATCTCGGGTATGATGGTCGGATAGAACGGGTGCAACGCCTGCGCCTTCAGGTGCTTGGCGTACAGCCATGGATCTACCATCCCTTCCATGTAGAGCACACCTAGCTCGATGTCAGGATCAAGGGTGCGCATGTCCCGCAGGGCGAAATGGTTGAAGGACGAGACAATTACTCGCTGGCGCATGTTGAAGCGTGCTACCAGGTCGAGCACAGCTTGCTCTAGACCAGGGTAATGCACCAGGCCGCTTTTTAGCTCGACGTTCAGCTGCAGCTCGTTGTGAGTGAGCAGTTCCAACACTTCGCTCAGTAGAGGTACCTTCTGGCCTGCGTACTCGGCGTCAAACCAGGCGCCGGCGTCGAGCTTGCGCAGCTCAGCCAGTGTATAATCTTTGACCCAACCGACTCCGTCGGTGGTGCGGTTTACCTTTTCATCGTGGATCACCACGACCTGCCCGTCGCGAGTCATCTGCACATCCAGCTCGAATCCTTCGGCTCCGGCCTTCAGTGCTGCTTGAAACGCAGCCAGGGTATTCTCGGGTGCAGTCGCGGAGAAGCCGCGGTGAGCAAATACTTTTGGCATATATCCACCCCCGTTAGTATCCATATTCCTTTGTTGGGCGTTGGAGAGCAAAAAACCTGCCTGAGCGGCAGGTTTTTGTTGTTTACACCCTAGTCGGCGGGGCGTCTGCCCGGGCCAGGGCGGTGATGGCGCCTTCACGGTAGCCGACCACGATACGTGCTCCGTCAGTTAGCAGGGGGCAGCGCAGCATCTCCGGGAAGTTGCTGAGTACGTTCAGCAGGCCGTCGTGCTCTCTGGATAGTTCCTCGATATCTGCTGCTTGGGCTGCATCGCCCTGTTCGGCAAACAGTGCCAGGATACCGTCAGGCAGGCGGCTGGCAAACTTGTAGATCTCCTCTTCTGAGGGAGGGTTGGCCAGCAGGTCTTTCTCCTGGTACTCGGCCCCGAGGTTATCCAGCAGGCTCTTGACCTTGCGGCATTCCAGGCAATCCGGGCGGGTATAAAAGATAAGTGGACTCAAAAGCAAAAGCAACCCCTTTCCGTCAGCCGGAAAGGAGTTGCCGGCTGACCAGATTAACCTAGTCTTACCTTCTCCTGCAGATATGCAGCTAATTCAGCGATGGGTAACCTGACCTGCTCCATGCTGTCGCGGTCGCGAACGGTGACGGCCTGGTCTTCCAAAGAGTCAAAGTCGAAGGTGACGCAGTACGGTGTGCCGATCTCATCCTGACGGCGGTAGCGCTTGCCGATGCTGCCAGACTCGTCGTAGTCGGCTACGAACTGTTTGCGCAGTTGGTCGTAGAGCGCAAATGCAGGCTCGCTCAGCTTCTTGCTCAGCGGCAGAATAGCCACTTTGTAAGGAGCGATAGCCGGGTGCAGGTGCAGCACGGTGCGTACGTCGCCAGGAGCAATTTCCTGCTCCTCGTAAGCGTCTACTAGCAGAGAGAGCAGCAGGCGCTCTACGCCGAGAGAGGGCTCGATGCAGTAAGGCACATAGCGCTCGTTGGTCTCTGGGTCGAGGTAGCTCATGTCTTCACCGGAAACGGCCTGATGAGCCTTCAGGTCAAAGTCGGTGCGGTCAGCAATGCCCCAGAGCTCGCCCCAACCGAAGGGGAACTCGTACTCTACGTCGGTGGTAGCGTTACTGTAGTGGGACAGCTCTTCCTGGTCATGGTCGCGCAGGCGCAGGTGGTCTTCCCGCATACCGATGGAGAGCAGCCAGTTCTTACAGAAGTTGCGCCAGTACTCAAACCACTTCAGGTCTTCACCCGGCTTGCAGAAGAACTCGAGCTCCATTTGCTCGAACTCGCGCGTACGGAAGATGAAGTTACCTGGCGTAATCTCGTTACGGAAGGACTTGCCGATCTGGCCGATACCAAACGGCATCTTCTTACGGGTGGTGCGCATCACGTTTTTGAAGTTTACGAAGATACCCTGAGCCGTTTCTGGGCGTAGGTAGATCTCTGCCTTGCTGTCTTCAGTTACACCCTGGAAGGTCTTAAACATCAGGTTGAACTGACGGATATCTGTGAAGTTCTTGGCACCGCATTTCGGGCAGACAATTGCCTTCTCGTCGATGATCTGCTTGAGCTGTTCGTTGCTTACGCCCTCCACATGCATCTGCTCGTTGTTCTCTGCACCCCAACCCTCTATTAGATGGTCTGCACGGTAGCGGGAGCGGCACTCACGGCAATCGAGCAGCGGGTCGGCGAAGTTGCCTAGATGGCCGGAAGCCACCCAGGTCTGCGGGTTCATCAGGATGGAAGCGTCCAAGCCTACGTTGTATGGGGACTCTTGCACGAATTTCTGCCACCAGGCGCGCTTGATGTTGTTCTTCATCTCAACGCCAAGGGGGCCGTAGTCCCAGGTGTTGGCCAGGCCGCCGTAGATCTCGGAGCCGGCGAAGATGAAGCCTCTGGTCTTGCATAGGGCGACTAGTTTGTCCATGGTCACGCGTTCTGCCATTTTGATTTACCTCCTTGAGAGTAAAATAAAACAGGCCTTAATCCCCTAAAGATAAGGGACGAAAGGCCTGTCAGCTTCCGCGGTTCCACCCTTGTTGGTCTGCCAGTTTAGGCAAACCCACCTTGATTACAACCTGAACTCTGGAGCGCCCCTACCCTTGTTGGCACCGGGCTTGCACCTTCCCCGGCTCGCTAAGACCGCACTTAGGTATTCCTCTCCGTCATCGCTCTATGTAGTTGTTGCCAATAATTCTAGCAGTCTAAAAACCCTAAGTCAAGCGGGGTAGATCAGCCCAATATCTAGCCAGGAACTGGGCCGAGCCCTGCAGCTCAAGCACTGTATCTTCCGGCAAAGCAGCCCCGATATATTCGCATCCTGATTGAAGCAAAGCACTGAGCGGTCGTGGCTGGTCGAGTAAGCTTAGCCAGCTGTCTGCTGGTAAGAAGAGCAGCCCCGGGGTTTCCATGCCAGGAGTCGGTTCTGTGATAAACTCGGCCTCATAGACCGGGCTAATGTAGTCCTTGGTGTAGGGTGTGCCATCGTCGCGACGCAAGGTAACCTGTAGCTGCCAGATGAGCAGAGGGGCTGGCTCACCGCTTAGTTCTGCCTGCAGGTTGGGCCGCGTTACGTTGCCTTCCGCATCAATCCACAGGGTGGCCTGTGCGCCTTTGATGTTAATTTCCGCATTGGCCTCTTCGCGGGCTTCCCGCCGGATGGTGTCTATCAAGGTTTCGCCTGCTTCCTGTCCCCCACCGATGCCGATCAGGGAGATGCGAGTCTGGTCAGTTTGTTTAACCCAGTAACGCTCTTGGGCGACGGCGAAGACTATCCTGTCCTGCCACCAAGCGAGCAGGCCACTGCTTACCCGACCACTTGGGACGTATTTACGCAGGTCGAGCATCTTAGACCAGTTCTCCCCTAGCCACCTTCACTACATTGCCGCCAACGCGTACCAACACATAGTCGCCTTTGTCTTCGGACTGTAGCATCAAGAGTGATGGCCGGTTGATCTCATAGCCCTGCTCCACGCGTACGTTTACCTCGGGCGAGCCAAAGTAACGCCGCTTGGCCAGATAGCCCGCGAGGCAACCGTTGGCGCTACCGGTAGCCGGATCTTCAGGAATACCGAGATAGTCGGTGAAGACACGCACGTTCAGATTGTTAGCGGGGTTGTATGTTTCAGGGGCAAAGACCAGCATGTTCTTGGCTTCGGCATGCTCCAGCAGCGTGAGTAACGCGCGGGTGTTAGGCCGGCAGGCCCGGACGGCAGCCAGGTCTACCAGGGGTACGATCACAAAAGGTAGCCCGGTAGAGACTTCCTCGATAGGGAAACGACAGTCTACTTGCTCCGGGCGAATGCCGAGCACGCTAGCTACTTCTGGCGCAGCGAAATTGCGGCCGAAGCTCGGAGGCATTTGCCGCATCCAGAGCTCGCGCGGCATGCCATGATCGTAGCTGAAGGTGACCGGTATCTGCCCTACCTTGAGATTGAGCAGCACTTGCTCCACCGGTTGCTGGGTAATCTCCTGCTGGATGACGTAAGCCGTACCGAGGGTGGGGTGTCCGGCAAAGGGCACTTCTTCCCCTGGGGTGAAAATGCGTACGTCGTAGCCGCCGTTGCGCTGATCGTCAGACAGGATAAAGGTTGTCTCGGAATAGTTCATTTCACGGGTCAACTGCAACATCTCATCAGAAGACAACCCTTCAGCGTTTCTGATCACCGCCAGTTGGTTACCCTCGTACTTGCTTTCGGCAAACACATCTACTATGTATAGTTGTCGCATGATCCTCTGTCCTTTCACTATGGTGTAGGGGATGTTGTGGGGCGGATCCTATCCGACCCGGCTATCTGCATTGGCAGCGCCGGCGAGGGGCAAGGTTACCTCAAAGGTGCTGCCCCGCCCGAGTTCGGTCTTAACAGACAGGCCTCCGCCCTGTTGCTCCAGCATCTGCTTGGAGATGCTTAGACCAAGGCCGGAGCCGTGTATTTTGGTGCTGAAGAAGGGCTCGAAGATACGGCTCAGGATATCCGGCGCGATACCGGGGCCGTTATCTGTGACAGAAATCGTGACTGTCTTGTCATTAGACTTGGTCTCTATGGCAACCTTCGCGTTCTCCTGCCCATCCATAGCCTGCACAGCATTCTGCACTAAATTCAGCAGCACTTGCTTCACCTGGTTAATGTCGCAGACGACTCGCAGGTTTATATCAGGCGGTGTGACTGCCAACTTGGTATTGGTCTTCAAGCAGACTCCTTCCGCTAGGGTAGTTATGTCCGCAACCAGACTACGCACGTCACAAACACCTACAGCGGACGGGCCAGGCTTGGCAAAGTCGAGGAAGCTGGTAATCAGCTCATTAACCCGGTCGACTTCCGCGATGATAGTCTCCAACCACATCTTCTTCTTCGGATCAGTCTCGTTGATCAAGAGCAACTGGCTGAAACCGCGCACGCTGGTGAATGGGTTGCGAATTTCATGCACTACGCTGGCCGCGAACTGGCCAGCGGTTGCCCGGCGTGTTTCTGCCTGGTTCTGCTTGACAGCCTCTACCAAGGGGTTGAGCTCTGGCCAGAGGCCTGCCACCTCGTCAGGCTTGCCTTGTACAACTGCACGAGCGAACTGGTCGAGCCCATTACGGAAGCGATTGAACATGAAGGCGAATAAGGTTAGTACTGCTGCCAGAAGGGCCAGGCCTGCCAGAATGATGGACCTGCTCTGCTCCCAGGCTTCCCCATAGACGCTGGCCAAGCGCGCACTCACCCAAACCTGCCCAACAAGTTCACCGTTACGTACTACTGGCTTGTTCAGATGCAAGATCGGGTCTAGTTTAAACCCGGTGATAGAGTTGTTAACGGTATAGCTGAATTCTGGATCGTAAGCGTCGTCAGTTATGGGCGGAAAAGATGCCTTTAGCCAAGTGCTCGCGGACTCCGGGGCATACGCAAACGTGCAGTCCAACCGACTGCTATAACAGCCGATGGCTAAGGTCGGGTTGAGCTCCGCTAGCAGGTCAACCGTCGGTTGTAAGCGCTGCGTGAGGAAGCTGGTTCGCTCATCAGCAGATAGCAGATGATCTACCTGTGGATCAAGGCGCGCGAACTCTGCAGATAACCTGGCGTCCAACTGCGCGGCCACCCGCTTCAACTGAGCCTCGGTGTCTGCCATTGCACCCCTCAAAAACTGCAGGTGAACAAACATGGCCAAGGCAACCGTTGTACCGACAATCAAGAGTGCGATTGCCAGGTAGTAGCGCTTGGTCATTTCCAAAGGGAAAAAGAACCTCTCCAACCTCTCCCACCATTTCATGCGGGTCACCCTTCCTGAACTAACTCAGGTCTATCTAAGGTATTTCTCTAGTTCCCGCTCCATCTTGGGCAACACATCATGCCAGGTATGCCGGTAGGCAAACATGTGCACCTCGCCCGGGTAGTAATAAGCCTCATATGTTTTGCCCATCTGCACGCAATCTTCCACTATGCGGTCGAGCTGTTCGAAGTCGACGTTGGCGTCCTTGGTGCCGTGGAAGTTTATCAATGGGCGCATCAGTTCCTGTTTGAATGTTACTGGTGACCCTTGAGCATAGAGCTCGGGGCTTTCCATGGGCATGCCGCCGAAGAAGACGGCAAACATCGAGCCACCTCGCCGGCTACGACTATCAATCCACCGAGCCCACTGGGCATAATCCCAAATACCTGCGAAGTTGATGCCCATGGCAAACTCGTCAGGGTATTGCGTTAGGCAGTGGAGCGTCATATATCCACCGTAGCTTAGGCCGTAGACAGCCACCTTATCCTCGTTTACATAGGGCAATGACTTGAGGTAACGGCCAGCGTTAACGATGTCTGTAACGTCATCAACACCCATCTTGTGATAGAGGCCGAAGCGGAACTCTTTACCGTAGCCGATGCCGCCGCGGTAGTTGACGGTCAGAACGACATAACCCTTGCTGGCCAAGTACTGGTTAACCGCATAGAAGTGGCCATACGAGAAGGACGGATGCCAACTGCCGCGCATCTGGCGAATTGGCCCACCATGTACCCAGACCAGGGCTGGGTAGCGCTTGTTTGGATCAAAGTCGGTGGGCTTCATGAGGAAACCGTCCAGGTCCCAATCCTGCGCGCCCTTATATGAGATATGTTCCGGAGCCTGCAGCTTCTCAGCCAGGCCCTCCGGCATAGAGTCTGTCAGCTGGACAGGCTCGCTATCTGCTTTAAGGTCTAGCATCCAGAGATCAGCGTTCTTGTACTGGTCGCAGTGCACGAAAGCCAGCTTTGACCCGTCTGGGGACCACTTGGGCTGCAGGTTGGTTACTGGGAAGTCTGTCACTTTGCGTTCTGATCCCTTCTGCAGGTCGTAGACCCAGAGGTCACGGCGAATTAAGTCACCTCGGTTGGAAGCATAGGCAAACTGCTGGCCGTC
>JAWLDB010000098.1:0-9818 GCA_041686915.1 Bacillota bacterium
GATCAAAAATATGATAAAGCCTACAATTATGTCTCCGCCTACGACGAAGTTGTCGAAGGCGGTGATGATGTCACCGGCATCACCATACAACAGGATCAGGCGGGTAGATGATACGTTCAGCGCCAGACGAAACAAGGTGAGTAAGAGCAGCAGCGACGGAAATATGGAAAACTCGAGCGGCTCATGGGTAAACATGGTCACCAGCAATACCGTCAGGGCGACAGTGATATTAAAGGCCAGCAGGACGTCGAGCAGGCCTGGATGCAGCGGGATGACCATCATAACGACGACGGCGATAACTGCAATTATGACAATCAAGTCGGCAAGCTTCACAGATTATCCCCCTCATCGCTAGAGTTTGCGACCTTTCGATCGGAAGACGAACGCTAGTATTTCGGCTACAGCTTGGTAGACTTCCGGAGGGATGATTTCCCCAATTTCGGCAGTCTGGAACAAGGTGCGGGCGAGAGGTTTGTCCTCAACTACCGCTATACGGTGCTCCTTGGCAATTTCTCGGATCTTGGCCGCTACATATCCCTGACCTTTGGCCAGTACTACAGGAGCATCAGCGACTTTAGGATCGTACTTAAGGGCGATAGCCAGATGAGTCGGGTTAACAATGACCACGTCGGCTTTAGGCACGTCCTGCATCATGCGCCTGCGGGCCAACAACCGCTGCTTTTCGCGAATGCGGGCCTTTAGTTGCGGGTCTCCCTCTGTTTGCTTGTACTCTTCTTTAATCTCCTGCTTGCTCATGCGTAGGCTTTTGGCATGTTCCAAGCGTTGGAATATGTAGTCTAACAAGCCGATGACAAGTAGAAAGACTGCAACCTTGATTACGCTCTGATAAATCAGCTGTTTAAGGGAGCTGATTGACTGGCCAAAGTCAGTGTCATACTGCAGTGTGGTCCAGGTGACAGCTGAGTTGACTGACTGGTACACGATTACCCCTATCCCGCCGAGTTTGAACAACGACTTCAGCAACTCGACTAGGGCGCGTTTGCTAAACATGCGCTTCAGGCCCTCCAAAGGATTAAGCCTGCTGAGATTGGGCTCCATTGGTTTTCCGGTCAGCAAGAAGCCGACTTGCGCTAAGCTGCTTAGCCAGGCCACCAATGCCAAAGCTGAAAACAGCGGAAACAAAATAGTGCCAGTCTGCCGGGCCAAGTCCCAGGACAGCTTGTTGACCGCTGCAATATTAAGATCAGATGTTAGAATGCCTGACCATGTTTCCCGTGCAAATACAAGCAGCGACATTGCCGGGACAGGCAAAAGAAAGTAGATTAGCAGGATCGCCACCAATAAGACTAAGGCCCCGCTCAGCTCGGCACTCTTGGGAACCTGGCCTTTCTTGCGTGCTTCCTGCCGCCGTTTGGGAGTCGCCTGCTCTGTCTTCTCGCCTGCGAACAGCTGTAAATCAAACGTCCACTCAGGCTTCATGGTGTCACCCCGCTGGATATCCACTGGCCCAGCTGGAAGAAGGCTTCTCCCAAGCTGCGCTCCAGCACCCACAGATAACCTGGCAGCACTATGACTAACAAGGTTGCCAACAGCAGTACCTTGGCAGGCATACCGACGATGAAAACATTCATCTGCGGAACTGCCTTGGCCATCAGGCCGAAGATCAGACTGGTAAACAAAGATGCCCCTACCACCGGTAATGCAATCTGGAAAGCCAGGAGGAACATCCGGGTGAATGCGTTGATCACCATATCAGCACTAAAGCTGAAAGCCATCTGTCCAGGTGGCACTAGCCGCAGACTGTGATTGAGTGCCGCCAGCACGAGCAGGTGTCCATTCAGACTTAAGAATACGAGAGTGCCTAACAGGTAATAGAAGTTGCCCACGAGAGGGAGTTGCGCGTCAGCCATCGGGTCCAGCACGTTGGCCATATGAAAGCCCATTTCCATATCGATCATCTGGCCTGCCACCTGTGCGGCAATGAAGATCAACTGCACCAACTGACCCATGACCAGCCCGATTGCTATTTCCCGAGAAACCAGCACCATCAGGGTAAAAATACTCTCAGGCACTGGGACGAGTGGCGCATTTGGCAAGATTAGCAGCATGAGAAGCAACGCCAACCCTGCCTTGGCAGCTATTGGGATGTTGCGCGCACGAAAAATTGGAGACGTAGTCAACAATGCAGTGCCACGGGCAAAAATCAAGCTAGCGATGAGAATCTGCGTGGCATTACTGTCAAGTATGGAAAGAAGTGGGCTCATCCAATAAAGGCTGCCAGGTTACCAAACAAACGACTGGCAAAATCGGTTAGTATGGTGAGCATCCAAGGACCAAAGATTAGAGCAGCCAGCAGAACTGTCACTATCTTTGGAACGAAGCTCAGAGTAGCCTCCTGGATTTGAGTGGTTGCCTGCAATATGCTGACTAACAACCCTATCACCAAGCCGCTTAACAGCAGTGGTCCGGCTACCAGGAGCACTGTCAGCAGCGCATCCCTTCCCAAACTGATCACAAACTCCTGAGACACCGGTTTTCCCCCCTAAAAGCTCAAAACCAATGATTTGATTATTAGATGCCACCCATCGACCAACACGAACAGCAGTATCTTGAAGGGCAAGGAGATCATTACCGGCGGCAACATCATCATTCCCATAGACATCAATGTGCTGGCTATGACCATATCAATCACCAGAAAGGGAATGAAGACCATGAACCCCATTTGGAAGGCTGTCTTCAGTTCACTGACCACAAAGGCAGGGATTAGAGTCAGCATGCTGACATCCTGATAACTCTCGATTTGCTGCCCCGCCATCTCCACGAACAGCTCCAAGTCCTTCGCCCTGGTATGAGAAAGCATGAAGTCGCGCAGAGGGGCTTCCGCAGTGCGGAGCGCGTCCTCCTGAGACAGTCTGCCATCCATATAAGGCTGAATCGCCTCCTGATTAATTGTGCCGAGGACAGGCGACATGATGAAGAAGGTTAAAAACAGTGCCAGGCCGACCAGTACCTGATTGGGAGGCACCTGCTGAGTGGCTAACGCGTTGCGGACAAAGGACAGCACGATGACTACCCTAGTAAACGAAGTCATGAGCACAAGGATAGCGGGTGCCAAAGTCAACACGGTCAGCCCTAGAAAGATGTTCAGCATGCCGACGACATCAGCTGGCGTCTCTGGTGTCGTCAGATTGATATCCAGCCCAGGCTCGATTGCAGTCGCTGGGCTTGCCAGCAAAGCAGACACCAAAAGTACTGCAGCTAAGAGCAGCAGCCGCCGCCTCATGCTTTTGGCTCCTTCATGTCGCGCAAGCGCTCAATAAGCTGCCTGGTGAATTCTGCTGGCTGTTTGTCGACTTCCTGCATTGTCTCGACCGAGTCTGAGTTTTGCTTGCGCTTCAGCAGTTGTTGGGTCCACTTGCCTAATGAGAGTTCAGGTGCGGTTGGCTCAGGCAGTTCCAGGTCCGGCGAAGGTGGCAGTTCTTTTAGCACCTTCACCCCCCCATCCTGCACAGAAACTATCCAAACTGCGTCTGGGACTCTTACCAGATACAGGCCTTTTCCGGTACCCAAAGGCAAATACTCAAGCATCTGCAAGTGTCGTGTCCTGGGCGCAAAGGCCATCCCTCGTCGAACCCACAGCCTGGTCACAATGATACTTAGCAGCACCACCAGGCCGAACATAAACAAGAAATAGAAGAACTGCATCAATGAACTGCCAAATGTATCGGCAGGGGCCTGTTCAGCTGCAAGTAAGGCAACCATTTAGTTTTCAGCTCCTCAGTGCTTTGCGCAATGCCTCAACCACACGATCGGTCTGGAACGGCTTGACTATGAAGTCGGCTGCTCCTGCTTGTATGGCGTCAACTACCATCGCTTGCTGCCCCATGGCGCTGCACATCACAATCTTGGCTTGCGGGTCAAACTTCTTAATCTCGCGCACTGCGCCGATGCCATCCATCTTCGGCATCGTGATATCCATCGTTACAATGTTAGGCCTGAGTTCTTTATAGCGGTCTACGGCTTGAGCGCCGTCCTCAGCCTCACCACAAACCTCAAACCCGTTCTTTCGGAGAATGTCTTTGATCATCCTGACTAATCTGCAGGGTGACTGCCCTGCAGTAGGTGGACCATGTCTTGGCCAAAAGGCCCCGCTCATATGGCCTCTGAGGTCGGACTTAACCTTACCTGCAAGTTGCCCGCATTGGACGGCACTTCTCAGCACAGCCCCCGGATGTCCTTGCATATAGAGCGGTTTCGTAAGCGTCTACTTACTGAGGACAATGTTTATCCTCATGAATGCTGCATCATCTACTACCAGTACACGATGACTCACTATTTGCTCCCCCTTACGCTACTGTAAATTGCTGACTCGATCGATAAGACTGATGATATCGGTTATCCTGACACCGAAATTCTCATCAATTACGACTACTTCACCCTTAGCAACCAGCTTGCCGTTAACAAATATGTCTACAGGCTCTCCTGCCACTCTTTCCAGCTCAAAAATTGAGCCTGGAGCAAGGTCAAGAATTTCCCTGATTGTTTTCTTGGTTCGTCCCAGTTCAACAGTCAGTTGCAGAGGGATATCCAAGAGTAGATTAAGGTTTTGGGGCTCCTGCCTGACCGGTGCGGATGTAGCTGCGAATGGCATAAACTCCACAGGTTGCACCGGAACAGCGACTTGCCGTCTAGGTTCAGGTGGTTCGGGCATCCTGCTCGGAGGCTGTGACACTCTGCTTTGTGGGGCGGCAGCCTTGGACAGCTCGGGAACCGCTGGTGAGGATGGCGGTAGTTGCTCTGGTTGCAGCAATGCAACCATGTCCTTGGCGAAATCTGCCGGCAACAGCAGCATCAGTTCTGAATCAATCAACTCCTCAACAGTCATCCTGAAAGCGATCTTGACCAGGTGCTCATCGCTGTTTAGAGCATCGTTGAGAGCTTCACTGCCCAGATCCACAACTCTTGCTGACGGCGGAGAGATCACGATGGTACGGTTGAACATGCTGGATAGCGACGTCGCAGCCGACCCCATCATCTGATTCATCGCCTCTGACAACGCACTGACCGTTAGCTCGCCGACTTCCAGGTCAGGATTTAGACCATCGCGGCCCATCATCAAGTCTGCAATCACTGAGCCATCCCTCGAACGCAGGACCAACAGATTATTGCCAAGTAAACCCTCTGTGTATCCAACCTCAACCACGACAAAGGGCGTGGGATTCTGTTCACTTATTTCCCGAGGAGTAGTAATCGAAACCCGCGGGACAGTAATCTGTACCCGCCGATTGAGCAACATGGAGAGCGTTGTGGCAGCCGTACCCATACTGATGTTGCCAATTTCGCCGAGCGCATCCTTTTCGTCCTCCGACAGGCTGGGCGCGCCAGGTGCCAAGCTGCTACGATTATTCAGTAGAGCATCGATCTCTTCTTGCGACAATACGTTACGCCCCATCTTCCTCACCTCCTGCAATCAATGTTTCAACCTGCACAGCTACCTGCCGGCGCTGTAGCCCTATCCTGCCACTAAACTTGGGGAACGGCCCTACAAAGACTTTGACCTGCCCGTCGATGCGGGCATCCAACTTGATACAATCGCCGATTTGCAGGCCAAGCAGGTCACTGACAGTAATCTGCGTTGACCCGAGTTCGGCCACAATCGGCAGATCTACATCCTGAATCCGTCGCTGCACCCGGTCAGCAGTCTTACTGCCCCCAGGATGGGTCTGGCCTGCAAACCATGAGCGCGTGGTTAAGCGGTCTATTACCCGCTCAAGCACCATGTGCGGTAAACAGATATTAACCATGCCCTCTGTGCTGCCGATTCGAGCAGAGCAAGTCACCAAAGCGACTGTTTCATTCTGCGAGACGATCTGCGTAAACAAAGGGTTGGTCTCAAGAGAACCCAACTGAAACTGCACATTGGCAACCGTACGCCATGCTTCCTGGGCCAAAACTGCAATCTGGCGTAGAACCTGCTGCACTATACCCTGCTCGATGTCGGTCAGCGGCCGCGGTTTGTCCGGTGGGATGCCTGGCCCTCCCAGGATGCGGTCAATCACTGTAAAGACAAGACTGGGATTTGTTTCAACCAAAGAGCGGCCTTCCCACTCAGGAATGTCGAACACGGACATAATGGTCAAAACGGGTAGCGAACGCGTGAACTCGTAGTAGGACAGTTGTTGGACGGACACTACCTTAACATCGACCACCGTGCGAAGGGTAGCGGCCAAGTAGGTGGTCAGCGAGCGCGCCAGATTATCATGGATCATCTGCAGAGTACGCATCTGTTCCTTAGTGAATTTCTCCGGGCGTTTAAAGTCGTATAGCTTAACCCGCTGCTCTACAGCTTCTTTACGGATTTCACCCGGATCTATCTCACCGGAATTAAGCGCCGCAAGTAGCGCGTCTATCTCCTCTTGCGACAGTATCTCGCTCATCTGTTCACCTCGCTTCTGGCGGATGTACTAGTCTATAACTAATCCATTGAAGTAAATGTTTACTATCTTGCCGCTGGTCAGGAAGGCGTTTAAACGTTCAAGCAACTCCTGGCGCAGACCATCCTGCCCGACGCCGCCTGTCAAATCCTCTTTTGTCTTACTGCGCAACGTACGGTAGATTTCATCTACCAACTGCACAGATCTGGTATCCAGTTCCTTGGTAAGCGACTTCTTCTCCAGCTCCAGCGAAATTTCCACTCTCACATGGCCTCGATTGAACAGATCAGTCATGAATACATCCTTAAACTTGTAGATCTCTCCGATAGCAATAGGCTCGGGTCGCAGCACCAGGAAATACAGGGCAGCACCCCCGACCAGGGCTACTATCAGCAATACAGAGACCAGTATGATCAACAATCTGTTGCCCATGTTCATCCTCCTACCGCGGCTCAACAGCCCCAAGCGTGCTTTTCTTGATCAAAATCTCTACCCTGCGATTCTGCGACCGATTGGCCTCGGAAGTGTTAGGCAGAAGCGGTCGATATTCACCGTAGCCCACAACTGACATGCGATCTGGGGCAAGGTCTTGCTGACCGATGAAATACTCCACTACACGATTGGCCCGCGCAGTCGACAGCCACCAATTTGACGGAAACTCGGCGGTTCGGATGGGCAGGTTATCGGTATGCCCTTCCACAGCAACCTGATTAGGTATCTTGTGGAGGACGTCCGCAATCTTGTCCAGGATACCAAACGCCTCGTGTTTGAGGTTAGCTTTAGCCAAGTCAAACAACACCGTATCCAAGAACCTCACTACCAGGCCTCGTTCCTCGTACTGAACGACCACTGCCCCTTTGAGTCCGCTTTCCTGCAAATAGCGTTCGATCTCATTGAAGGCTTCATCAAACGCTTCCTGTTCCTGCTCGCGTTCCAATACATCGTGCGGGCCAAGGGAAGACCCACCTACCAACACGCCCCTAAGTGCGGACTGGAGCGAGATAGCTACCTGGCGAAACTTGGCCATGTCTAGGGATGAAAAGGAGTAAAGCAGGACAAAAAAGCAAAGCAGTAAGGTAACCATGTCACCATACGTGGCCAACCAATTGGCGGCCTGCTTTGGGTCTTCCTCCCGACGCCGCCTAGTCATTGCGTCCCACCGCCAAGAGCTCCTCCTGTTGCGGGGCGCGCAGATTATTGGGTTTGGGCGCGAGGAAAGCCTTCAATTTCTCTTCCACAATTCGCGGATTTTCTCCTGCCTGTATCGACAGAATGCCCTCAATCATGACCTCTTTCAACAGGATTTCGTCCTTGCTCTTAGTGCGTAGTTTAGTGGCTAACGGAAGCAAGATCATGTTGGATAGCAGCGAGCCGTAGAAGGTAGTGACGAGTGCCACGGCCATACCCAAACCGATGGCCGAGGGATCCTCTAGATCCTGCAGCATCTGAATCAAGCCAACCAAAGTACCCAACATGCCAAAGGCCGGAGCGAAGTTGCCGGCCGTCTCAAAAACGCCTGCATTAGCCTTGTGCCTGTCTTCAATGAATGTAAGCTCAGTCTCCAGGATGCTACGAACCAACTCCGCGTCGGTACCATCGACAATTAACTGGACTCCCTTCTGCAGAAACACATCCGAGAGTTGAGCAACGTCGTCTTCCAACGCAAGCAGTCCTTCCCGGCGGGCCTTCTCGGCGAAGCCGACCAATACATCGATAATCCCCTGATGGTCTACTGGATTGCTGCGATTGAGCACCTTCAAAACCCTAGGCAAGTTCTTGATCTGTTCCATTGGATAGGCCACAAGCGTAGCACTGAGGGTACCGCCAAACACAATTAGCACCGACTTGAAATCCCAAAAAGAACTCAGACCGCCGCCAGAGAGGATGGCATAGCCAATCAGAACAAAGCCTGCTATCATGCCAATTACGCTAGAGTCCATGTTGTTCCACCCCCTCCGGCACATATCTGTAATGGATGCTTAGCTTATAACTGATCACAGATTGAATTACCTCGGCTAGCGTCTCTTTAACAACGTATCTGTGTCCGTTTATTAAGGTGATGATAACATCGGGCGTGGCTTCCATCGTCTCAATCAGCTCTGCATTCAATACGAAGCCTTGCCCGTTCAACCTCGTAAGTTCAATCATTCTTCATCCCGCCTCCCCGTTGGGATAAGGGGGCTAAAGCCCCCTATCCTAACGTTTCAGGTTAACCAGTTCCTGCAGTACTTCGTCAGAGGTCGTGATGATGCGTGAGTTGGCCTGCAGTCCACGTTGGGTGACTATCATGTCAGTGAACTCCTGGGAGAGGTCCACATTGGACATCTCCAGCGACCCTGGGGAAAGATCACCGAAACCGGCAGTACCCGCCTTGCCAATCTGCGGCATGCCTGAGTTATTCGACTCAATAAAGGTGGTATCTCCTGCTTTCTGCAGGCCACTCGGATTGGCGAACTTGGCCAAGGCAATCTGGCCAATGCTGCGCAACATGCCATTGCTAAACTCGCCGATGACATTGCCGGTAGTGTCGATGGAGTAACTCTTCAGCGAGCCCTTGGGAGCACCATCACGGGAGGCTGCAGCCAGGGTTGTCTCTTCCGAGTTATGAGTTACATCGTCAAAGTTGAGAGTGATCTGCAGTTTGTTGGCAGCATCTACAACCTTGTAGGTAATATCTCCCGTGCGTTCACCCGTAGCAGAGTCATAGGTCCCTTCTGCCACCAGGTCACCTGTTAGAACATCCTCAGCTGCCCATTTATACACCGTACCGCTGACTGGGGTTAGATTGAAATCCACACCCCGGGGTGCAGCGACTGGCTCGTTATTACTGTCATAGGACCATTCAGGCAAAGTCACTGTAATTGGCCAATTTGCCGGGTCGAAAGGAGTAGTTGCACTTGGTAGACCGCTGATGTCGCTCCAATCATGAGCCACGTCGGTTAGGACTTTAAACTCGATTACCGCTTTAGGACCGGTCACCAAACGTCCTTTTCCGTCGAATTCGAGAAACCCGCCTGGCGGATTTACCAGAGAGGGGCTTGTCATGCTCCAGTTCCAAGTATCGACATCCGTCTTAGCGAACTCCAGTTCCACCGTGTGCAAAGCACCTAAGCTATCATATACGTCCACTGTAGTTCTAAAGGAGCTGTCCACACTATTAGCTTCAACCAGGGAATCGAGGTTGTTGGCAAAGTAGACCGTCTTGGTTGGTTCTGCAGCATATGTAGCCGCGCTGGACACGACCAAGTCGGATAGCTGCCCGTTCACCCAACCTTGCACTTTCATCCCAGTGCCTGGAACCACCAGGTAGCCGTTCTCATCCAGGTCAAAGTTGCCAGCCCGGGTAAACACGGTGCGATTACCTGTCCTGAGGACGAACAAGCCGTTTCCGTCTACCCCCAGGTCGGTCGTTTTACCGGTTGA
>JAWLDB010000099.1:0-9622 GCA_041686915.1 Bacillota bacterium
CCCGAAGAGGCTAAGGCCGGCGGAGCGGTTGTTGTTGGAACCGGCAGATCCGACTTCCCTAATCAGATTAATAATGTTCTGGCTTTCCCAGGCATTTTCCGGGGAGCGCTCGACGTTCGAGCCAGCAGCATAAATCAGGAGATGAAGCTGGCCGCTGCCAAAGCTATCGCACGTGTAGCTGCCGAGGACGGGTTGCAGCCCGAGTATATAATCCCTGATGTCTTCGACAAACGGGTAGTAGCCAAAGTGGCCGAAGCTGTGGCTGGCGCCGCGAGGGCAACAGGCGTGGCCAAGAAGTAGTATGTTTTTGGTCAAATTGGTTCTCAGACAAAGTCTGATTTGCACAAATATATACTAGGTCTTTAAACTTGATGTGCGAGGTAGCCAGCCAGCTGCCTTGAAACTTTAACGTTATAGAGAAAGGTGGTTGCTATGGCAGATAAGCTGAAGGTGAGAGGCATTGGGCTCTTTGCTGTTGCCCTGGCGTCTTTTGGTCTGCTCCTCCCGGGAGCAAGAGGTGTTGCCATTGTGCTTTATTTGCTCGCTACCCTGGGGTTCTTCCTGCTGGCGAGGTCCAGGGATGTTCTCGGTTTCTGGTTGATGACCATAGCCCACGGCTTGCTGGCAATCGGCCTGCTATTTGGGGGCAGCGCGATGCTCTTTCTCTGGCTGCTAGGTCTGCCACTGGGGATGTTGGGGTATGTCAATCTCTCTAACCTGGTAGAATGGCAGGACGTATTCTAGATAACCCAAGTACGAGTGCATAATTGAAACCTTAGCCGGGTGGCATCGCCACCCGGCTTTTACGTTCCCAAGTCCTTAGTTCTGCTAGCGAAATTTTGCCGTATAGCAGGCAGGAAACAGGTTCGTTGCCAGGAAATTATAGACTATTAAGAATGTTTGTCTAGGAGGCGAAGCAATGGGGAGCTTGAAGCTGGATTACACACGCTACCTGACGTACGCAGAGATTGAAGCAGCGTTAAGAGAATTTGCAGCCAGCCATCCAGACCTCTGCCGCATGTATTCCATCGGCAAGAGTTACGAAGGCCGTGATCTCTGGATGCTGGAGCTGACCAATCGGGATACTGGGCCGGCTGATGAGAAGCCAGGCTACTATATCGATGGTAACCATCACGCCGGAGAAGTTACCGGCTCCGCAGTATGCCTGCATACGATTGACTATCTCTTAGCCAACTACGGAGAGGACGCAACCGTAACCAGGCTGATCGATAACATCGTCTTCTATGTTCTGCCGCGGGTTAGCCCGGATGGGTCGGAGCTCTATTTAACGACTCCCTATATGCTGCGTAGCAGCGTGCGAGCATGGACTTGGCCAGAACCAAGCAATTTGGATGGTCTAGTTCCAGCAGACCTGGACGGCGACGGCAATATCCTGCAAATGCGCGTGCGCGACGATGAGACAGGTGATTGGAAAGTCTCTGAACAAGACCCTCGCCTGATGGTGCGGCGCGGGCCGGATGATATCCAGGGCGCTTTCTATCATGTCTACCCGGAGGGACGTATTAAGGGCTTTGACGGAGTAGAGGTGAAGATGGCCCCGGGCAAATGGGGGCTTGATCTAAACCGCAACTATCCGATGCACTGGAAACCAGAAACCGGCGTGCGCGGATCAGGTCCGTATCCGTTCTCCGAGTCGGAAACCAGGGCAGTCGGTGACTTCTTCCTGTCCCACAAAAACATAGCCGGAGCACTGAGCTACCATACCTCAGGTGGGGTAATCCTGCGTCCATTCTGCACAGAGTATGATCAGAAGATGGCGCCACATGATTTACAGGTGTTTAAGGCCATCGGCGAGCGGGGCAAGGAACTGACCAGTTATCCCTGCATCTCGATTTATGAGGGCTTCACCTTCGACAAGCAGCGGCCATCAGCCGGTAGTTGGATCGATTACACTTATGACTACCTTGGCATCATCTGCTATGCTACGGAACTATGGGACATTAATGCTCAGGCAGGGCTGCCCAAGCGCGGTATGCTTGACCTGATGCAGCTCACCGACAAGCAGCGCGAGGAAGACGGGCTGAAACTGCTCAAGTGGAATGACGAGGTATTGGACGGGGAAGGTTTCGTCAACTGGCATTGCTTTGAACACCCTGAGTTGGGTGAAGTAGAGATAGGTGGCTGGTTGCCAAAGACAGTCCGCCAAAATGCGCCTGGCAAGCTTTTGCCGGAAGAATGCAGCAAGAACCTGCTCTTCTCGCTGGCGCATGCTTCCACTCTGCCGAAGCTCGCATTGCCCAAAGCGGAAGTGGCAGCTGTTGCAGAGAACACCTACCGTGTGACGGCTGTAGTTGAGAACATCGGTTACTTGCCGACCTCCGGCAGTGTGAAGGCGGAGCAGAACGGCGTGGCTGACCCTGTAAAGGTCGAAGTTATCTTGCCTGAGGGTGGGAAGCTGCTCCATGGGAAGGCGCAGATTGAGCTCGGGCACCTTCCAGGCCGCTCAGGTGGCGCCCGAGCTTCGAAACGCAAGGTTGAGTGGATAGTATCCCTGCCGAACCAAACGTCTGTTACCATCAAGGCCTCAGCAACCCGTGCTGGTGTTGTGAGGCGGATAGTAGAAGCGTAGATCAACTGATAAAAAGGAGGAAGCGTAGTGGGAAAGGTACCTTATAATCGCGCCAAATACCATACCTATGCCGAAATCATCGAGCTGCTCAATCAGTGGCAGGCAGCATTCCCCGAGTTGACCAAGGTCTATTCCATTGGCAAGACTTATGAAGGCCGGGATATGTGGCTGATGGAGATCACCAACTCAGCTACCGGACCTGCGGATGATAAGCCTGCTTACTACATTGACGCCAACTTCCATGCCGGTGAAGTGACCGGTTCAGCAGTCGCTCTTTACACCATCCATTATCTGCTTGAGAACTACGGAGAGTGCGAGAATGTCACCAACTTGCTCGACACTAAGGCCTTCTATATTCTGCCGCGAGTCAGTATCGACGGTTCCGAAATGTACCTGCACACCCCGTACATTCTGCGCAGCAGTACCCGCCTCTGGCCCTTTGAGGATGAACAGGACGGCCTGCATGCAGAGGACGTAAACGGCGACGGGTTTATTACGCAGATGCGCGTGCAGGACGAGAACGGGGACTGGAAAGTCTCTGACCAAGACCCGCGTTTGATGGTACAGCGTGGCCCTGATGACATGGGAGGTACTTATTACCGCGTCTACATGGAAGGCACTATTAATAACTTTGATGGCGTGGAAGTTAAAACAGCTCGTCCACGCTGGGGTCTCGACATCAACCGTAACTCGCCGGCTCATTGGGACATCGACAGTCGCCAGTACGGGTCAGGCGCTTACCCCTTCTCCGAGCCGGAAACCAAGGCTGTCGGCGATTTCCTGATCAGTAGGAAAAATATCGCAGGGGCTATGTCATACCATACTTCGGGTGGAGTACATCTGCGTCCGATGTGTACAGCTCCTGATGACAAATTGCCCGGACGTGACCGCGAGTTCTACAAGGCCATTGGTGAGCGTGGCAAGGAGTTCACTGGCTATCCACATACCAGCGTGTTAGAAGGCTTCACCGCCAACCGCGACAATCCCCTAAAGGGTGTCTTCATGGACTGGGTATACGAGCATCGCGGTTTGCTGTGCTGGTCAACCGAGCTTTGGAACGTGATGGCCAAAGCTGGGGTAGAGAAGACAGACTTCCACTCCAACATGAAGAAGACTCCGAAAGAGCGCGAGGCTGATGCGCTCAAGCTGCTGGAATGGAACGATAAAGAGTTAAATGGTGAAGGCTTCCTGCCATGGACAGCGTTCAACCATCCCCAACTGGGTGAAGTCGAGATTGGTGGTTGGAAGACCAAGTACGTGCGGCAGAATCCTCCGGAAAAGTATCTGGAAGACGAGTGTCACCGCAACATGCAGTTCACTTTGGTGCATGCCAACGCACTGCCTGAACTAGGCATTCGTAAGCTGAAAGTCGAGCCGCAGGGCGATGGTTTCTATCGCATTACTGCCGCCGTCATCAACAAGGGTTACTTGCCGACGTCGGCCTCAGATATGGCCGCCCGCATCAATGTAACCAAGCCGGTGGCTGCGCAGATTTCGGGAGAAGGCATTAGTATTCCTGTCGGTAAAGACAAGATTGAGCTAGGCCATCTTGCCGGTCGCAGTGAGAAGAAGGTAGAGTGGTTGGTACAGGCCGCTACTGGTACCAGGGTCACTATTACGGCACAGGCAGAGCGTGCAGGCAAAGCTACGCTTGAAGTAGTGCTGCAATAACTAATACCTTTAGGCAAGCCGAGGCATACTTCAGGCGAGGGATAAAATCCTCTGGAAGGAGGAATTCGAGAGTGTCCGCAAGACGCAACCGACCCGAACTTCCACAGGCTGCAGCAGCCTTGGACCGCCTCAAGTATGAAGTAGCCGATGAACTAGGACTGACAGACGACATTGAGGAACGTGGGTGGGGCGAGATGACTACCCGTGAGGTCGGACAGATCGGCGGGAATATGGTCCGGAAGATGATTCGCTTCGCCGAAGCAGAGATGGCCGCCAGAGACGGAAAAATCGACATGTCAGGGCGGTCCGACTAAGCTGTAACGCCAAACAAACAGGTGGGCTACATGGCTCACCTGTTTGTCTTTAGAGCTTGCAGGAAGGAGCGCGCGCTAATGAACATGCTGGAACTGTTGCAGAGTGAATGTGAGAAGGCTGGTATAGAGTGCTTTGTGGTGGGAGGGGCTCTACGCGATAGACTGCTGAATGTCGCCACTCCGGAAGTGGACTTGGCTATAGCAACAGACCCAGGGCAGATGGTTGAGACTCTGCGTGAGAGGACAGGCTGCAGTGCCTTTTGGCTCGACCGGCAGCGAGGCATATTGCGCATCTCTTATCTCGATGAGGCTTTCGACTTGGCCCTGTTGTCAGGGCCGCTTGAGCATGACCTGCAGCAGCGCGATTTCACCATCAATGCAATGGCGCAGCGTCTGGAAGACTATCTTAACCAAAGTACAGAGATCATTGATCCGTATGGCGGGCGTGGCGATTTGGGCAAACGGTTACTGCGTCCGGTCACTCCTGACAGTATGCAGGCTGATCCCGTACGCATACTGCGGGGTGTACGCCTACTGATTACGCGCGATTTACAGTTGCACGAGCCAAGCGCTGGGTTTCTGCGGGAGGCAAGCCATCTAATCTCCAGTTCCCCGGCGGAAAGAGTAAGCCAGGAATTAGGTCGGATACTAACCTGCGCCAATGCTCCAGCCGGGGTGGACCATTTGCACCACCTGGGAGTGGTGGATGCACTCTTGCCTGAAGTATCGGCTATGCGGGGAGTCACTCAAAACAAGTATCATCAATACACGGTAGATGACCACGCAAATAAGGCTTTTGCCGCCTTTGTAGATGTCATCCAGCGCCATCAGTTCCTAACGGAAAGAGCGGCAGCTTGGGCTGCCGAATACTGGTCCGGTATTACGCAAGACATCCGCTATGTCATTATGTTGGCTGCCTGGCTGCATGACATAGGCAAACCCCCTACCCGGGCTGTTAGGAATGGCAAAGTTACCTTCTATGGACACGAGCACACAGGCTCTGCAATGTCTAAAGACATAGCCAGGCGTTTAAGGTTGAGCAGGCAACAAGCTGATCTGTTGCAGGCCTTCATCAAGTATCACATGTATCCGATGCAGCTATGGCGGACAGGTAAGTTGGATGGCAGGCTGTTGCACCGCTACTACCATCGCGTAGGATCGGTAGGGGTGCCAGTAGTGCTATTCACCTTGGCCGACCACCTGGCCAAGGGCGAGGCCATCGCAGAAAGTGAACAGTTTAGGGAACACCTGCAGGTGGTGGAGCGTTTTTTAGAAGCCTGGTTTGAGCACAGCTCAGACGTTGTCTCACCACGACCGCTACTGACAGGCGACGAGATAGCTGCCTTGCTTGGCCAGCAACCTGGTCCATGGCTGCAACGCATAAAGGAGCTGCTGCTCGAAGCTCAAGCTGGTGGCCAAGTGGCGGAGAGGTCGCAGGCCGAACTGTTTGTTAGACAAGCCGCCCAAGAGAATGAGCAAGGCCGTAGATCCCGGTAACAAGCATTACCAGTGCTTCATTGCAATGCATTCGATAGAATAAATATAGACTCTTGGTCAACCAAGTAGACAGAAAGCCCCCTCTGTACAGCACAGAAAGGGGGAGAAAAAATGCGCAATTTCATACAGACACGCGCTAGATTCGCCGCAGTTGTTCTTCTACTCACTGTCTTTGCTACTGTAGCTCCTACCGGGCTCGTTAAGCAGGCAGAGGCAGCCACAAGTTTTGCCAACCGTTACTCTGTTGTACGGACAGCTTACAGGTACATGGGTACGCCTTACGTTTTTGGTGCCAACGGGCCAAGGTATTTTGACTGCTCAAGCTTTGTGCGCTACGTATATCGCCAGCATGGCGTATACCTGCCACGGACAGCCGCATCTCAGTCCCGGTATGGTCGTTACGTCTACAAGAGCCAGCTCAGGTATGGTGACCTGATTTTCTTCCGTGACACTTACAAGAGGGGCATCTCGCATGTCGGTATCTATGCTGGTAACAACCGGATGATCCACGCATGGCCCAGGCAAGGTGTAACTGTACACTCGCTAAGCAACAGCTACCTGCGCGCCAAATATGCAGGTGCCAAGCGCGTCCTGCGCTAAATTTTGACGCCGCGACAAAAGTCGCGGCGTTCATTTTTCCTCATAGACGGAAAGCAATGCTAGCAAGGCGCTTTTCTGAGGATACTAGCAGGGGAGGCGGTTCAATGCGGTACTGGCAACCTGCACTACATACTGTGGTCATGTATCTCGCGCTATTAGTATTGACACGCTGGGAAGGTAAGAAGCAGGTAAGCCAGCTTACCTTTTTTCACTACATCACAGGTATAACCATCGGGTCCATCGCTGCCAACGGGATAACTGGTAATGCACAGACATTCCTCAGCGGTCTGATTGGCATGACGGGGTGGGCCGCTCTTACCGTACTAACCGACCTAATTTCTTTTAAGAATCGCAGAGCTCATAGATTAATAAACGACGAGTCAACCATGATTATTGATCACGGGAAGATACTTGAACAGAATATGGCCAAGACTCGCATGAACATGGACGATCTCCGTACCATGCTACGGGGGCAGAATATCTTTCGCTTCGCTGATGTGGAGTTTGCTGCGCTTGAGACTTCGGGAAAACTGAGCGTCCAAAAGATGCCCTGGGCGCAGAACTTGACCCGACAAGACGTAGGAGTAAACCTGACCCGCAGCGCGCCAGGGATTGAACTAATCAATGATGGCATTATCGATTATGACAAATTACAGGAAATAGGGCGGGATGCGCACTGGCTACAAACTCATTTTGAGAAGATGGGTGTCAGCGACCTGCGCAAGGTAACTTATGCTGAGCTTTACCCTAATGGTCAGCTATACTTTGACCTGAAAGAACCTACCGACGACGGACTGAACTCGTCGGAGAAATAAAGCTGCACTAGTATGGAGGTGAATGCCTTGGCCATAGTTCAGAGTTTTCTGGTTGGTATGCTGGCGGGAGCGTTATTCCGCTTGCTCAAGTTCCCGGTACCTGCACCAAACAGTTGGGCAGGAGTAGCTGGAGTCGCCGGCATCACGGCCGGCTTCCTGCTCGTGTCCCGGTTGATGTCACGCTAGCTCCGGAAGTTGACAATCGTCTGCTGAAGTGCTAATCTACCCGTAAGAACAGCAATGAAGGGGAATGCATTCCTGTAGGTGGTTTAAGAGAGCCTATCGCCAGCTGAGAGATAGGTACCACCGGTGAACTGCTCCCGCCCCGGAGCTGACGGCGATGAGCCGTCCGGGCCTACCGTTACAGGCATTGAGCGGGTTACTGGTTTGTAGCCAATCAGGGTGGTACCACGGGCATAGCGCCCCGTCCCTTTCGGGACGGGGCTTTTTATATGCTTCTCTAATAAGGAGGGAAAACAATGTCCAAAGAAAAGACGTTTGTTAAAGAAATCACTCCCCAGTCGGAGGACTTTTCACGTTGGTATCTGGATTCCATCAAGAAAGCCGACCTGATGGATTACTCGCCGGTGCGCGGCTGTATCGTCTTCAAGCCGGATGGGTTTGAACTGTGGGAGCGCATTCAGGCCGGTCTGGATAGGCGCTTCAAGGAAACAGGCCACCGTAATGCCTATTTCCCCATGCTCATTCCCGAAAGCTTCTTCCAAAAAGAGAAGGAGCATGTAGAGGGGTTTAATCCGGAGTTGCCTTGGGTTACAGAAGTTGGCGGCGAGCAATTGGAGGAAAAACTGGCTATAAGGCCTACTTCTGAGACAATCATTGGCCACATGTACAGCCAATGGATTCAGAGCTATCGTGACCTGCCTGTACTGATCAACCAGTGGGCCAATGTGTTCCGCTGGGAGAAGCGCACCATGCCCTTCCTCAGGACCTCCGAATTCCTCTGGCAAGAAGGCCACACAGCGCACGCTACAGAAGAAGAAGCACGGGCAGAGACCATGCAAATGCTGGACGTCTATGCAGACTTCGTAGAGACTGAACTGGCAATCCCGGTCTGGCGCGGCCAAAAGACGCCGTCCGAGCGCTTTGCCGGTGCCGTGGACACTTACTCCATCGAAGCTATGATGAAGGATACCAAAGCGTTGCAGTCTGCAACCTCTCACTACCTGGGACAGAATTTTGCCCAAGGCTTTGAGATCAAGTTCCTGGACAAGGACAACCAGTTGAAGTATGTGCATACCACGTCCTGGGGAGCTTCCACCCGGTTGATCGGTGCTCTAATTATGGTGCACGGAGACGACAGGGGACTGGCTTTGCCCCCTGTGATGTCGCCGGTGCAAGTGATCATGATACCGGTAGGACCTCCCAAGCTGCGCGAACAGGTCATGGCGACCTTCGACCCGCTGTACGAGTCACTGAAGGCAGCTGGTGTCAGGGTGAAAGCTGACCTGCGGGAAGAAACTCCCGGTTGGAAGTTCAATGAGTGGGAGATGCGCGGGGTGCCTGTGCGTCTTGAGATTGGGCCACGCGACATTCAGAACAACCAGTGCATCCTAGCGCGGCGCGACACTGGCGAGAAGATCACTGTCAGCCTCGATGACGTCGTAAGCACTGTGCAGGCTCTACTCGGTGAAATCCAGGCTAACATGTTCCAGAAGGCGCTTGATTTCCGCGAAGCCAACTCGCATTTGGAGCTTGATACCTTGGCCGATCTGGAAGCCCACGTTGCCGCGAAAGACGCTGCGGGTGAGCAACCTGGTTGGGCGCTACTTGGCTGGTGCGGACACGCTGAGTGCGAGTCAAAGGTTAAAGAAGCAACCAAGTTTACTTCTCGCAACATCCCCTTTGATCCGCCTGTTAAGAAAACGCAGTGCCTGAGCTGTGGTGGAGAGGCAAAGCACACCGTCTGGTTCGCTCGCGCGTACTAAACCCTAACAGATTGCAGTTAACTGGAAAGGCCGCAGCTAAAACGCTGCGGCCTTCTTATCGAGTGGGTTACTGGTTTCCACCGAGCATCCGGGTCAGGTCCTTCTGCGGGTCCCCAGAGATCAGGTTCAGTCCGAAATTCTGTTGGAGAACCTCTACAACAGTCGGATTGAGGAACTCAGGGGCTTTGG
>JAWLDB010000100.1:0-9580 GCA_041686915.1 Bacillota bacterium
TGTGCCGTGCGTGTGGGTGCATGAGGAGATTGCCGACCATCCGATTCGAGAAGGCGAGTTTGAAGTCGCTGACCTGAACACGCCGGAAGGCATGGAGCAGAACGTACAGGACATGTACGGGCGCTGGACTAGACTGGCTGACGAAATTGAGCAGTCCGGCCTAGTCTATGTGATGGAAGGCTGCCTGTACCAGAATATTGTCCGCTATTTCTTTGCTGCTAACTATCCTCTGGAGCTGATCACCGAGTACTATGACCGGGTGATGCAGATCATCGATAGGCTCAACCCGACGGTCGTCTTTGTCTTTCGCTCCGATGTGAAGGCGTCATTCGAAGAAGCCTTCAAGGTACGCGGCGAGCGTTGGCAGAACATAATCCTGGATCCCGAGGACCCTTACTTCAGGACGCATGAGTATACCGGTGAAGAGAGCATCTTTGCCATGTATGAGGAACAACAGCGGATTGCAGGCATGATGTTTGACCGCTACAATGGCAATAAGATCAAAGTCTGCACTTCCGACGGGGAGCTTCACAGCAATATCCAGAATGTGACTGAGTTCATGGGACTTGAGTACTTCCCACCAAAGACGCCGCCGGCTCTGGTGAACCCGGAGCGCTATTGCGGACGCTTTGTGCTCGACATCGATGGCCGGGAGCACGGGGTCACGTTCAAGACTGTAGACGGCAAACTCTACTGTCAACTATCGTGGTGGAGCAACATGACCATGATCCCTCAGGGTAATGACGAGTTTGAGGTGATGTCCTTCCCTATCAAGTTCGCTTTCCATCTTGATGGCGAGAAGCGGTCAGTAGATGTGAAAGGTGTATACGGCTGGGGGATTACCGGCAAGACCTTATGGGAGAAGGAAGAGGCAACCAAATAGCTCGCAGTTAGAAGAAGTTCAGGAGAGGCACAGGCCTCTCCTGTTTATTTTCGTGGGGGAAGAGCGAGAAGTATAGCAGATTATCTGGCTCGTTAGTGCACACATTCGTATAGCAGTTCATAGAATGCTGCAAGGAGGTGATAGAGTTGGCTGTATGGCTTAGAAACGGACACAGTCACGCCTTCCTGCGGGTTAGTTCGCAGAACCGTGCACATCGCCATTTTGTCGCCAATATTTCAGGTCGCGCCATTGTCCTGCCGGACGGCAGCCATGTTCATCTGATCCGGTCGCTGACAACCTTTAACCGGGTGCATCTGCATCTGACCAGGCGCCTTACCGGTCGGGGGATGCCTAGCGGTCGGCCGGGTATGCACGTACATCGCTACCGCGATGTGACAACCAGAGACGTACAACATCGTCATCTGGTCTCAGGCAGAACCGTCGCTGCACCTAACATTCCGCAGAGGCTAGTACGTCGGGCAATTAGGGCAGGCAGGCGCGGTCGCTATGCCTATTAGTTTGCAGTAGACAGAGTCGACAGCTACGTAACTGCATCATTAAAGGCATGCTTTGCCGCCTCCACACGGAGGCGGTTTCTCTTTGTTGTGAACTTATCTGCCCAACATCGTTAGAAGCGCCGCACCGAGACTGTCCCGCCAGTCTGTGAAGACATGGCCACCGGGGAAATCCCGGTAGGATACATCAAACCGTTTTTGCTGGAGTAGTGCCCTCATTTTGCGGCTGGAAACGCGGATGGGATCCCAGGTCTCAAAGCAGCCCAGCTCCAAATACACTCGAGCGGGGGCGCCCGAGTATTCTCTGATCAGTGGGAAGATGGCGCCTTCCGCTTCCGCATCATCTGCCACCCCAAACCATCCTGATTGGGATAGCACCCGGCCGAAGACGTCGGGCCGGGTCACTGCGGCAAAGAGAGCATTTAAGCCCCCCATGCTGTAACCGGCAATCAGGGTATCTTCAGCAGATGTAGCCATTCCATGCCTGCTGCGCACAAAGGCCAGCAGCTCTTCAGTCAAAAACTGCAGGTATGCAGCATTGCAGTTTAGTTCTGACATGCGGTCGACGCTATCCACAAATACGGCATAGGTGGGTGCAATCTTACCTTCACCAATCAGATTGTCCAGGATGGTCGTTGTCTGCATCA
This sequence comes from Bacillota bacterium, assembly GCA_041686915.1. GTDB lineage: Bacteria > Bacillota > UBA994 > UBA5500 > UBA5500 > JAWLDB01. Next base: position 2,046 of record JAWLDB010000100.1, read on the forward strand.
GATGAGCGTATTCCCACCCGTCAGTGAACACCGCTAGTTTATGGGGTTGATCAGAGTGCCCGGCCGGGGTGTATACCCAGATCCGTCGCGTGTTGCCTAACACTGCACTAGTAAACTGGTGTTCTACCAGATCACCTTTTGATACGTCGGGTCGCCTGTTAAGCCATTGGCTTGGGCTGTAGTCTGGCAGTTCTAGTAGTGACTCAGTGCGGCGCAACAGGAAGCATCTATCCGGATAGTCCTTATCGGTTGGACAGGTGTATATCTTAGGGTTCAGCGGATCGAGACGCAGGTCAATCTCCGGCCAACGCCGATGTTCAGGCGGATTGACAGCAAACAGATAAAGGGAACAGCTGTCCCTTGGTGCAACGCAGGTTTTATACCAGGCGTCGGTGCCCTCGATCTGGGACATAGGGGTTAAAGCGCCAGCCAGTATCTCGCCAAATACGGAAACAGCTTTGGTGTCTTCCTGGCCACGCCATAGGAAAGTCACTAGGCATTCATGTTCATCCAATTCTTCCACCAACGGAGTTCCCGTCTTCTCGACGTCCTGCCAGAACCGTTCAAGGGCACCGAGAGAACCGGTGGAAAGCTTCTGCAACAGCTCAGCTATCCGTGCGCTGATTAAAGTGTCCACTTCAGAGGCACCTCCATACAGACTTTAATCCAGAATGATGGGCAAAAGCTCCTTGAGCTCACTAACTTCGTGATCTGCGCGATACTCGGGAGCAACCGGCTTGCTATAGGGGTTATACCAGCAGGTAGCAATGCCAAAGGCCTTACCCCCGGCTATATCCGCCGTCAGCGAATCACCTACCATCAGCGCCCGGCTGCGCTCTGTGTGCCCGCACAGGTTGAAGGCATACTCAAAGAAGCCGGTTTGCGGCTTCTGATAGCCAGTCTCCTCTGATACCACGATGCAATCAATGAAGTCCTTGATAGGTGATAAAGAGAGTCGCTTGCGCTGCGTCTTGGCGATACCGTTGGTGGCTATCACAAGCTTGCATTGCTTAGAGAGTTCGCGGCAGACTTCCTCAGCGCCGGGCAGCAGGAAGCTGCCTTCACCCAAGTAGTCGAGGTACTCTGAGTTAAAGGTAGCGCCGTCGCCAGTCAGCCCAAAGGCAGCGAGCAGCCGTTCGAAGCGGGTAGATTGCAGCTCTTGCTTGCTCATACGCCCCTGTTCGAAATCCGCCCAGACAGCCCCGTTGATTTCCCTGTAGCGAGCCAGTACTTCCGGCCCGTAGGTAAACTGGTGAACGTCAAACAACTTGGCCAAGGCCATGGTTTCAGCCCTGTCATAGTCAAAGAGAGTTCCGTCGGCATCGAGCAGGATCAGATCAAACTTTGGCAACATAAATGCCTCCTTAGAAAAGCTATGAGGACTTGTTCTGCGCAAGTGCGCAACTTCCCTGCCAGGCTTACCTATGCTGGGTAACTGTCTACTTGCGTGGAGATCATCTCACTTGCCAGAGTCTTTGCACCACCTATGGATGTTTTTTTATGAGAAAATAGCATGGTGCGTTGATCCTTTTTGATCTGCGTTCCGTATGAACATGTGGAGCAATACGAGAGAGGTGGAAGTTTGAACATAGAGGAACTGGCATTGGAAGCCAAAGCTGGGAACAAGGCGGCTCTGGAACTGCTGCTTCGGGGTACTTACCAGGATGTCTTCCGCCTCATTCACTGGAAGACACGGGATTACCATTTGGCTTGGGACTTGGCTCAGGAAACCTTCGCCAAACTGCTTAAATACATATCAACCTTTGACCCAAGCCTGGGTGCTTTTAAGACCTGGCTCTACAAAATAGCTTTGAACATTGTGAACGACTACTATCGCTCTCGGTCCTTTAAACAGTCGCAGATGGATAAACCCCTGGAAGAGCTGCAAGGCTCAGGTGACATATTGGACGGTGTATTGCTGCGCGAGGAGATGCGGGAGTTCATGCAAGCAGTAAATACCCTGCCCCAGTCCCAACGTGATGTGATACTGCTCAAGTTCATGCACGGCCTAAAGTTTAAGGAAATAAGCAAGGTGCTTGAAAGTAATGAAGCGACCGTCAAATCGCGAGCGCGACTCGGATTGATGAAGCTTAGGGATTTGCTGAAGAGAGGTGAAAACAATGCGGTTGGAACAGGGAACAAGTAAACTGGAGGGTCTGGAACCCGAGCTGGAAGTGCCGGATGAGGAACTAACGGCAATCGTCGAAAAGCTGGGTAGGATGCCCTCGGCTTTGCCCGATGAGAGCTTCGTTGAGCAGGTACTGCTAGGGTGGCAACAGCAAGAGGAACCAGAACAGCAGGTGCAGATAGCTAGAAAAACCATACAACCGATGAGTGCGTGGTACCGCTGCAAGGTGGTCTTAAGCCACCTGGACTATGGGTTCATGCTCTGTGGGCTGGTGTTCTATCTACTAGGTTACAGGTGGCTTAGCGATGGACCCCTGCCACGAGAGTTCATTTTGCCTGTTATTTCATCCATCCCATTCCTGGCTGGCATCTTGGGGTTGATGCGTATGCATGACCACGGCGTATTGGAGTTGATGATGAGTCTCCGCATCCGGTTTGTTTGGTATATGAACGTCCGCTTCCTGGTTCTTGGTTTGTTCAGCCTGATAAGCAACCTGCTATTCTCTTTCGCTCTAGCAGGCGCGGGCGAGACTTGGTTAATTCTCACCTTACATTGGTCTATTCCAAGTATGGTCATTGCTTCCATTGCCATGTTGTTGTCGGTCAAGGTTAAGAACCTTGCTGCGCTAGGGATGAGCTACGTGGCGTTACCTGTAATCTCTCTGATGTTCTACGGTGAGGAAACCGTGCAGAACCTGCTTCTCGGGCTACCTCCCACCTTGCTTGCCTGCGGCTTCATGGTGGCGTTGTTCTTACTTATCGCTTCAACTGTTGTAGTCAATCGTCAGATCAAGGATGGAGGGATGTTGCTTGGAACTAGTGCTTGATAGCATTCGCAAGGTCTACGGCAAGAAGGTAGCTCTCCACGACTTCAGCGAGGTATTCACACCAGGTGTGTATGGGTTGCTTGGGCCAAACGGTGCTGGCAAGACCACACTGATGCGGGTGATTGCAGACGTGCTCAGGCCGACCGGTGGACGAGTAATGCTTAACGGTAAGGACAAAGACGAACTGGACGAAGGCTATCGGGATATTGTCGGTTATCTTCCGCAAGATCTTGGACTATATGGCTCCTTTACGGGCCGCAAGTTCCTGATGTATGTAGCCGCCTTGAAAGGCTTGCGTCGCCAAGAGGCGGCAGTGAAGGTGGAAGATTTGGCTAGGATAACTAATCTGAGTGAGTGCTTGGACACCCATTGTGGCAAGTACTCCGGCGGCATGAAGCGTAGGCTGGGAATTGCCCAGGCTCTGCTCAACGATCCGCGGATACTTATCCTGGATGAACCAACCGCCGGCCTGGATCCCATGGAGCGTATCCGCTTCCGGAACCTCATCTCACAGATATCCAAGGACCGGATTGTGTTGCTTTCAACCCATATAGTCTCGGACGCGGATATGATCGCCAAGCAAATCATTCTACTTGGCAAAGGCAGGATTGTAGAACAGGGCACAGTTGCCGATTTGCAGGCTTCAATGCAGGGGCGCGTCTGGTCGGCCAGGCTGCCGCAAGCATGTCTAGCAGAGATCAGCGAGCGCCTGGTGTTGACCAATGTGGCTCAAAAAGAGGGCGACGTCGAGGTGCGTATTGTCTGCGAACGTAAGCCGCTGGATGGTGCGGTACCTGCTCAGCCAGTGCTTGAGGACTGCTACCTGTATCACTTCAAGTACCTCGCCGAAAGGGGAGAGTGGTAATGGACCTTTTTCTGTTTGAGCTACAGAAGCTTGTGTTCAACAAGACCACCTGCATCGGGGCTGCAATCTGCCTATTGCTGGTGGTCACAGGTGGTATTATGAATGCCGTCAACCTCAAGCATGAAGTCGGGGACTATACGATGTTTGTTGCACAGCTACAAGAGCAGGAAGGGCCGATTGATCAGCAACTAGGCGAGCAGGCAGTTGCTGAGGTTACTCGCTTGCAGGCTCTGCGGGCATCCAATCCCCAGGCGTTTGCTGTAGAAGACCCACGCTATGTTACATTACAGTATGTTTATGCCAATGCATATAACATGGCTCTGAACTACACTCATGGGTCAGAGCGTGAGAACCCCGAAAACCCCTATAGCATTGCTGGGCTTGAGCAGTACCTGAACCGGCATGCTGGACATTCTGACACCTTTGCCTATAGAAATGTAGAAAGGCATCTAGCTATGAAACAGGAAGCCGGAGTGCCTGGTTTCTTTAACACGCTGGTTTGGGACGAGTTGCTGGCGTTCTTAGGCAAAGGGGGTGCCCTGATCCTGGCGTTGCTTATTGCCCTGGTAGTCTCACCCGTATTTGCTGGTGAAGCAACCTCAAACATGGAGTCGCTCATTCTCTCCAGCAAGCTTGGCCGGCGCAAGATAGTTACTGCCAAACTACTCTCTACTATTACCTTTGCGACGTTATTGGTGGTTGGGTTCTTCGCGGTATGTCTGGCCGCCTACTTCCTCCCGTTTGGAGGGCTGACAGGATTAGATCAACCTTTGAACTCGATCTACTCTTTCCACCTTTCCCCATTCGGAGGTTGGAGTTTACTGTCTTACTTGCTGGCTTCAGTCGGTTTGGCGTGGCTGGTTTGTGTCACGTTGGCTCTAGTGACCGCATTTACATCTGCTACACAAAAATCTCCACTACCCGTAATCGGCATCACCATTGCTTTGCTGTTAGGACCAGCTTTTCTCAAGGGCCTGCAATCGGTACTCTGGCCGATAGTGGACTTCGGTTTCTTGCGTTTGTTGGAAGGTATGCCGGTATTCGCCTATTACAAGGCATACAACCTGTTGGGCAACCCAGTACTCTATCCTGTCGTGGTAGTAGCAGTAGTTTCAATCCTTTCCCTTATCCTTACCTGCTTGACATTTGCCTGCTACAGACGGAAGAACGCCAGCCTGGGTGCGTAAATTTTGCACCTGGTGGCTTAAACGCAAGGGCCGGTACCTTACGGCACCGGCCCCGTTGTTTACTTGCGCTCGAAACTGTGTTGGAAGTAGGCCAAGGCTATAGAAGCCAGAAAGACAGTTGCCACGTCCATGGCAGCTGCTGACGGAATAAAGGCGCGCTTTAGCCAGTAAGTCATAACGACCCAGAAAACGCTGGCGACGAACGGGTACGCCCATTTGACCTGTGACTTGGGGAAGATGGGTTTGTTCCAAAACATGCTACATGCACTCCTCAAGGCTCGTATATGAGTAGTGTACCACACCAGGCGTGATAAGGCTCTATATCTTCACTCGACAGCTCTATGCCACCGAGTTCCCGTGACAGCATGGTGTCGCTTTCCTCCGGGAGACTCTATACTGCAACGTCCGACTGTCTGGCTGTCTGCAGCACATGAGCTTCAGAAGCGCCGCCCACCACACCCGGGACTAGCAGATAGAGCACACCTGCAACCCGTAGTAGGTTGGCTATGAGAATAAACAGGTTGTTGTAGGCAGCCTGCAATTCGGTGTCTGGTGCCTTGGCGAGGAATGGGAACAAGACCCATGAGCTATGAGTTTAAGGCAGAGCAAACACAGTAGGTGAGGTGAACCTCTTCTGCTGTGTTTTTCTTTTTCAGGGTGTATCCCATAAATTTCATGCCAGCAATATGAATAAATATTCTAAAATATCCTTGACACAGGTAGCTGACCGGGTGTAAACTGCATAACAATTACACCAAATTCGTTCAGCAAATAGGCGATGACGAGGAAGAGTAAGCCTTTGGCTACCAATTAGCGAGCTGGTGACGGTGGAAGACCAGCGGTAAGGCCTGTGGCGGAAAATCACCTCCGAGCTGCGAACTGAAGATCAGTAAGTTCGACGGGACCCCTGCCGTTAACAGTGGGGAGGGTATCGGACCTTGTCCTGTACCTGTAATCGAGTTGGCTAGCTTGCTAGTCAATTAGGGTGGTACCGCGGGATCATAATCCTGCCCCTACACGGGGGCGGGATTTTTTTATTAACCGAGTATTTGGAATGTTGTGTAAATTACTTTAGGAGGAGGTGGTGCCGAGAGCCATTAAGCGTTGTCCATTATCAATCTGGAAAAGGGGATGAGGTGATAAGATGTCTGGTCAACTGCTAAATGTACAGTCCTTAAGAACAGAGCTACTTACAGGTAACCAATATTTTGCTGCAGTGGATGATGTCAGCTTTTCAGTGGCCAATGGCGAAACCCTCTGTATTGTGGGTGAATCGGGTTGTGGCAAGAGTATGACAGCTCTATCAATCATGGGTTTGGTCCCAGGGGCATCCAGCCGGGTTCAAGGCGTGATTGAGCTTAACGGACGAAATCTGCTTAGCTGCACAGAGAGGCAGCTGCAACACATTCGTGGCAGAGAACTGGCGATGATCTTTCAGGAACCGATGACATCGCTTAACCCGGTCTTGAGTATTGGAGAACAGTTGGCCGAGGGCATTATGCTGCACGACCGGGCGGGCCGTCCGCAAGCTTGGAAACAAGCGGTGGGGATGCTGGGCCTTGTGGGCATTCCCTCTCCAGAGCGGCGAATGTTTGAATATCCTCACCAACTGAGTGGTGGAATGAGGCAGCGGGTGATGATTGCGATGGCCCTCTCCTGCCGCCCCAAGCTACTGATAGCCGATGAGCCAACCACCGCCCTCGATGTGACCATTCAGGCGCAAATCCTGCACTTGCTGAAGCAGCTGCAGCGCGAGACAAAGACCTCTATACTGCTGATAACCCATGATTTAGGGGTGGTGGCGGGAATGGCCGACAAGGTACTTGTCATGTATCTGGGACGTGTGGTGGAGGAAGCCCAAGTGCGTGATATCTTTCATCGTCCGCTCCATCCGTACACAGCAGGACTGTTGCGTTCAGTTCCTGCACTGAACCGTGACGTGGAACGGTTGCATCAAATTGAGGGCGCTGTGCCTCGCCCGGCACAAAAACCAACCGGCTGCACCTTTCACCCCAGGTGTCCTTATGCGATGGATAGGTGTCGGTATGAACAACCTGGGTTGAGTGGGGGAGATGGAGGACACAGAGTTGCGTGCTGGCAACCCCTTTGGTTGAGCGGTCAGGAAGAGGTGGCGACATGAATGAGCAGCTCTTGGACGTTCAGGGACTACAAGTGCACTATCCGGTCACCATTCGGGGAAAGAGTCAGGTTGTACGGGCTGTTGACGGGATAGACCTGATAGTGAAAGCGGGCGAGACTTTGAGTCTCGTAGGAGAGTCGGGCTGCGGCAAGACAACTACGGGGAGAGCAATCTTGCGCCTGGTTGAGCCAACCGGTGGCCAAGTGAAGTTCCAGGGAGAGGATTTGCTTGCTCTTAACAGAGCCTCGATGCGACGCGTACGCCGTCACCTGCAGATTGTCTTCCAGGACCCTTATGCTTCGCTCAACCCACGTATGCGGGTGGGCGACACATTGGTGGAGGCGATGGAAATTCACGATGTAGGACATAAAACGGCTCGCTGGCAACGG
>JAWLDB010000101.1:0-3045 GCA_041686915.1 Bacillota bacterium
GGCCGTCTTCAGCCCAAGGAAGACTAGCACAACGTGATAGTAGGGCGCGAGGTTAAAGCCAGCGTGTTCTTCGGCAAACGGGATCAAGAAGCGCCCAGCCAGCCCGAGTATGAGGGGATAGAACAGCAGGAAGGCTGTTAGCGAATCCCGCAACCACTTTCTCAGTTCATAACCTGCGTAGCTCAGATAGAAACCCACTATACCCCACCTCCCTTGGCGACATATTGGTCGAGCAGTTTGCGAGAAACGGCGTAGAGCGCCGCACCGGCTACCAGCATGTAGAGAGTTGCAATGACCAGGTCCACCGTCTCAACCGGTGTTGCCGAAGCTTGCAGGAGCACCATGGCGTTCTTGGTAGGATTGAAGTACTGTACATATCTGATCCAGTCAGCTTTCAGCATTCCGATTAGCTCCAGTATGGTTGGAAGCGCAAACACGATGGTGAACTTAAACATGCCCATCAAGAGGTCAGTGAAGTCCTTGGAGAAGTAAGTCATGACAGCGCCAAGCTGCGAAAACGAGAAGGATATCAGAAGCACAGAGGCTGAGAGCCCCAAAATGTTTACTTCCAATCCCTTGACCACGGTACCGTAGATAAAGAGCAGCAGAAGCGTAAACAAGCTGGAGGTAGCTACAGCCAGCGACTTTGATACGAGATAATCATCTTTATTGATTGGCAGCACGAAGATGGACTTAATCGCGTTTTCCTGTCGCTCAAAGATCATCGTCACCCCTGAGAGTAGCAGCGACATGACCGTTGCGTCCATGAACAGCACGAGCGGGAATAGTGCATCAATGCTGGCAAAGCTCCCAAAGTGCAGAATAAGTACCCAGAGCACTGCAGTGACTATACCAGCGCCGGTTATCCCGTACTTCCTCATTCTAGTCAGTTCGCCACTGTAAAGAGCTGCCAGCCTATGCATGCAGCTTCACTCCCGTCACCTTGATAAAGATGTCGTCCAAAGTGGTCTCGCCGCTGTGGATGGTAACGAGCTCCTTTTGCTGGATGATCTCCAGGAAGCGCTCATTGCTGCCCAGCTGATCTAGCGGGAACTCCTCTCTGCGGATTTCCCCTTCCCGGTACTCAACTGTAACTTGCCTTTGACCGAAGCGGATCTTCAAGTTCTTCGGCGAGTCAATTTCGCGGATTTCGCCCTCTGCGATGAAGGCGACGCTGTCGCAGAGCTCATCGGCGTCGTGCATCAGATGGGTCGTCAGGAAGACTGTGCCGCCGGCCTGCCTAAACTCCAAAATCATGTCCTTGATGATGCGGGCATTGGCTGGATCCAGGCCATTGGTGGGCTCATCCAGGAATAATATCTTCGGGTTGTTGAGCATTGCCCGTACGAAGTTCAAGCGCATCTTCATCCCTTTGGAGAACTGGGAGACCTGCTTGCTACGGTCTTCCCAAAGGCCTACCCGCTTGAGCAGGCTCTCTACATCTGCGTGCTGTTGGTAAAGCTTTTGGTAGAAGCCAATGTTCTCCATAGCAGTCAGTTTGGAGAAATGCACTGGCATCTCGAAGCCAACACCGATCTCGTTGAAGAACTCCTGACCATAGCTCTTCAAGTCCCTTCCTTGGTAAGTGATCTCGCCTTGATAGCCCTTGAGAATACGGATCAGCACCTTTTGAGTCGTTGACTTACCGGCACCTGATGGCCCAAGAAAACCAAAAATCTGGCCCTGCCCAAACTCGAAGCTAATTCCCTTGATGGTGTCTTCCTTGTTCTTGGGGTACCGGAAGCGCAGGTCTGTGACTTTAAACATTGTTCTCCCTCCCTTTGATCAAAATCCCGTACTTGATTATCTCTACCACTTTATCTATCTCGCCCATGATTTCGTCAGGCGATTTGTGATCTCGGTAAAGCTGCTCCAACATATTTTCGGATGACAGCCTTAGCATCAGACCCGCAACCAACCTGGAATCGATGTCAGCTCTGACCAAGCCCTTGCGCTTGTCCCCTTCTATCAGGCGGGTGTAGAATGCAATCCCGTCATTCTTCACCTTCTGGGTGATCTCTATTACTTTCTTTCCCTTGGATGAGTAGAAGTGACTGCCAATGGCAAGAAACTTCGGGTAGTCGTAGGCGAACTGCAGCCCTTTGTGGAAGCCTTCGCGATAGAAGTCCAGGAAGGGCATCTTCTCCACCTGGCCCATGATCTCTCCCAGATAGGCAAACTTGGCTTGCCTGATTAACTCCATTATGTAGTCAATCAGGTCATCCATGCTCTCAAAGTACTGATAAAAACTGCCTCTTGGTATTTCAGCCCGTTCGATAATGCCGGCCACCGTAGCCCCATCCAAGCCCTTTTCGGCTAGTTCATCGATCGCTGCTTCCGTTATCCTCTGGCGCTTATCATCTGGCAAGTTCTCAAATCGTTTAGTCGGCAAACCCCACACCTCCATATGGCTGACACAAGTGTCACCTCTACAGTACTTTATGCTGACACTAGTGTCAACATGTCTGTCCTACAAGGCGAAAGCAAAATAATAGGGCGCACTTGCATGCGCCTTAGGGCCATGTACCACTTTGTCGTACATGCTCCTCACTTTACTCGCCAATATAGCCGATTGTTCTGCAGGAGATGAGAGATACGTCCTTGTTGGTGCAGGTGGTTGAGGAACGCCTTCACCACCGTCTGCAGCAAATAGTGTTGTTGCAGACTACCAATCACGATACCCTGCTGGTCGTAGATGAATGCAGCTATCTCCTCAGTTGAGCGGGGCATCTCGAGATAGTTGACTATCTGGTTTCCGACCTGGTCCAATATCTGCAGATGCAATTCTATCTCTTGCCAAAAGCTCTTAGCAGGAGCCGCGTGGTATGGTACAAGCAGATCATAATTGTGATCGGCCAAGCGGTGCAGTGTGGCGATTTGCTCTGCCACGCTCGTGAGGAAGGGCAGCTTGTGCTTCAACAGAACATCTCTGGAAAACAGGGCATCAGCGCAGAACAGCACGCCCGAATATTCTATGCCGATCTGGTTATAAGAATGGCCAGGGAGCGGCACTACGTTCAGTTGCAGGCCTGCGATTTCAATCTG
>JAWLDB010000101.1:3055-9575 GCA_041686915.1 Bacillota bacterium
GATGCACGGGCCATTAAGAACTTGTTCTGCAGCTCGGCTAAAGGGCTCGCTCCGCCTGACAAGTAAACCGGCTCAAGGTATGGCGCTTCAATTAAGCCGGCTTCTATGGCGGGCGCATAGACCTCTACCCCCGCCTGCTGCTGCAGGTAGGCGTTGCCACCGCAATGATCCGCGTGGGCATGGGTATTGATGACAGCGACCGGCTGCAAGTTGGCTTGCTGCAACGCCTTAAGCAGCTTGCCGGCCTGCCCTTTGTCGAGTCCACTATCAATCAGCACGGCATTATTGCCGCAGGTGATTACACCGATGTTGTGCGGACAAGGAAAGTAGTACACATTCTCTCTTAAGCCAACGAGTGGCATGTCACTCACCCCAATCCTTTGTGCACATGCCGTGCACAACCGTGCATAGCGTGCTTCCATAACTCTATTATAACGCGCCAACTGGACAGGGCTGCAATGCCATGGGCCCCAAAAGTGAGTGGGGGACCAAATCTTCGCTAAAGAAGGCAGGAATGTTGCTTATAGCCTCACGAATCCTAATGTAACAAAGATAAGGGGGGCGTACCGTGTTAGAGAAGTTTAGGTCACAAGTGCCGGAGATGTTAGATTTGCTGAGGCAACTGGTTGAGTTGGAGTCACCATCGAATGACAAAGCAGCTATCGACCGTTTGATAGATTGGCTGGCCGGGCAAGTCACTTCCCGTGGCGGTAAGGCTGAAATACTAGAGCAGCCGGAACGGGGTAACCACCTAAGGGCAGAATGGGGCCAAGGGCAAGACCAGGTGCTGATCCTCTGCCACATCGATACGGTCTGGGGAGTTGGTGAAGTTGAACTACGACCCTTCCGGGTGGAAGGCGACCGTGCCTATGGCCCTGGCATTTTCGACATGAAGGCCGGTACGATACAAACTCTCTTCGCTATGGATCAGCTGCGGCAGAGCTCGTGGCCCGCTGACTGTCGCATCGTGGCCATGTTCAACTCTGATGAAGAAATCGGCAGCCCTACTTCCCGCGAGATAATTGAGCGCGAGGCCAAACGCAGCCGGGTTGTGCTTGTACTGGAGCCGGCCGTTGGCACCCATGGTGCGCTTAAGACCAGCCGCAAGGGCGTAGGCCGTTTTGAGCTGCTGGTTGAAGGTATTGCCGCACACGCCGGAGCTGATCCGGAGAAAGGTGCCAGCGCCATCTTGGAACTGGCCAAGCAGACCATTCGCTTGCATGCTTTAAACGATTATCAGCTTGGCACCACCGTCAATGTCGGCGTGGTTGAAGGCGGTACCCGCAGCAATGTAGTAGCTGCGCAGGCCAGGGCTGAGATTGACCTTCGGATAGTGACGATGGCAGAAGCCGAACGAGTTGTGCCCCTAATCTTAAATGCTCAGGCCGAGACGCCTGGCACCAAGGTAACTATGCTCGGTGAGCTCAACCGTCCGCCGATGGAGCGCAGCGCAGAGGTAATCAAGCTATACCAACTGGCAGAACGCTTGGCGGAGGAGTTGGGCATAGAAATCAGTGAAGGTAGTACTGGCGGAGGCAGCGATGGCAACTTTACGGCTGCCCTGGGTGTACCCACCATTGACGGCCTAGGCGCCGTCGGAGCTGGAGGACATGCGGTACACGAGTATCTCTTCGTCTCCAAGCTGCCAGAGCGCACTGCTTTACTAACCAGACTGCTGCAGGAGCTGACCAGATAAGGGAATAGGATGATCAGGGCTGACTCCAGACGGGTCAGCCCTATACATTACTGTTCAGCCAGCCTGGCCGCTTCTTGTTCGATCACTGCCTTGTCGATGCGCTCAAACAGGATCTCCGTCTGCCCCAAGCTGTGACCAGGTTTTAGCTCAATGGGCTCCCAGCCGGGGTGATTAAGATTTAGCATCTTCCTGATTTTCTCGCTGGAGAAAGGCAGATATGGCTCGAGTAGGTTGGACAAGTTAGCGATGATCTGCACACAAGTATAAAGCGTGTTCCGACACTGCGCAGGGTCTTGCCGAACAGTGACCCACGGCTGTTGCTCATCAAAGTATTTGTTGGCATCGCGAATGTAGACAAATATCGCTTCCAACCCTTCTTTAAACTGCCCTGCCTCAATGAGAACCGCAACTTTCCCGTAAAGCGCTTCGGTAGTCTCCTCAATTTGCGGGCTGAGCGCACCCTGCGGCACCTGAGACTGAAAGGACTTCTGCACAAAAACCAAAGTGCGGTTGACGAAGTTGCCAAACGCCCCGAGCATTTCACCGTTATGGCTGTTGATGAACTCACGCCAAGAGAAGTCCGCATCTCGCTTCTCCGGCCCGTTGATGGAAAAGAAGTAGCGAACCGAGTCAGGTTGGTAGCGGCTGAGCAAGTCAGGCACCCAGACTGCCCAGTTCCTGCTGGTCGAGATCTTGCGCCCTTCCAGCGTCACGTATTCACTGGAGATTAGCCGGTCCGGCAGATGTAACCCGGCAATCTGTAGCAAGGCCGGAAGAATGATGCTATGGAACGGGATGTTATCCTTGCCGTGCACATAGTAATGCCGACTTTTCCCGCCCCAAAGCGCCTCCCAGGCCTCTCCGGACTTGTCGGCCCACTCCTTGCTTGCAGATAAGTAGCCGAGTACTGCCTCTACCCACACATAAATCTTCTTACCCTCATAACCATCCAGTGGCACATCGATCCCCCAGTCCAAATCGCGGGTGATGGCCCTGTCCTGCAACCCCTCATTCAGGTATCGCTTCGACAGGTTCTCAGCATTGATTCGCCAACCCTGAGCCGCTTCCACATACTGCTCTAGCTCTTCAGCAAGCCGGGAAAGCGCCAGAAAGAGGTGCTTGGTCGGGCGAAACACAGGGCTTGTGCCGCACAGCCCACATTTTCTATCATGCAGCTGTGCCGGATCGAGCAGGCTGCCGCAGTTGTCGCACTGATCGCCCCTGGCGTCCTGGCCACAGCTGGGGCATGTACCAATCACAAACCGGTCAGGCAGGAACTGCTGGCATGCCTCACAATATGCCTGCTCAACTTCCTGGGAGTAGATATACCCACTGGCGTACAACTGATGGAAGAAACTCTGCACAAACTGCTTGTGAGTCTCACTATCGGTTCTATCGTAGACATCATAAGAAAAACCGAGTTGATCAAAGCATTCCTTGAACTCCCGATGATAACGCTCAACTACTGTCTGCGGGGTGACCCCTTCCCGCTTGGCGCGGACACTGATGGGAGTTCCATGGCAGTCACTACCGGATACGTAGCAGACTGTTGCGCCTCTCAATCGAAAGTAGCGTGCCAAAATGTCCCCTGTCAGAAGAGACGCGATATGCCCAATATGCAGGGAACCATTGGCGTATGGCCAAGCACCACCTATAAAAATCTGCATGAGATACACCACCTTTCAAAAATCTCCTACTTACATCAGAACAGATCATCGGCAACAAAAAACTCCCACCCCCAAGACATAGTCTTGGGGACGGGAGTAAACTCCGTGGTACCACCCCAGTTTGCCACTGTTTCGCAACAGCAGCCTCGTCAAGTACGGCGCTAGACTTAGCGCTTATACTTCAGCACTATAACGGGTGCACCCGTCACAGCCTTACCCTTGCGGGCTCGGTGTGCAACTCCCAGGCCATGTTCAGCCATCTCGCCCTTCCTCCTTTTCACCAACCGGAGGTCTCTGCAAAAGTACTTGATAGCCTACTCTTCTGTTCATGGTCTTTATTGGTACTATTCTATCCTCTGAAGGATTACGCCGTCAAGCATTAGAACCGCTGACTTATGCTTGAAAGTATTCGGACTGCTCTATGGCTACTTTCAGCTTTTCTAGCGCGCGTTTTTCAATACGAGACACATACGAACGGGAAATCTTGAGAACGCGTGCAACCTCCTTTTGGGTGTAGAGCACTCCGCCCAGTAGCCCGTACCGCATTTGAATCACTTTCCACTCCTGCTTGGTCAACACACCAACGAGCTCCAACAGCTCGGCGCGCTCTAGAAGACTCGCTACCTGTTCATCCACATCGGCTTCATCAGAAGCGATTGTGTCACCAATAGTAACCTCATTACCGTCTTTGTCAGCTCCGATCGGGTCATCCAAGTGGATATCATCTACACCTCTTTCCTTCCGTAAGCGCATCAATATCTCGTTGTCGATGCAACGGGAGGCGTAGGTAGATAATTTGACTCCTTTATCGCTGCGGAAACTCTTTACGGCCTTAATCAACCCAATGCTGCCAGTGGATGCCAAATCCTCATAGTCCAAGTCGGTGGTATTGATGTACTTTCTGGCGATATATAACACCAGGCGCAGGTTGTGTTCTACCAGCTTGTTATAAGCGTCTGTGTCGCCGTGTTTCTCGTAGAGATTGATGTACTTGGCCTCATCCTCCGGCGTTAATTGAGGAGGCAGATTATTGTCTTTGATGTAAGATACCAGCAGGTGTAACTCACGAAGCAGTAGAAGCAGTCCAGCCAACATCCCGTTAAATGCACCTCCTGAAATCCGCTCAAATAGGACACTTAACAGAATATGCGCAGAATTACTGAATGGTTACTTAATTCTCGAGAATTGTCTGAAAAACCTATGCCATAAAAAGGCCGTCTACTATCTAGCGTAATATCTGAATTATATATGTAATTTTCATACAGCTTATGTTATACTTTTCTCAAACTCTTGGAGGGGGTATTTATATGGGAAGGATAGGCCCGCTAGAACTAGTTCTTGTGCTAGTTGTTGCACTTGTTATCTTTGGACCAAACAAACTGCCTGAGATTGGTAAGGCTTTAGGCAAGAGTGTTAAGGAGTTTAAAAGCAGCATTTCCAGTATCACAGACGAAGCGAAAGAGGCAGAAAAAACTGAGTAAGTGGTGATCCCGATGGATGAGAGAAAGCTCACTATAGTTGGGCACCTGAGCGAGTTAAGAAAACGCATTATCATCGTAATTTTGGCCATTGTGATAGGCTCTATCACCTGTTATAGCTATGTAGACCAGATTGTAACTCTTATCATCCAGCCTGCACAGGACTTGAACTTTATCTATCTTAATCCGGCAGATCTCTTTCTAGCGTATGTCAAGGTAAGTATTATCTCCGGGATTATCTTGGCATCTCCTGTGATCTTCTACCAGGTATGGAGGTTCGCAGTCCCGGGAGTCGCCTGGAAACAGCGTCTTGCCATAATCCTGGTGATTTGCATGTCACTGTTTTTCTTTGTAGCGGGCGCCACCTTTGCTTATACGGTAATCATACCTTTTACATTGGCCTTCTTCACCCAGATTGCCCGTGACGAAGTAGCTCCTCTGTTCTCGTTTTCGAGCTATGCGGGTTTTATCGGTTCGCTGGTGCTTTCTTTCGGACTGGCGTTTCAGCTTCCAATACTGATTATGCTGCTGACCCAGGTTAATTTGCTGAACCCTAGAGTGCTTAAGAAGTTTAGGAAATACTTCATACTCATTATCCTGATTGTCGCGGCTATCCTGACGCCTCCGGATGTTATTTCGCAGTGCCTGCTGGCTATTCCCATGATATTTTTGTTTGAACTGAGCGTTCTAATTTCATCTATGATTTATAGACGGAAAAAGAGACAGGTAATGAATGCTAGCTAATTGCCATGTATAGACAACCGCATGTTACAATATTCGCAGGAATTAGTGCCTGATTATGGCATTGATTGTGATAAACATAACTTATAAAGGGAGGGTATCAATTGAGCGACAAGACAGTTTCCAGGAAAGATTTTCTAAAAGGTGTTGGCAAGTCCATCGCCGGCGTAACGCTTATTGGTGGCGTTGGCAGCCTCTTGACCGGTTGTGCTCAGCCAGACGCACCAGCTGTTGACACATCACAAGCACCTACATGGCCTTTTACTTACTCCAAACTTGATCCTGACAAGGTAGCTGAAAGAGCCTTTAACTCTTACAAAACAGGTGGTGGCTGAGGCTTTGGCGTGGCCGATGGTCTCTTCGGCGAAATGGCAGACAAAGTAGGTTACCCCTTTAACCAGATTCCGGCGAGCGCTTTCACAGTTGCCGCTGGTGGTTATGCTGGCCTCAGCACCCTTTGTGGCGCGTTGGGCGTAGCAGCCGCATTTGTTGGAATGGTCTGCGATACCGACAAACAGAAGGAAATTGTTAAGGACCTCTGGAAGTGGTATGAGAAGGCTGAGTTCCCCGCATACCAGCCTGGCAACATGAACCTTAAAACCACGGTTGCTAACTCCGCTCTCTGCTACGACTCAGTCGGCCAATTCATGCAAGCAGAAGGCGTCGCATATGCCGACCCAAGGCGCAAGGAGCGCTGCGCAGGTGTGACGGCAGAAGTTGCGAAGAAGACTGCAGAGCTCTTGAACGCTGCTCTTTAAGAACATAACCGAAAGCCGTATTAGTGTAGCCAGGGACAAGCATGGTCTTGTTTCTGGCTATTTTTTTAGTTTTCTGCCTATAGCCAAAGCCTTTGACTTTCATCTAAACCAGGAGTATCATAGCGGTTGTGCGCTGCTGACCGGCGCCGCTTTTTATGAACATATAACATGATATACGGA
>JAWLDB010000102.1:0-9538 GCA_041686915.1 Bacillota bacterium
TAGCCATGCATACAAACTGGCTAGCTATCAACCAACTGCGGCGTTCATTTAAAGGTAAAGGGCTGGTACTAAGAGATATCAACCTGCGGTTCCAGAACGGCATCACCGCGTTGCTCGGACCAAACGGTTCTGGCAAGACTACGCTCTTGCGTTGCCTGGCTGGGATTATCCCTTATTCCAAGGGAGAGATTAGCTGGAATGGCATCGAAGTCCGCAAGGCTGGCGTACTTTATCGCCAGTGTCTCGGCTATCTGCCTCAGGATTTCGCGGGGCACCAGCATATGTCTGTGAGAGAATTTCTAGGTTATATGGCAGCACTGAAGCTACTTCCCGCCGAGTTGGTGCCAGCACGCCTCACCGAGTTGATGCTTGAGTTGGGACTAACTGCGCATGCGGATACCCGCTTAGGGAAGCTCTCTCGCGGCACTTTGCAGCGGGTCGGGATGGCCCAGGCCCTGCTGAATGATCCGGACCTGCTGCTACTCGATGAGCCTACTTCCGGCATGGACCCTGAAGAGCGCAGCAAGTTGATTGAGCTGTTGCGGTCCCTGGCCAGGGAGCGGGTAATCATCTTCGCCACTCATCTCGCTGGCGATGCAGAGGCGGCTGCTGACTCGGCTGTGGTTCTGCGTGAGGGAAGTGTACTTTTACATCGACCCATCCTGGATTTGCGGGAGAGTGTTGCCGGTCGGGTATGGAACATGCGGCTTCCAGACCTTAGTCAGCTGCCTCCAGGCTGCATACTCACCAGGTCGCTGCCATGCGACGCGGGTGGGATAGATGTCCGCCTGGTCTGCCCCAAGCAGCCGTCCACTTCAGCTGTCCCTTGCCAGCCGTCGCTCGAAGACGCCTACTTGGCGCTGGTGAGTCACGGGGGCGGTTCCGTTGACTCACGCCCTTCCCTTTGAAAAAAGTTATTGATGATAGCCAACCATCTCTCCCAAAGCCTCGTATGAGAGGATGAAGTTGACTTCAGATACCCAGTCCACCTTTGAAACCGGGAGGGATTTCTTATGCACGTAGAGATTAAGGCTCTCCGCAAGGAGTATGGCCGTACTATCGCCTTGCAGGACCTGTCACTGACCATAGATAGCGGCATGTTTGGTTTGCTCGGCCCGAACGGAGCTGGCAAGAGCACGCTGATGCGCATTCTTACTACTCTCCTGCCCCCTACTTCAGGAACCGCACTGATTGACGGCATGGATATCCGCAGAAAGAAGCGTGAAGTCAGGCAGTTGCTTGGCTACCTGCCGCAGGAATTCGGGTTGTACAGAAAACTTTCTGCGTGGGAGCTGCTGGACCTGATTGCCAGTCTGAAGGGCATAGGCCCTGCTCGGCGCCGCCGCACTGAAGTCGAGAGAGTTCTGCGTCAGGTCAACCTTTGGGATAAGCGCAACCAGAGAGTCGGTGGATACTCCGGCGGCATGAAACGGCGCATCGGAATAGCCCAGGCCCTACTGGGAGACCCCAAGCTGCTGATCGTTGACGAGCCCACTGCCGGCCTGGACCCGGAAGAGCGTGTACGGTTCCGCAATCTACTAACAGAGTTAAGTGGGGACAGAGTCGTTATCCTATCCACTCATATCGTGGGTGACATAGAGAGCAGTTGCAACCAACTGGCAGTGCTCAGACAAGGGGCGTTGATGTTCGCCGGCAGCCAACAGCAGTTGGCGGAACAGGCAGCGAAAAAGGTCTGGCAGGTACAGGTACCGGAGCGCGACTTGCAGCGACTGAAGAGCGCTGGGCGGGTCGTCTCCACCCGGCGCGATGGTGAGTGGATCGCTGTCCGCCTGATAGCCGAGCAGAACCCGTTCGACCTGGGTGAACAACTGGAACCTACTCTAGAAGATGGCTACATGGCACTGGTCGGCCAGGACCAAAACGGTGGGTGGTAAACGTGCGTGAATGGAAGCTCCACTTTACCTGGTCATACCTGGTACCTCCGCTAATCCTGGCTGTCCTCTTGTGGGACATCATGTCCAACTCTAACAGTCCGAATTTTCGTCCCCGTTTGTCTGAGCTACTGCAAATCTTTGAGCTGTTCTGGCCCTTAGCTTTGGCCCTCGGGGTAGCCACTCTGCTACCTTTTGAACGCCAAGAAGGTATGCTAGAACTACGGTTATCCTATCCCCGGCCGTACCTGCTTTCGTTGCTCCAAAAGCTGACCCTTCCGATTTTGCTTTGGGCGCTAGTAGGGGCCGCAGGCCTTGCTTTAGCGTATCGGGGATATATGATCTTCGATTGGTGGCTACTAGCGAAGGTTAGCATCCCGCCGGCGATTGCCCTGGCAGGTTGCTCGCTACTGGCCAGCACCTTGACCCTTAACACACCGGCTAGCCTGCTGATTACGGTAGCCTGGTGGGGATTTGAGCTCGCTACCGGCAGTCGATTAACCGGCAATTTGGCGCTGTTCCCCTACTCCATGCGCGTTGAGGAGATAGCGCTTGATACCAACCGCATTCTCCTGGTGTTGTTAGGCCTGACGCTAGGAGCAGCTGCAACTGTGCTGCTCCACAAACGGCAGTTGCCTGCGGCAGAGGAATAAGGAGGTTTTAGATATGCAGACCATATTCGCTTTGGCGAAGCTAGAGCTGAAGCAGCAGATTCGCAGCATCATCTTCTGGCTAGTCATTCTGTTCAGCGCTTTTTTGGCCTTTGACGGCTACTATACATCCCCTAACCTGTGGGAAAACATGCAATGGGCGACATCAACAGTCTATCTGACTGTGCTTCTGCTCGCGCTCTTGGCCACGATGGCCGCCGGACGTAGTATTCGACAGCGTGTAAATGAGATAGTAGACAGCACTAGCAGCCGGAGCTGGGAAATGGTCTTTGGGCAGTGGCTTGGATTCGCCGCCATCGCAGCCCTCATCTCACTTTTCACTGTGGTAGTTCTAACATTCCGTGCTCTGCAGCTGGGAGGCAGCTTTGATCTAAATACAGTGCTCCTCTTTTGGTTGACGCTTTACTTTCCCAACATGCTGCTCGGGATAACAGTAGGTTTAGCCCTCGGCACCTTCGTACCTAGCCTGTTCATCAGTCTACCTGTAACTGTAGGTTGGTGGTTTCTGATCGGCACACTATCAGACTCGGGGGCCTTACCCAAACTGCTACCCGGCATCTGGGCAGAAGTGCTCGACTTTACGGCTACAACTCCGGTAGTGGGCTCGGGATCGCTTGGCTTTTTCCCCTTCCATCGCTACCTAATGAACAGGTTGGCTCAAGTTGGCTTCATCCTAGCCTTGCTGGCTGTGATGGTCCTACTGTTCAAGCGCTGGCGCGAGAGCAACATCCATTGGCAACCGATTGCTATCACCCTGCTGGCGGTAATTACGCTTGGTGGCAGCATGACCGGCTTTGCTTTAGAGATACAGGAAGTGAGGCAGAGCTATCTTGCCCGCTGGGTCCCAAATGGCCTGGACGGAGCAGCTGTGCAAGCAGAACGAGATGCGTGGCAAGCTAAGGGGGCAGATAACCCTGCTGTTACCGCCCTTAGCTATGACCTGGATGTAACTTTCGAGCCAGCTAAGCATGCGCTGGCTGCTACAGCAGTGCTGCAGGTCAGGAACGATGGCAGTCAGCCGCTTCACGAACTGGTATTTACTTTGGACGACAGGATGCAGGTGGAAGGCGTCTATTGGAATGGTGATAGCGTTGAGCTGGTCACAAGCCAGGGCTTCAGCTGGCGTAGCCTACAGCTTGTAGAGCCTCTTAACCCCGGTGCAACGGGAACACTGAAGCTTAGTTATTCAGGCGAAGTTTGGGAGTGGACCACCCGCTGGAATGAGAAGGATCCTGAACTGGTAGCTTTCATCAGCGAACAGGGCATCTTCCTCCCGCCCCATCTCTGTTGGTACCCAGTACCAGGCTTGCAAAACGTCGTGCCAATGCTTGGACAGTACGAAAACATGCCCGAGTATGCTGCCGACTTCAGGGTTACTGTGAGTGATAGCAATCAAACAACGGTCACCAACTTGCAGCCCCTTGCTAACGGAACATGGACGGGAAGACTGCCAGGGTTAATGGTTGCCGCTGGTGACTGGATCACTCTCGATACCGACAACATCACCTTGCTGCATGTGAAAGATCATCAGCTTGATGAGTACGTAGAGGCCCTGCAAGCATCTTATGAACTGGCTACTGCCTATCTAGGACCATTGCCGACTGAGCGCATTACTGCGTTAACTGTGCCCAGCTGGTTCTATGCTGATGTGGACAGCCGGGCCACTCAAGCAATCCTGGTCGGGGATCGCAGGCTGAGCTTTGACAAGCGCATTGGCCAGGCACTGTGGCAGCGGCAGAGCATTCTGAGCAACGTGCTGAGCTGCTGGTACGATACGCTTCACTTTTATGCGCCGTCACAGGATCCAGAAGAAAAGCTAGCTGCCCATACGCGTGTAGCACTGAGCAGCTATCTGTGGTCGCAGTATAGGGAAACGCTACCCGGTCAACAGGGAAGCCTGGAAGCAGAGTATGCAGCACGCAAAACAGCAAGAGATGCAGATGGAATGACTGAGCCGTCGTTGGAGACTGGCCAGGTATACAGCATGTACAGCTTCGAGTCCAACCAGCTCTGGTTGGAGCTGGAGGAGGTCAGGCGGGCTAGAGGTGAGGATGCACTGAAGCAAACGCTGCTGCAATGGCTAATGATATCCAGGCAGGACATAAGCCGCGAGGTAATCATTCAAAGCGATAATAAATTGCTAAAGGCAGGCCACTGGCCTGCCTTTGTGATGTTTGTAGTTACGCCAACCTTGGTTTGCAGACAATCTCGTGAATCTTGGTCTCCATGATGCGCTGGGCGTGGGCTGGCCGCATAACAGCAGCTGTATCAGCGCCCTTACCGGTACCGGCAATCACCATGATGTCCGTATTGTCCGGAACCATGCCAGAGTCGTAGGCCATTGTAGCAATCTCCACACAGACTTTGGTGCCCTGGCCAAGCATGCGAAGAGTGTGAGCCATGATTTCAACCGGGTAAACTCCGCTAAACTTGCTGCTCAAGCCACGCTCGGCTCCCGAGAGAGCATGAGTGGTGAACAACAGCTTCATGCCGGCAGCCTGCAACTCGTTTCTTACTTCATCGGTCATCGGGTTAGGGCCCTCACGGAAACCGTATACCTGTCCAACGATAGAGATATCGAACTCCTTAGCATAGGGGAGCAACGCGTTGGCAGTTGTTCCGCGGTATGAGGCAGCCACAATGTGCGTAATGCCTAGTTCTCTGGCCCGCTTCACTGCCAACTCAACTGTCTGTTCAGTATTATGTACGCCTGGTGTTTCAAAGATCACAGCAATCCCTCCTGTAAATGCTACTTGCAGTTATACTTAAACTTCTTCAAGCTATGACTGGCAGACTCCTGCTTCACCTAGAGGTTTTGCAGGAAGCCTGGCGAACATACTGGGGAGGTGAGTGACATGCAACCACTAGACCTGCTGACCTTGGTCCAAGACTTAAGCGTTCTCCACTTTGCAAAGCCATTTAACGGACAAGTCCGCTGGAACGCTCGCCTGCGTACCTCCGCAGGCCGCTGCGTGCATCCGGCTGGCTCGATTGAGCTAAACCCACGCTACATGGACTACTATGGAGAGCAGGCACTGATAGATACCCTAAAACATGAGCTAATCCATTACCACTATCCAAAAGCGGGGCATGGCCCCGTCTTTCAACGGGAAGCACAGAGGATCGGCTGTCAGCGGCACTGTCTTCCCCTGCCAGGGCAGGTAACTTTCTATGTGTACAAGTGCCAGGATTGTGGGCAAGGCTATCGTAGGCGCAAACGGGTGAACCTGCGCAAATACCGCTGCGGCAAGTGCCGCGGCAGGTTGAAGCTCATCAGCCGTGAACAAATGCAGGTCAAAGTGCCGCTGCCAACAACGCCACCAACTGAGAGGTAAGTGAGTTTGATGTACGATCAATTGTTTCCCTCAAACGATGTCTCAACTGCGCTATTGCGCTATCACCTGCACCTTAAGCCATCGGGCAACAGGCCACCCATTCATGTGCAGGACGGGGATGCCCAGGGGGTCTTGGGCTTTGCCAGGAACCCGCTTGACCCGGAAGCTCCGCTTGTGCTAATGCTTACTAACCACCTGCGACTTGTTCCTGCATTGCTGCAGGCAGCACTGCTTCCCTCTTCTCGCTATACCTTCATCGTCAACGCCGATTGCCGCTCCACGCTTAAGGCTCATCTGCGTGACATTGAGTACGAGCGAAACTGCTTAGTTTACACCTGCGATCAACTGGTTACCACGCGCAAGTTGGATGAAGTGAAACGCTATAACCTGGCGGACAGCCGGTTCGGGTACACCCGCCTGGTGGACGGAGTGAAGGCATCCGATGCCCGGGTGAACTGGCTAACTGAGGGGTTTGCAGAACTCGGAGTGCATACCAAGAAAGAGTTCCGTGGACGCGGATACGCCAAAGACGCGGTGGCGGCCCTAACTTCGGAAATCTTAGCTGGTGGGCGCAAGCCGGTCTATGTTGTCGGACGTAAGAACCTCGCATCCATCGCAGTCTGCGAGGCTTTGGGGTATACCCTTTCCTCTTATGGCGAATATGAGTGTGTTGCCCGTTATGCTGGTAGCCAACGCCGGCAGCAGCAGGCATTTAGACCTAGCAAAGTTATCCGCTCCGATGGACGCAAGCAACAGGCTTAAGCCATTGTACCTTGGCAACAAATCCGCTATGCTAGATAGGTGTGTTATAGCTTAGAGATAATCTTATAGACAGGAGGCTGCAGCATATGACATGGCAGCGCATGAAGCCTTATCTTGCCGGCCTGGGTTTTTCCTCTATCTTTGGCTTCTCGTTTTTGTTTACCAAACGAGGCCTGGAAGCGATCGACACTTTCCGGTTAATCGGCTTCCGTTTCCTTTTGGCGGCACTGATTGTTTCCGCACTCATAGCGTTCCGCTTGGTGCCTTTTTCACTGAAGGGCAAGGATATTCGTCCCCTGGTTGTCATCGCGATATTCCAGCCCATCGCATACTTTCTGTTCGAAACGTTTGGTATCAGCCTGAGTTCCACTTCCCAGGCCGGGATGATGATAGCCCTCATCCCCATTTTTGTGGTAATTATGAGCGCAGTGTTCCTGCAGGAGCGCCCTCTACCTCTACAGATTTTCTTTGTCGTTCTCTCGGTGGCAGGCGTTGTCTTTATCGTCACCATGCAGGGCGCGGGTGGGTTTCATGCTGGCTGGCGAGGTCCGGCTGTTCTGATGGGAGCAGTGTTCTCGGCCGCTGCCTTTAATATCATGTCGCGCCGCTCCTCCGCCCGCTTCAAGCCGTTTGAGATTACCTTTGTGATGATGTGGGTGGGAGCGATTGTCTTCAACCTACTAGCTGTCTATATTCACTGGAGCGCCGACAATATGGCAACTTTTTTCCAGCCCCTGAGCAACCCGCTAGTCATCTCCTCCCTACTCTATCTCGGTATCGGTTCTTCGGTCATCGCGTTCTTCCTAGTCAACTACTCGCTTTCGCAGCTGCCTGCCTCACAATCGGCTGTGTTTGCGAACTTGACTACAGTTGTATCGATTGCCGCCGGGGTCTTCTTCCGCAACGAACCGTTCTACTGGTACCATGCTATTGGCGCCGGGATGATCTTGACCGGTGTCTGGGGAACTAACTATGTAGGCTACCTGGCTAAGCGGAGGAAGTTAGCGGTTGGAAGCTAGAGATTAGTTTGGAGATCGGACGGATTATTGACTGCTAATGTTTAGAGGTTAAGAGCGGAATAGATGCAAAATTTCGTGATGATAGCCCGGCCATAGGCCGGGCTATCATGATCTTCTTTGTCTAACCTAGTTCTGACAGCATCGACTCGCGTACTAGCGCAGGCGGGATCGTCCCGTAGGACAGCAGCTTATTATGGAACTCCCTGAGGCAGAACTTGGCTCCAACCTTCTGCCGGTACTCCGCCACCAGCTTGAGGATCTCCAGCTTGCCTATCAGGTAGCTCATCGGTTGGGTCGGGGTAAGAGTGTACCGGCTTACTTCTCCAATGGCGTTTGTCCGCTCAAGATGTGCCTTCTCTACCAGAAAATCTACGGCTTCTTCAAAGGTCATTCTTTGTGTGTGGATGCTTGAGTCTATGATGATTCGAGCAGCTCGCCAGAGTTGGTCCTTCAGGCGTGTCAGCTTGGTTCTAGGGTCACTGATATACCCCATCTGCTCAAGCAGTTCCTCACAATAGAAGGCCCATCCCTCGGCAAAGAGTGTACTGGTGGTTAACTTGCGTACGACAGACTGCGTGGTATTAGCCCAGACCAACTGTAAATGGTGACCGGGGTACCCCTCATGGAGAGTTGTAATCGGTATCTTATAAATGCTATGCCCCTGCAGCTTCTCCTCCTGTACTTCAACAGGACTGTCTTGGTCAACTGGTGTTACCCAGAAATGGCCCACCTGCTCTGCTTCAAATGGCGCAGGGGGCATATACGCGGCGTAGGGCAGCATAGAGCGTTGGAAGACAGGCGTCTCCTCTATCGCCAGTACCTCGTTGTGCGGGATGTCGACTATGCCTTGCTCTATAACAAATTGCTTGACGCGAGCGAGCTCAGCACGGTAATAGGGCAGCAACTCCTCGCTAGTAGGATGCTCTTGTTTTAGGTCTTGAAGAATGGCTTCCCAGCTCCGCTTAGGGTCGATTACTCGTGCGAGTTGCTCCATCTGTTCCCTGGTATCATTGAAGATCTCCCAGCCCCTCGCCAGTAGGGTCTCCACTGTGTATTCCAGCATGTGGTCTTGCTGGAGCATTTCGGTGAACAGCTCCTCCCCGATGGCGAAGGCTCCGTTTGACTGAGGCAGTAACTCCTTGAGCCATACCAGGTGATTTTGGTAAGCTGCCAAAGTCCCATCAATCACTTCACAGGCAGCCCGCCCCATGTCGCCCGCCTGGGCGGCAAGCATCTGCTTCATGCCCTCGAAGAATAGCAGTCCTCCTTGGGCCTCTTGCACGGCTATCTGAGTGAAAATTTCGGGCGGGTTCTTAATCACGGCTCGGCTTTGCCCAAGCAGGGCCTCGCTCTGCCGCAATCGCTTCAATAGGTTCTCGATGCGCTCTGGCAAAGGCGCATAGTCGCGGGTAAGCATGAGATAGGCGACACCCATCAGCATACCCGGAACATCGCCTGGGTTCTTTTCATAGAGCTTATGATCGATCTTCCGGATGACTGTGTTAAGGAGATTGACGGTTAGTCGATAGTCTATCTTCTCATAAGTGCATAGTTCGTTCTGGTCGAGCTGCTTCAATTCATCCAGGTACGACCTGGCCTGCTTTACACCATTTTGCATAGCTTCCTCGCTCACATCTGGTACCAGATGATCATAATCATGATTGCCTGAGAGTGTTGCTATGAACGGGTCAAACCTGAAATACCACTTTACGACTTCATTGATCAACTGATCGAATCTCTGCTTAACCAGCACTGTCCAGCCCCCTTCATATTCTTTTCTCCCATCAGTTCGTGGTCCACTACACTGCTTCCTCCTATCGTATGTGGTGGATTACCGGACATGCCACGTGCTCTTACAA
>JAWLDB010000103.1:0-9343 GCA_041686915.1 Bacillota bacterium
GGCACTCTCTACTATGACGATGCCTACTCGGTGATTACGGGTGTAATCTGGAGTGCGCCGACAGGTGCCAATGCTACAGCGGGTAATCATGTTATCACGGTTGGCGGCTGCAGCGCAGCCAACTACCAGGTGAACCACGTGAACGGGGAGCTGACAGTGGATCAGGCTGAGCTAACGGTCACGGCCGACGACAAGTCCAAGGTCTATGGCGCGGATGACCCGCTTTTCACCTATACCCCGAGTGGCACTCTCTACTATGACGATGCCTACTCGGTGATTACGGGTGTAATCTGGAGTGCGCCGACAGGTGCCAAAGCCACGGCTGGAACCCATACTATCGTGGCCGGCGGCGGTAGCGCAGATAACTACAGATTGAGCTACGTTGACGGAACGTTAAGCGTAGAACGGGCAGCGCTCACTATCACCGCTGATAACGTGTCCAAATCGTATGGGCAAATGGACCCTCAACTGACCGTGAGCTACTCGGGCTTCCAGTATACTGACGGCCCATCGGTTGTCTCTAATCTCCAGGTCATCCGCGCGGCCGGCGAGGATGTCAAGGACGGAAGCTACATGATCACGCCTTTTGGGGCAAGCGCAGCCAACTATGATCTCCAGTATGCGGTTGGGAAACTCAACATTAACCCGGCAGGGCTAGTGATTAGCGCCAATGACCAGGCCAAGGTATACGGTGACGAGGACCCTGAGCTGACCGTCAGCTACTCGGGCTTCCAGAATGCTGATGGGCCGTCGGTGGTCAGCAATCTATTGGTCACCCGCGTAGCTGGCGAGGATGTTAAAGAGGGTGGTTATGCCATTACACCGTCCGGAGCCACAGCCAGCAACTATGCTATCCGCTATGAGCCTGGTACACTCACTATCGGTAAAGCCCAACTCACGGTTACAGCCGATGACAAGCTCAAAGACTACGATGGAGCCCCCTTTGTTGATTTAACTGTCAGCTATCAGGGCCTGGTTAGGGACGAGACTGAGGCCGTGTTGGCGGGGGCGCTTTCCTTCTCTGGCAGCGCGTCAACAGCTGTTGATCCAGGTGAGCACGAGATTGTGCTTGCTGGATTGGCCTCAACAAACTACGAGATAAGTTACGCTCCCGGTAGGCTGACTATCAATCCAAAGACCATCGCTGCAACAGGAATTGGTGCCCACAGCAAATATTACAGCGGAGGTCGCACGGCAGCGCTTAACACGGCAAACGCTAGACTGCGCGGCGTAGTCGAGGGTGACGATGTCAGCTTAGACACAACCAACGCTAAGGGTGAGTTCGAAACCAGCTTTGTGGGAGCAAACAAGAAAGTGCTGGTGAGCGGGTTGCTTCTGCTCGGCACTGATGTCCACAAGTACATCCTTGCAGACTACACGACCACAGCTAGTATTCTAGCCATTCCCGAGCCGGTGATTGTTCAAAACCCGGGTGGTACAGTCACCTATTCCCACAGGGGGGTGGTCACCGTCACTCCCCATGTAGGCTACGTGATCAATTACCTGGTAATTGATGGCAGTTCAGTTGGTGCTGTAACAACCTACACAGTGCCAGCTTGGCAAACAGTATCCCGCATTGAGGCGCTATTTGAGTCGCTGGCAGACCTCATTACCATCAAGCAGGCTAACGGCGGCAGCGTGACACTGAGTCAAGACGGTCTCAGCGTGATTATCACTCCCGATCGGGGCTACCGTATCCAAGATGTTGTGGTGAACGACGGATCGATTGGTTCGACTAGCAGCTACTTCTTCACCCAGCCCGGTGAGGAGTATACGGTGGAAGCCATCTTCCAGCTGATAACCTGCTCCATAGACGTAGTCCATAACGCCGGTGGCAGTGTGGCCGTATCAGAAGACGGGTTGGCAGTGGCCATCATGCCCGATCAGGGTTACATCATTCAGGACGTCTTCGCAGATGGCACATCGGTCGGGGCAGTGAGCCGCTACCACTTCCCTGAGCCTGGTGAATACCAGGTAGAGGTAGAGTTCACGCCCGTGCCTCAGATTATTGCTCATCTGACTGATGTGCGTGGTCATTGGGCGAGAGAAGATATAGCCTTTGCGGTGAACCGCGGGCTCCTCGTCGGCACCTCAGCACGCAACTTCAGCCCGGACACAGCCATCACCCGCGGCATGCTGGTGACCGTGCTGGCGCGTTACCATGGAGGTAAGCCACGTGCACAGGCTACCCAGTTAAGCGATGTGTCAACTGGTGCCTGGTATGC
This sequence comes from Bacillota bacterium, assembly GCA_041686915.1. Classification (GTDB taxonomy): domain Bacteria; phylum Bacillota; class UBA994; order UBA5500; family UBA5500; genus JAWLDB01. The sequence continues at coordinate 2,226 of JAWLDB010000103.1, forward strand.
TGACAGCGTCGCTTGGGCCGTGGAGAACGGTATAGCGGAAAGCGTTGGCAATAGCATGTTTGTGCCCAACCGGGCGGCTACCCGCGAAGAGCTGGCGCAGATTGTGATCAACTACTGCCGCTTTGCCCGCATAGAGCTACCGCAGGCAGAGGTGCTGAGCTTCGCGGATATCGAGCAGGTGTCTCAATTGGCAAGGGCTGCCGTAACTGACATGCAACAAGCTGGACTGATGGTCGGCAAGTCCGGCAACTGTTTCGACCCGCGCGGCACTTTGACTCGGGCTGAATTCGCAGCCGTGCTAAGGCGGTTGATTGTCAACATCGTAGGAAACTGAGATCTCTTGCGGATAGTAAAGCAGCCTGTGGGGCTATTCCCACAGGCTGCTTTCTTGTCGCGGCGAGGTTTTAGAAGCTCGAGAGGAAGTAGCGACAGGTTAGGATGTCGACGAGTCCTATTGTGAGGTGCCGGCGAATGTGCCACTATCAGAGCTATGCATCGCTATCAGACAATGCGCCCCTTGACGCTGCTGCGATTGTGGTGCAAATTATACGTCCCCCTGTCCTGTATGTTTGGGGAGCAATGGGTAGCCAAAATCATTGACTGCGAGCTGCGGATTGCGGTGCTGGACTTCATTGACGAGTGCTGGCAGGAACTGCGGCTGACTCCCGCTGATTTGGAAGAGGAGCTCGCCATGGAGCGGGAAGAATGCGGACAGGAGAACGTCTACATGTTCAGGGACCGGATGATTTGGGTAGAGGAGATGCTCTGGCTTGAGGCAGTTCTCTTAGCTGCGCGCTTCCGGATACGGCTTGGGTTTATCCGAGATTAGCGAAAGCAGTAGGCTTGGGACGGGGGGACGTATAATCTGGGCCATTTCTCAGCCAAGCTGCTTTCTGGGTCTTGTTCTTAGCAGCCACCTCAGTTTGCCGAAGGTATCACAGATAACCGGCAGCCTCGTCCAGAAGACAGATGTTCTTAGTGGCATACATCCCTAGCGATCGCGAAGGGAGCGGGCTTTTCCCGCTCCCTTGGGGTCATTTCGCACAACCTGGCCCTGACTTCACCGCGATGGTGGGACAAATTATACGTCCCCGTGTCCCAACCGTACCCCAGCCTCCGTGTAGATTTCCGTTGAGCTCAGGATATCTTTGGTATAAGATTGAGTCGTTTGAGCAAAGGATGGGGGAGCGGCTAATATGCAGAAGAAGACGGTTAACTACTCGCGTAGGTATGTAGTAACAGCCTATCTGGTGTTCTGGTGCTCAGTCGCTCTGGTGGCGGCAGCTGTTTTCGCCTCAGGCATGAACATGACTGTAATGCAGTGGGGCAGCGCGGTGGCATCATGGACGCCAACGATGGTGCTCCTAGTGATGTTCAAGAAGCTATTCCCCGGGATAACCTTGAAGGAATGGCTGAAGCAGGCCTTTGCACCACGGATCAACTTCCGTCTACTCTTCACGGTGTCTGCCGTACTGGTTATAGCTATGGCTGCATCGGTGTATATTGTTGCTTTGAGAACCGATCAGCCGGTTATGAACATATTAGACCTCTCCTTACCGACTTTGGCATCAGCACTGTTTTTCACGCTCATTCAAGGTGCTACTGGTGAGGAAGCCGGTTGGCGAGGTTACTTACAGCCCATTATGGAGCAGAAGGCTGGCGGAGTGATCAAGGGTTCTCTCTTGGTGGGGCTAGTTTGGTCATTCTGGCATTTGCCACTATGGTTTGCCACCGGGCTGCTAGGCCAGCAGCTCGTGATCTACATAGTGACTTTCATCATTGGCAACCTGAGCTTGTCCGTCATGATAGGTACCTGCTATAGCCGCTGTAGAAACCTGTTTGTTCCCATTTGGATTCACTTTGTGTCTAACGCAATTGCCACACCGTACATAGGTGACCCAATGGAGATAAGATACTGGCTAGTTTCATGCTACGTGCTGGCAGCCATCAGTTTCGCGCTCTGGCATAGGCTGACGGCGGGGAAGGTACAGGGCTCTGTGCAACGCAGTTCCCTGTTAGAGGTAGTCTAGCTGAACAAAACGTACGGGCGGACCCCCAATGGTCCGCCCGTTAGTGATCTCAGGGACGCTAACACATAGAGGGGGTTGCTGTACCCCACATCAAGGTAGAGCTCAGTTCGGGATACAGCCATGGAGAACTAGCGGTATACAGCCCCGACACATGGGTAGCCAAAGCCAAAGGTTTCTTTACCGAATAGCAGCCTGCAAGGTTGGGCATAGATGAGATGAACATAAGGCAGGAGGCAGGGCGAGCTGGGGCAAATTATACGTCCCCCTGTCCTAGGGTGTTGACAATAATACGAGTACGTAATATTATATAGTTACTTCGAAGTCGTACTAATTAACGGGGGGGCCCCATGGAACAATTTTTGGACCTGATCTTTGGAAGCGGTCTGGGGTTGGCAGCCTTTAGCCCGGACTTGCTGGATATCGACCAGAAGCTGCCTAAATCAGATATCTTCGCCTTGTTCATTCTAAACCGGCGTGGTCAGCTCACTATGAGCGACCTGGCGGCTGAGCTTGGTGCGCCGTTAAGCACGCTTACGGGCATCGCAGCTCGCCTCACCAAACGCAAGCTGATAGTGCGGGAGAGAGACCCAAACGACCGGCGCAGCATCGTGCTGCAACTAACCCCGGAAGGGCGGGACTTGGCCCAACATGTGGAGCAGCAGATTGGCCAGTTCATCGGCCGCGTTCAGTCAGCGCTTACGCCGGAGGAACTCAACACACTGCTTGAGCTGATTGGGAAGATAATGCGCTCGTTGTCAGTGCGTCCAGGTATCGAACAGCAGCCGGACGCGGAGCAGCGTCCGCGCAAGATCCTGATAGAGGACTAGACAGGTGCGCCATGCGCACCTTATCCTAAGGCAAATACTACGACATCGTAATATATAGGAGGTCATTTAGATGCGGATTATTGTCTATACCGGAAAAGGTGGCGTGGGGAAGACCAGTGTGGCCGCTGCTACAGCTTGCCGGATGGCGGAACTCGGTCATCGTACCCTCATTCTCAGCACGGACGCAGCGCACAGCCTGGGTGACTCGCTCGATAAGACACTGGCGCCAGACCCCATCCAGGTCGCAGAGAACCTGTGGGCACAGGAAGTAGACAGCCTGCGGGAGGCAGAGAGAAGTTGGGGCTCAGTGCAGAAATGGCTCTCAGGGGTAATGCAGTGGGCAAAGATTGGGGATATCGATCCCGAGGAGCTGCTCGTGTTCCCTGGCTTGGAAGAACTGTTCAGCCTACTGCAGATTCGCAAGCAAGCCGAGTCCGGCAAATTTGACGTGATCGTGGTAGACTGTGCTCCAACCGGAGAGACCTTGCGCCTGCTCAGTTTCCCAAGCACCTTGCACTGGTGGCTGGAGAAGATGTTCCCCTATAAACGCCGCATGGTGAAGGTGGTCCGGCCGGTCGTGAAAGTAGTCGGTGGTGGCTTGGAGTTACCCCCGGAGCAAGCCATGGACGAAGTGGAGAATCTGTTCCATGAGCTCAACGCCATGCAGCAGCTGTTGCTTGACCCGAAGATCACCTCAGTGCGCGTGGTGCTGAACCCAGAGAAGATGGTCATCGCCGAAGCACGGCGCTCGTTTACTTACTTGAACCTGTTTGGCTTCAACACAGACGCCATCGTAGTCAACCGCGTGTTACCAGAAGCAGCAGAGCACGGCTACCTGGCGAACTGGCGCGAGACGCAAGGTAAGTACCTGAAGGAAATTGAGATGTCCTTCAGCCCACTGCCGATCATGACTGTCCCGCACATGCCGTCAGAAGTCGTTGGTCTGCCCATGCTCAAGCAGGTGGCCACGGCAGCCTTCAAACAAGCGGATCCGGTCACGATCTTCCACACCGGCCGCGTGGAGGAAGTAACTAAAGATGGAGATGGCTACAACTTGGAGTTGGCTGTACCCTTTGCCCCCAAAGAACAGATTAGCCTGATTGAACGCGGCGACGAGCTGACGGTGCAGGTCGGTGGATACAAGCGCAAGGTCATCCTGCCCAGGTCCCTGCAAGGCCGCCCGGTGTTCGGAGCCAAGTTCGTGGAGAATAAGCTGCGCGTCCGTTTCGGAGAACGCCAAACTGAGGAGGTTAAATAGATGCAAAGAGAAGTGATTCACCGTTTGCTGGATGATTTGCTCGACCTGAAGTCCAGTCTGCCAACCGGGGACCTAAGAATAGCCAAGCGGCACTTCCTGACCGCCAAGAAAGAGTTCTTGCTTGGGGCCCTTTCCCTGGTTGACCTGGCGCTGAAGAATTGCCCTGAAGGCGACGCTACGGCCGGGAACGCCGCCAAATCCATCCCAATTGAAAACTGATGCAAAGAGCCAGTTCAATCGCTGAACTGGCTCTTAACATCCCGCTACTGTAACTCAGAGTAGGCTATGCAGCTGAGCGCGTTTCGCTTGGCGTGATACATTGCCGTATCAGCCTTGTTCATCAGTTCCTTAGGCTCTATGCCGTCATCCGGGAAGACGCTGATACCTATGCTCGGTTGCACCTTCAACTCGTGCCCGTCTACCAGGAAAGGGGTCTGGAAGACGCCGCGCAGCTTTTGGGTTACCTGCAGCGCATTCTCGGCAGAGTCGATATCGGAGAGCAGTATGGTGAACTCGTCTCCCCCTAGCCTCGATACTACGTCATTTTTTCGCAGGTTTTCCTGTAGCCGCGCTGCCACCGACTGCAATAGCCTGTCGCCCATCGCATGCCCCAGGGTGTCGTTCACTTCCTTGAAGTCATTCAGATCGACAAACAGGACGGCTAGTTTATTCCCATTCTTCTTGCTCGCCGCTGTCTGGTTGTCCAACAATCTCTCAAACAGCGCACGGTTGGCCAGGTTGGTCAAAGGATCACGGTAAGCCATCGCTTCAGACTTGCGGAGCAGTGTTAGGATGATGAACAGGAAGCAAACATAGAGCAAGGCGATTAGCCCCATGCTGTGCCAGAAACGCACGTCCTGTCGACGAACTTCCCCAACCATCACACTGTCGTCATAAACCAACCTGATTACGTAAGAGTTCCACCAGTTCAGATGTCCGTTGTCATGATACTTAAGATACGGTATGTACTTGCAGGTCTTTCTTATACTAGCTGCATCATCGCTTACAGTTTCCACCTGCTCGTTGGATGTAATTACCCTCTGTATCAGCAGCTTCTCGTCCGCCTGCAGCTCAGTGTCATAATCCGTCTTCCCATCTACCGTGCCAAACGCTCCGATGCTTGATCCATCCTCGTTGAACTTGAATATAGTCACTGCCTCCAGGTCCTCGTATTGGTCAGTCAAATTATCTGCAATCGAGAAGACACTGAGGTTGCTTAGCTCAGGAAAGCGCTTGCCGACATTTACACCGAGTTCGAGCAGATACCGGTGATCAGGGGTGGGCATGTAGCTATAGCGCATCAGTTCACCGGTCAACGTAGATGAATCCAACCGGTCTGCCACAAACGTATCTCCATCCATCCGCGAGCGCAACAGCCGTGAAAAAGCCGGGAACCCGCTGAAATCCAGTCCTAGGTCGGCTTCAAAAGTAGTCATGATGACTTTCAGGTTGCGGTCGATCACGTAGATCTCATATCCGTCAAATTGCTTTTGCATCGCGTCCAGATCCCACGTGTAAACGTCCGGGTTCTGCCCGTATTTATCCAGCATCACTTGCGAGTACATTTCCATGCTACGGGTCAGTTGGCTTTCGGCAATCATGCCTGTCAAGTCTGCGTATTGCAAAGCGCTGTAGACACTCTCTTCCACCATTGCATGCTTGGTCTCGTAGTCAGAGTTGATGACCGCGATAGATGTGGAGTAGTTTCTGTAGAAGATGGAGACCAGGATTGCGAAAACAGCACTAGTAACAACGCATATCAACACATGGTGTGCCCTTCTCATGTCAAGCCCCCTAGCATGTAAAGAGTTGCCAAAACAACACTTTCTATGCCGCAGGCCCATTTCCTGTAGCTAATAACAAGGATATAGAAATATTCTGATGGACGTAAGGGCTGTTACCACACCAAGCTCTGCCGTAGCTTCTCCTGCGCTTCCCGCATCTCCATCACCCAAGTGTAATGCAGGTTGAAGAACTTGTCATTTATCCACTCGTCGCCCTCAACCGGCACCCGGTATATCGGGATTGTCCCGAGCAGCTCATAGTGATGGATGATGATCGAGTCAAAGATTGCCGCCATCTCTGCCTGGCTCAGCAACCGCTCCTGCGAGTACGTGGAATAGAACCTCTGGAAGTTGGCATGCGTCTTCTCCAGGTCCTTAATATCCGCCTTCACGAAGTTGGTCCCATTGCAGATGGTGGCTATATCAAAGATAGGGTAGGAGAGGGAGGAAATATCAAAGTCGACGACTACGATCTCGCCTGACGCCTGCTTCAGCAGGTTGCCGGTATGCAGGTCGCCATGGGTGAAGCCTTTGGGCAAGTTCATCACATTGCTCCACAGCTCATGCCCATACGCTTCCATCTCGTCTATCTTGCTCGCATCCCAGTCCAGGTCCCGCATATGCCCGATAAACCTATCTATATAGAAGTCTTTCTCCAGAGTGCAAAGCTCCCCAGGGTACTCCATCAGCCGGTGCATCCTGCCTGTCAGCTCTCCGATAGCACATGCGTCCTTCTGCAGGTCAGCCTGCTTGCCATCGACGTACTCAAACAGCACACCGATTCGCGTACCTTCCGCCATCTCAAAACTAGAGTACAGCTGGTTTTGTCTGGTTCGGATGATCTCAGGCACAGGGAAGCCGTTCTGCTTTAGGTAAGACATGATCTCGGTCGATTGGATGGCTGCTTGCACATCAAAAGCCCGATACAGCTTGAAGGCGTATCTCCTGTCCTTCTCCCTCAGGAAGTAGACCGCACCAATCATGTCGCGATACAGGCGAATATGGGAGAGCTGCAGGTCATAGGTGCTGTTCAAGTACTCCATCAAGCTTAGGTTGTCTGGAACTGAATGCAGCGTCTTCATAAGAACCCCCTACCCCGTAATCATTAGTCTAGCTTTAGTTGCAGTACTGCCTCATCACCTTCAACTTCACCAGTGTCAACAAAGCCGAGCTTCCTGTAAAACTCCAAGGCCCCACCATCCTGAACGCAGCTGGTACC
>JAWLDB010000104.1:0-9291 GCA_041686915.1 Bacillota bacterium
GTCTTCAGCGTGCAGCCCTGGCAGTTCGCTCACTTCCGGGTGTGGCCAGGGACGTACACTGCTGCGTAACATATAAGGGGTGGTTAGGTAGAGTTCTGTGCCGTCAGGGTTTACCCTGGGGACGACATAGAACGTACGGTTGTCCAATAACCAGGTGACTTCCTCGTCCTTTCCATAGTTGGACAATAGATAATCGACGGTAAAGAGAGCCGTCATTGAGCCGGTTACTTCCCCCGCATGGGTATTGCCGTCTATATAGATGGCTGGCTTCTGCTCCGGGTTTCCGGTGGCCCGGTTGGTTAGCGTTACATACCAGACCTCACGGCCTTCCCAACTCTTGCCGATGGATCCCATTGTGCACAGGTCGGCATAGTGAGCTGTCAACTGCTGAAGCGCTTCGGTCAGTTCGGCATACTTGTAGTAGCTGTCGAACTGCAGTAAAGGTTTGGCCATATACTCAACTCCTTCTTACTTTGGTTAGTAATCCTTTCGTCTGATGACAATGCAAACCCTTCTATTGGCGAAACAAAGCTGGGATGGCGCAGAAAAATCTTTCGGGAAACAGCTTGCCCTGTGGAATAGTACGTGCCCGGTAATAAATATTAGTTACTAAGAGCTGAGGAAAGGGGTGGTCAATGGCAATTGGGACAGGGTGCGCTGGGTAATCATCGTACTGGCCATTATCCTCTTGGGCCCAAGGCTGCTCGAGCATCCTCCGAGTTTGGCATGGGTACTTTTCATGCTCTGTCTATCCGTATTAATCGCAGCAGCCAGTTATACACAGTACAAGTGGGCGCTAGTTCCACTGCTACTGTTAGTCACGCTCCCTGTGTATCAATATTACTTCGCTGACCATGACTTGTTGACTCTGGGACTCCAGGAATATCCCACCCGGGAAATACCGTCGCCGCAGATGCAGGTGACTCTCGGGGGAGAGAGCATCTACGTATTAGGTGAGTTCGAGGCTACAGTCTGTTTCTACGTTGGTAATGAGGTTGCTGTCATTGCTAGTCACGATTGCTCTGGAATAGAGGCCGGTGAGAACTACCAGGTACAGGTCTATAACCAGAGCACAGAGCAAAACGGATGGGCGAGGGTACTGACCAACAGTGAATGGGGTGTCGTTCTGGCACTACAGAACATCGACGTTTCTGCTTTCCATCGTCCACTTCTGTCGCTGGCAGGTACAGGTGAAATACAGATTGGTGAAAGTGCTGTTTTGCATTCGACGCAGAGAGGAAACTTCTCTGTAAATGTATTCGGCTTCCGCCGGGCACCGGGTGCGCAGTTCTTAGTGGTGAGGGCACTTGATAAGGCCCACCTAATTGAGCCGGGAATGAGCGGCAGCCCTCTGGTGCAAGGCAATAAGCTGATTGGGTTCATTACTGGGAGTTACACAGCTGCCACAAGACCACCCACCATTGGACTGGCGCGAGTCGCCGCCGATGTGTTTAGTAATTCTGAGGACTTCTTTGATACCGACAGTCTCTTTGGTGCGAAGCCTCTATGGGTGAGCCTCAGTCTGCTTCGTCTCCAGGAGCACATCTTCCCCCGCAGGTAATTTGGTTTTGGTCTAGATGAACAACCAATGGAAAGTAGCAGGGGTCTGCAAGTGAGCAGGCCTCTGCTACTTCTCAGCTGTTGGACAAGTTCTTGTCCGCTGGCAGGGTTTAAGTGGTTTTTGGTGAAGACTATTTCTGTTGAACAGGGTCAAACCAGCACAAGTCGTACGAAAGGATGAGCTTGAATTGGCTATTGTTGAAGTTACTATTAGTCCGCTTGGCACGGGCACACCTAGTATTAGTCCCTACGTAGCAGCCTGTCATGAGGTCTTGCGCCAGGCGAGCGACCTCAAGTACCAACTCACCCCCATGGGCACTATCATTGAGGGTGAACTGCCACGTATCCTGGAAGTGATCATGCAGATGCATCAGGTTCCCTTTGAAAAAGGTGCCATGCGTGTGTCAACCACGATCAAGATTGACGACCGGCGCGACAAACAAGGGACCATGGCAGGAAAAATCAAGTCCGTAGAAAGCCTGCTGAAATAGCATCGCTAAGGGCACCTATCCGCAAGGATGGGTGCTTTTGTGCTAGTTTGTAAAGAAACTTTCTGCATTTGTTTAACGTACCAATGATATAGTGTGAGGTAGGGGGGATTGGAGAATGAACAAGCGTATTTTGTTGCTCATGTTGGTTGTGCTTCTGGTCAGCCTGCTGAGCTTTACAGAATTTTACCACAGCGAGTGGGTGGTGAACGCCAAGAGCGATGTGGTGACCATTTCCGCGGGTGATGCTGTTTTTGAGCCTTGGAACCGGATCTGGATTGCGCCTCTCACCGATGGTGACAGTAGTCTTAGCCAAGACGGCCTTACGTCGGCAATGCAGCAGGAGCTTCAGGCCCGTAGTCTAAATGGAGAGCTGGCACAGCGCTATGTCTCCCAGCATGACCTCCCAGGTCCTACCCCTGTGGCGCTGCTTGTAGAGAGCGACTGGGACCTTAACCGTACTCTGACCGGGTGGAAGGTCAGCGGTACACTAATTGCCCAAACGGTTGGTTTCGGGGATGAAATGTCCTCCAAGACCGTGAACTATCGGGCTAGCATCGCAGCTGCAGCGACATATACCGGCTGGGTGCGCAGACCCACTGTAGAGGCACAGCTTATGAAACAGCTGGCGGGGAAGCTGGCCGATGGACTGGCTCATGAGCTCCGCAAACAGGGGCAAGCTTTACCGCCTGAACCTAGCGCGCAGGATGGGGTAGTGAAGCAGAGCAGCTTCCAGATTAACTGGCCTTGGTCGAAAAGGACCCCGCAGCCCAACCAGGGGAATGTCCCAGCCGACATAGACCATCCTTTGATTGTAGACGGCGCAAAAGTTGACTACTATTGGCAAATCTCCCCTAAGACGGCCATCGTTTACCGTGTAGAGCAGAGTGGCGTGCAGTTGGAGCAACAACTGCTCAGCCAAGTCACCGGTTCGGTTAAGAACAGAGACTTCCAGAACGCGGTTCACGACCGCAGGCATTGGTCCAGTTGGGATCTGCAAATGACTCATTGGGCTGTCGATGGGGATCTGACCAACGAGGATGGGGTGCCAGGCCGTAGCTACACATCCATGCAGGACGAGGCGCTTTGGCGACGCGTGCTAGTCGTTAAGAAGTAGCAGGATTGACAAAAAGCAACCCGGCCCTACGGCCGGGTTTTTACATGCAGTTCTGTCAGCCATCTAGTGGGTCGCAAGATATTGGTCCAGTTCCCACTGATGTACCTGGGTGCGATATACATCAGCTTCGATGCGTTTGGCATCGACAAACCGACTTAAGATATGCTCTCCCAAGGCCTTCTGGATTACTTCATCCCGCAGCAGTTCGCCTAAAGCCTCTTCCAGACTGCCAGGTAGGCTGTCGATCTTGTAGCGCCGGCGCTCGCGCTCGGTCATGTTGTAGATGTTCAGGTTAACTGGTTTTGGTGGCACGAGCCCACGCGTAATTCCGTCGAGTCCTGCCGTCAAAGTAACAGCCATAGCCAGATACGGGTTGCAGGATGGATCGGGGTTGCGCAGTTCTACCCGGGTGCCATTGCCGCGTCGGGCCGGCACCCTGATCAGTGGACTCCTGTTCCGTTCCGACCAGGCGATGTAGACAGGTGCCTCGAACCCTGGAACCAAGCGTTTGTAGCTGTTGATCAAGGGATTAGTGATAGCAGTAAACCCTCGCGCGTGTTCCAGCAGCCCGGCTAGATAGCTCATACATAACGGGCTCAGCTGGTGTTCAGCTGCCGGGTCATAAAACGCATTTCTCCCTTCAGAGAAAAGTGATTGATGAATATGCATTCCTGAGCCATTGATACCGGCAATTGGTTTTGGCATAAAGGTTGCATGCAGGCCATTGGCGTTGGCAATCGACCGGACTACTGTCTTAAAGGTGACGATGTTATCGGCAGTAATTAACGCCTCTGCATAGCGAAAGTCAATCTCGTGCTGGGCTGGTGCTACCTCGTGATGGGAGGCCTCTACCTCAAACCCGACGTCCTGCAGCGCAATCACGATATCGCGTCTGGCATCTTTACCCTTGTCAACTGGGGCGAGGTCAAAATAACTGCCTTGATCATGTGTGCGTAAACTTGGCTTACCGTCTTCATCATAGTGGAACATAAAGAACTCAGCCTCAGGGCCAGCGTTTAGCTCGTAGCCCATGCGGGCAGCCAATGCAATCGCACGTTTAAGGGCTGTACGCGGGCAACCGGCAAAGGGCTCTCCCTCTGGGGTGTAGATATCGCAGATTAGGCGGGCGGTATTGCCCTGGTCTGACGTACGCCAAGGGAACATCACATAGGTAGAAGGATCTGGCCTGAGCAGCATGTCTGACTCCTCAATCCGGACAAACCCGTGAACGGAGGAACCGTCAAACATGATCTCCCCATCCAGAGCAGCTGGCAACTGTTCAACCGGAATCGCTACGTTTTTCAGCACCCCTAAGATATCGGTGAACTGCAGGAGAACGAAGCGGACATTCTGCTCCTCAGCAAGCTGCAATACTTCCTCTTTAGTCCGGGGCCTCGGTACTGGCTTTCTCATTTTTACCTACTTCCTTTCCAATTCATGTTCCGCCCGTTTGATGCAAGCAGGGCGGGAGCTTATCTAGGTATCAACTTGTGACGCTCAAAATAGGCGCGGGCAGCTTCATTGTCTGCCGGCCTGCCTGGTCTTCCACTGCTGTTGCTAGTCATTACTCTTTCCGAGCGGCTAGCTCGACGTGGCTGAATGCCGAGGCGGGAATTGAGCATCCGTTTGATGGTGTCCAGGTTGCGAAAGCCCTGTTCTTTCAAGGACTTAATCAAGAGCAGTATCTCTACATCCTCTGGGCTGTACAGCCTATGCCCACCTTCCGTGCGTGCCGGAAGCAGCAGCCCATGCTTCTCGTAATAACGGATCTGCCTGCGAGTGAGGCCGGTCATTTGCTCCACCACCATCATGGGGAAGACCGCGGCCGTTTCTACTCTGGCCACTCTCATCCCTCCTCCCGTCGTTTGTTAGCATCTTATGCGAGGAAAGTGCAGGAAGTTATCGCTTGTGGCATAGATATGTCACATTTTCTGACATAACCCTACACACGTTTCTACGCATCTCCATACCATGTATCAAACGAAGGCCTAAGAGGGCCATGGAGGGGATTATAAATGTGTGGAATAGCAGGTTGGGTTGATTATAATAGGGACTTGCGGCAACACAAGGATATGGTGGAGAGGATGGGTCTCAGCTTAGCCCACCGCGGACCGGACGCAGGGGCAGAGTGGTACTCACTGCATGCCGCCTTCGCGCACCGGCGGCTAATTGTAGTAGACCCTACGGGTGGGGCGCAACCGATGCGGCGGGTCTATGGCGAGCGGGAGTATGTGATTGTATATAATGGAGAGCTGTATAACACTGAGGATGTGCGGAAGGAACTGCTAGACCTTGGCTATTGCTTCGAGAGTTACTCTGATACGGAAGTGCTGTTGACTGCCTACATTGAATGGGGAGCAAAATGCCTACCCAGGTTGAATGGCATCTTTGCCTTCGCCATCTGGAGTGAGGCTGACCAGCAGCTCTTTATGGCCAGGGACCGGTTAGGGGTCAAGCCGCTGTTCTACTCACAACAGAGCAGCGCATTTCTCTTCGGATCAGAGATCAAGGCTATTCTGGTCAACCCGCTGACCAAGCGTGAACTGGATGCCCAGGGGATGGCAGAGCTCTTGATGGTAGGCCCGGCTCGTACACCGGGTACAGCAGTGTTCAAAGGTATCCATGATCTGCGTGCGGGGCACTACCTGGTGCATAACCAATATGGCACCCACATCGAGCGCTACTGGCAGCTTGAGTCCAAACCGCACACTGACGACTTGGAGACTACGGTCAAGCGGGTGCGGGAACTGATTGAGGACACGGTGCGGCGACAACTGGTATCTGATGTGCCGGTATGTACGTTCCTTTCTGGTGGGCTCGACTCAAGCGCCATATCTGCACTGGTTGCCCGCACTTTTCAAAGAGAAGGCAAAGGCCCACTGCACACATATTCCGTCGACTACCGCGGTAACGACGTCAACTTCCGCGCCAACAGCTACCAGCCGGATGCTGATGCGCCGTGGGTGGAGAGAATGTCTAAAGAACTGGGCACCATTCACCACCGCGTGGTGATTGACACTCCAGAGTTGGTCGCTGCACTGCTTGAGTCAATGCGGGCCAACGACTATCCCGGCATGACTGATGTCGACTCGTCCTTGCTGCTGTTCTGTCGTCGGATCAAGCAGACACACACGGTGGGCTTGTCTGGCGAGGCTGCTGATGAGATCTTTGGTGGATATCCGTGGTTCCGCAGAGAGGACAGCTTGAACGCCAATACCTTCCCTTGGGCGCTGAAGAACTCGGAGCGTATGCGCATCCTCTCGCCGGATCTGACTAGGGCAATCAGGCCTGAGGAATATGTTGCCGAGCGCTACCATCAAGCTTTGGCCGAGGTGCCACGCCTGCCTGGAGAAAACGCACGCGAGAACCGTATGCGCGAGATGTTCTACCTGAACATCACCCGCTTTATGGCCACTCTACTGGACCGCAAGGATCGTATGAGTATGGGCGTTGGTCTGGAAGTGCGCGTGCCCTATACGGACCACCGGTTGGTGGAGTATGTTTGGAATATCCCGTGGTCAATGAAGTTTGCAGACGAGCGGGAGAAGGGCTTGCTGCGCAGGGCATTGCGCGGGGTGTTGCCCGAGGATGTGCTGTATCGCCGTAAGAGCCCATATCCGAAAACTCACAATCCAGCTTACCTGGCAGCAACGCGCGATTGGCTGCTCGATGTGCTCAACCAGGCTAACTCGCCACTACTGCCGCTGATTGATGTAGAAACAGTGCGCGACATTGCCAGAAATGATGGTAAGAACTTTGGTCCTACCTGGTTTGGCCAGCTGATGGGCGGCCCACAGTTGTTTGCCTACCTGGCCCTGATCGACGCGTGGCTCCGGGAGTATAACATCAGTATCAAGCTGTAAGGTAGAAAGTAGCCACGGGGCTGCCTTCTTTTCATACTCAGATTGTCCATTGTCGAGTTGTGGCAAGGGATGTATGCTGATTGCAATAAGGCATTCGAATAGCGCCAACTGATAGTGGGTGAGGGCTTGTTAGTGACATACTATCGCAGGCTGGTAGGCGAAAAGTGTTATCTTTCTCCGGTCAGCACCGATGATGCAGCCAAATGGGCAGAATGGTTCAATGATCTGGAAGTAACCATACCCTTGGGTGACGAGGCATACACCATGCAATCACTAGGGTTCCAACAGGCGGAGGTCGCAGAGATAATCAAGGACCGCTATCCGGCATTCTCGATTGTTGACCTGCAGACAGACAAACTAATCGGGCGTTGTGTACTCTTCGGAGTCAGCCATGTGAACCGTAGTGCTAACTTAGGCATAGTGATTGGTGAGAAGGAGTACTGGAGCAACGGCTATGGTGCCGACGCAATCAGGTTGCTGCTCGACCACGCATTTAACCTCATGAACCTGAACAGCGTCATGCTAGGTACCTTCGAGTTCAACAAGCGGGCGATCAAATGCTACCAGAACATCGGTTTTAAAGAGATTGGCCGTAGGCGCCAGGCTCGCATTATTGGCGGACGCAAATATGATGGGATATTGATGGACATCTTGGCAGAAGAGTTCGAGTCGCCCTTTGTCACCAGGTTCATCGAACAAGACTAACGACGAAAGCAAAGAGCAGCCCGTGTTTACAGGCTGCTCTTGTCATCCCTATTCTTCGCCTTTGCCGCGGGCCGGGCAGGTGAAGGGGTGCTTATAGTGACCGCACTTCGGGCAGTCACGGCAAAGTGCCAAGGCCTCATCGAGCCTACCCAGTGCTTTGCTAGCCCAGAGAGGATCTGCCAGCATTGCCTTGCCTACAGCTACCAGGTCAACCATACCAGCAGCCAGCGCTGCTTCTGCTTGTTCAGGGCGCCTGATGCCACCGACACCGATGATCGGGACATCCACGACCTGCTTAATCTCAGCAGCTAGATGCATGGTGGCAGACCACTCACTTCCTTCCAGCACAACACCTTTTGGAGCCCCGCCTACACCGCTGGACACGTGCAGCATTTGGGAGCCGGCCTCCACCAGCCACTGGGCAACTTGCCTGCCTTCTGCCAAGGTCAGCCCGTCTTCTACGCCATCGGCCACTCCAAAGCGGATGTAGACCAGACAACGGTCGCCAACTGCGGCCTTTACCTTGCTCAAAGTCTCCAGTGCAAAACGGGCCCGGTTCTCGAGGCTACCGCCGTACTGATCCTGGCGTTTGTTCATGGCAGGGGAGAGAAACTGGCTAATCAGGTAGCCGTGAGCGCCGTGCAACTCAATCGCGTCAAAACCTGCAGCTACAACACGCTCAGCCGCTGCCACAAAGTCACTCTGGATGCGCGCTATCTCCTCCAAAGTCAACTCTTCTGGTAGGTCCTTGCCGCGAGTAACGGCAGAGGGCGCTAGCAGTGGCAGACCAAAAGTATTGTTCAGGTTGGTCTGACCACCGGCGTGGTGCAGCTGAATGGCAGCCAGTGATCCATTGTTATGTATTGTGCCAGCCAGGCGCCGTAGCCCCGGAACATGCTCATCCGAGAAGGCTCCGAT
Organism: Bacillota bacterium; assembly: GCA_041686915.1. Classification (GTDB taxonomy): domain Bacteria; phylum Bacillota; class UBA994; order UBA5500; family UBA5500; genus JAWLDB01. The sequence continues at coordinate 8,652 of JAWLDB010000104.1, forward strand.
TTGCCTGCGTGACAGGCGGCCTTCAGGGGAAACAACTGTAGCTTCTACTACTGTCAGGCCCACGTCTTGAAAAGTATCATAGTGGTTAAGGTTGTAGTCGCTAACAGTACCATCCTCATGGGCTGCCCAAACTACCAAAGGCGGCAGGACAATCCGGTTCTTGATATCGAGCTTTCCTACGCTCGATGCTTCTGTAAGTCTCATTTTTTATCACTCCTGCAATGTTTTTTATCTCTCATCTATTCTAACATAGTTAAGCCATAGATTTTCCAAACAGACCATCGGCAGGATATCTTCAGGTTCTCCGGAATATCTAGTAGAAAGAACGCTAGAAGGGAAGGTCAGCAAAAATGCTCTGTGATTATCATGTGCACTTGGAGCGCGGCCCCTATGCCATCGATTGGCTGCAGCAGTTCCTCGCAGAAGCCAAACGTAAAGGCATAACCGAGCTAGGGATCGTCGAGCATCTATATCGTTTTCAGGAGTCACGCCATATCTTCCATAATGACTGGGTCGCTGAAAGGCAGACGCAGAAGCTGCAAGACTATCTGGACCTGCTCAATCTCGCACGCCGCAAGCGCCTACCGATCAAAGCAGGCTTGGAAGTCGACTACATCCCTGGCAAGGAAGGTGAGATTAA
>JAWLDB010000105.1:0-9225 GCA_041686915.1 Bacillota bacterium
TGTCACTTTGCGTTCTGATCCCTTCTGCAGGTCGTAGACCCAGAGGTCACGGCGAATTAAGTCACCTCGGTTGGAAGCATAGGCAAACTGCTGGCCGTCCGGTGAAATCGCCGGCCTATCGCTGGCATGCCCGAAATCTTCGCATTCGCCACTGGTCAACTGCTTGAGGTCACCTGTTTCAATTGAGTAGAGGTAATGGTGCAGCCAACCGTCTCGCTCCAGGCTAAAGAGCAGCTCGTTACGCTCGCGCAGCGGAAGCATAGCGGTGAAGAGCAAGGAGCCGCGCCGGTCTGCCTGCTCCTCGTGCAAGATATGTGTTACCTGTGGTTGCAACTGCACAGGCACTCTGATTTGGCTGTAGTCCTGGAGATTATCATCTGCAGGCATGGTGCCCAGGAAGAAGTCGTGTACCATAGCGATCTCTTTGACTACCTGGTAGACGAAACGGTTATCGTCCAGCCAGACAGCATCGGCTACCCTTCTTTGCTCGTTATTGGTAACCCAGAGCAGCTTGCCTTCTTTAGTGGCGACAGCCAGCCGTTCAGCTTTGTCCTCATCCTGATAACGGTAGAGCAGCTTGTCTCCGTCTGGAGAAAAGTGCAGCGAACCTGCAACCAGGCGTCCAGGTGTCTTACACTTACTCAGGTGCTTGCCCGATAAGGTATATAGCCAGAGCTCTCCACCCTCAACGAAAGCCAGCACTTCTCCGTCAGGCCGGAAGGCTAAACCACCTTCCACTGTGCCAAGGGACGTGAGGCGCTCGAGCCCAAACCAGTCATCCTCTGGGACGGCCAGCCAGATGTCGCCATCCATGGCTAAAGCGAGCTGATCGCTCTTCGGTGCCCAGGTCATTCCAGACAAGCGCTGCTTGCACCTGGTCAGCTGCCTTGGGGCGCTGTTGCCATCACCTGGAACCAGCCAGCAATCTCCTTTGCCTCCGTCGTTCCAGTTGAGAGCTATATAGCGACCATCCGGGGACCAATCCCAGTCGTTTAGATACTTAACATCCAATATCTCGTTCAAGGTTATAGCCACTGTGTCATCACCCTCCTGCCCATGGTTTTATATTCCATATATTTGCGACAGAGATGTCATTTCCCTACTTTCGGGTGCAAAAGTTTTGTCAAATTACAGCACAAAAGCGCCCCGCCTACATTTTCGGTGGGGGGCGCTTTAGAGGGCAAGGGTTGTTATTGGCTCATTTGGCGGGCTTTTAGAGTGTTCCCTTCCCAGGTTATCTCGGCGTCTGGCATCTTCAGATAGCTGTCGCTTCCCTTGATCTCCAACAGACCCTGGGCATTACCGCCGGTGAACTGTTGCCCATCGACTGTTACCTGCAGGTCATCCCGCTCAAAGACGACCCGTTTAATCATCTCTGGCTCGAGCCCGCCTCTTTCGACTTTGAACTCCCCACCCTGATCATAGATATAGCTGAACATTGTAGGGTGGAACCTGCCATGCCCGGGCACTACCTTCACCATGAACGGATGCCATCCGCCAGCTACCGGCACACCTTGGAATGTAGCATCCACGCGAACACCAGTGCCTGGAAAGGCCTCTGCCATGCGACTCTCCATCTCCTGACGACGAGCGGTAGCGTCCTTCTCCTGCTGTGCGAGAACGAGCGGAAAGTCCATGCCTTTAAAGTCGCGGCAGTTGGGGTCGGGAGTGTAATATACCGCTTTCGCCAAGGCCGTGGACAGAGCGGGCCAATCTCTCATGATTGCTGTCTGCCAATCCGGGTAGTAACGATCCAAGAGCAGACCATAGGCCATGCCGGACCCGTAGAAACGGGCCCTGTCTGCGCCCTTGCCATTCTGATTGGCTGTTGCCAGATCATCCAGCCAGAGCTGCCGATTGGGACCGCCCTGCTCTTGCGCTTGCAGTTCGACATAAACAGCCAGGCCTTCGTTGTATTCGTTGCCATCTTCATATCCCCGCAGTTCCGGACTAAGCAATTGCTGCCTGGCTGCTCTGGCGTCTAGGGCCTGCCTGGCTGCCTCCATATCGTCAGCAATTATGGCTTGGCGCAGCAGCTTGGCCTCAACTTCCCCAAGAGCATTGACCAGAGGGTCGTATACCGGGTAATTGGACATCAACATGATATTAGCAGTGGGGAAGCCATTGGTTTGCTGATAAGCATGGAATGCTTCATGCGCTGTCAGGGAGAGTGCTGATGCAAAGGAGCAGTCTGCCCACATGATGGTAGCCGTCTGCACCCCGTTAACATCAACGTTGGTATTGGCCGTGAATGTTCTTGGCTTGGGGCGGCTGACATGCGCTACATGCTCTCCGATGGTGATTGGTTGGAAGTCGGCAGGCGGGTTGGGGTGCGCAAATAGCACAGCCTCATCATCGGTATAGCAGGCAACCGGTGTACTGGCATGGTCCCAGCCGTGCCACAGAGTGGGTAACTCGGCATATGCTCTCCATACCTTGTAGGCCTCGCGTAACATTGAGCACCACTCCTTACTTTTACTTATCTTCTGTTGCCATGGTATAACATGCCAGAAGTGACGTCAAGGGGTGCGCACCCATTTTTTGTAGGGTGCTCATCCTATGCGTACCGCCCGAACCCGGGACCTCGGGCGGAACATGAAGACGATACCCTCACAAATGTAGGGGCAGAGTTGCACTCTGCCCTGGGTTGAATAAAATTCAACCCCTACGACAGGATTCAGACGGATGAAAAAACCCCGCGGCGTGCCGCGGGCGGCGCGCGGTGGACCAGAGGCCCTTTCAAACGCCTCCTGCCCTAAACCCAAGGTATAGATGATGCCCGTTATTCGACAGAGGCCTAGAACATCCCCGATGAATACATTTGGCATCCAAAACAGAAACCCCGTGCCATGCACGGGGAAAACGAAACGTGTCGATTTTTAGGTTGTGATATAACGCCTCAGAAACTCGTCTAACGCCTTGGTCTGTTCAGGCTTATGCAAGAAACCCATTACCTTGGTCAGGTGTTCTGGTTGTTGATCTCCCTTAGACCATTGCAGGGGCTGCTGGAAGTGGTGTTCCAGGATATCTGAAAGCAGCAGGCCGACTCCAGTTATGGAACTTACTCGCCGATTTGGATCCTTGCACCCGGTTTCGATAGTACAGGTCTGGCAGGCGCGGCATGGCCCGGCGGACAGGAAACTGACCCCGAGCGAATCAAGTACTGCATAACCCAGCTTATCCATCCAGTCATCAATGGCATCGTTCATGTCTGCCATGGGGCGTTCAGTTGATGCCTTTGCTGAGACTGCCAGCAAGGTAAGGTCGTGCTCCTTCCCTAATGCCTCAATTGTTGGAGACCAGGGCGGACAACCACCGTTCCGGTTATAGTGTGGGCAGCCGTCAGCACATAGCTGCCTGATCCGTTCTATGTCTTGCGGCAGCTCAGCAGGTGTGGACGATTGCCAGGCAACCCTGGCCGATATCTGTTTTCTACCGCCTTCTATACTGAGCTGCGTCCAGTTCAATGCGTTCATCTAAAGATCCTCCATAGCGTAACATTAGCTCGGCCACAGTCATCACCACAAAACCGAGGGAAAGACTGCTCGAGATCATCCAAAGGGGGCTAATAGTCAGTGTAAGCCGCTCCACAAACATCACATAAAGCGCCAGGGGTATTAAAGTAGCCACGTAACCATAGGACCTGGCGACACGACCGGCCTCTAATGCTCGCGCATCACTCTCTGTGGTACTATCCACTCCATCAAACCACCAGATCAAAACATGGCGCAGTACCTGACTGGCAAGTAGAATGGCAACGAATCCGGCCCACCTGGTGACACCGTTCCAGGCCAAGGGAGCCACGACTAGCAGAAAAGCGAAGTTGACCACCTGGCGAACGTTAAAGAGGTCAAACCAGGACCTGTGTACACGGGATGAATGCTGCAATGGAGACAGCCTCCTTAGATGTAGTTCAGGCCTGGCGAACCAAGCCTGTATTCTCCATCTTAGCCCCTACCCCCTGCTTCCATACAGCATTTCCCAAAAACTGAGACGAAGGGACTGTCCCTTCGTCTCAATATCTGCTAAGGGTAAATGTACTCTTGTTCGGGCTTTTCAATCTTCTCGAGAGTTTTGACCTCGAGGTACGGCATCATCTGCGGCTCTTGCTGATTAAGGTTGTAGAACTGCTGCTTTGCCAGGGTACCTACGATCCTGACCCAATCGCCATCCTGTAGATCAGCTCTATCGGGCCAACGACAGATCATACCCGCGATCTCCGCATCGGCTGCACAGCAGGTCATGACCAGCCTAGCCAACACGAAGTTGTGCTTGCCAAGACTCGGAGCTGAATAGACGAAACCAGCAATCTCAACTTCCCGGCCTGATAGCGCGTCAGCTCTTTCCCAGAATTCTTCCATCATCGACAGGAACTGGTCGTCGGTAACTACAATCCGCCCGGCGGGCTGTAGGATCACATGCCGCCCACCACCGTGGGAATGGTCGTGTCCGTGATGGAAGATACCGCTAAGGCCCTTTTGCGCTATCATCTGCTTGGAGAGCATTTCCGGACTGACCAGCAGTCCACAGAGCAAGGGTAACAGGAAGAGCAGGTGGCTAAAGCTGATGGCCCTACTGTGGCCCGAACGCCAGCTGCGAACGCTGACGAGCGTCAGTAGCGCCAGAGTAACAGCAGCCGCCCCCAGCGCACCCCAAGTGCGCGGGTGCAGGAAGTAACCCATGTTGCCAGTGAAGAACAGTGTCCCAATTCCCACAACTATGCCAAGCATCAGCAGCGTCCAGACAACGGCAGAGAGGTTTAGTTTGCGCATTGCGTCCACCTCCTCACATACCGAACGCATTGACCAGCAACGCGAACACAATGACGGCGCCTGAGGTAGCAGCTATCAGGCGGACAACGAACCGCCGCTCGAACGCCCCCATGAGCAGCAAAGTGTTCTTCAGGTCAATCATCGGCCCAAATACCAGGAAGGCGAGTACCGATCCATTTGTAAACTGACGCACAAAGGTGCGGGCGATGAAAGCGTCGGCCTCAGAACAGAGCGACAGGATGTATGCCAAGAGCATCATGACGATGATTGAGCTAAGTTTGCCACCACCTACTGTGAGCAGAAACTCGCGCGGTACCAAGGTCTGCAGCAGTGCGGACAGAGCAGCGCCAGCGATCAGGTAGCGACCGATGTCAAATAGCTCTTCACTCGTATGCTCGAGCAGTCCTAGCAGTGTTTGATGCAAGCCCGGACGCTTTCCGTGTGCATGCTCATGACCGTGTCCATGATCGTGACCGCAACCGCAATCGTGGTCATGACTATGGCCATGGCCATGATGGTCGGCCTTCTGGTCATAGAAGCGTTCATGTTTGAGGGGGCTACCATGCGCGTGCAATCTGCCCATCAGGTCACCTACAAAGACGGCAATAATAATGCCACCTAATGCGCGCAGGATTACCGGTCCCCACTCACCTGCAAAGGCGTAATAGGTAGATGCAAGCACGACGGGATTGACGATCGGCACTGCCAGCAGGAATGTCACCGCCATCCCAACCGGTACACCTTTCTTGATCAAGCCTCGCATAATCGGCACGATGGCGCACTCACAGACCGGGAAGACGAAGCCCATCAGGGATGCTGCCAGTAGGCCTAAGAACTGGTTACGTGGCAGCAGTCTGGCTACCATACTCTCAGATAGGAACAGATGAATCATGGCCGAGATAAATGTGCCGAGCAGTACAAACGGCAATGCCTCCAGCAGGATACTTAGAAACATTAGAGCGAAGCCCTGCACATAAGCTCCCCAGGGGTGAATGGCCTGGACTCTCGGGCCCAGGATTGCCACTGTCAGCACTAACAGCAGCATCAGCAGGCCCAGGAGCTTGCCCTGCGGCTTGCTTCGAACGTGATATTGCATGCTCTACCCTCTCCCTCCTACAGGTTGTCAGTAGATGTCACTAATGCTTATGCAGGAATGTCCACTTATCTGCCGAAAATCTTGTCCTTGTGACAAGCAGTGTGCCACTTGTGGTAACCTATGGGTAAACTAAGGGTTTGACGCGAATTGCTATGAGCTTGGAAAGGATGATCAGGATGGCTAAGGAAAGAAGATTGCAGAACCTCACCTGGGAAGAGGTAAGGGAACTAGTGACTGAGACCGAAGGGACGATTATCCTGCCTATCGGCAGTACTGAGCAGCATGGCAGACATTTGCCGGTAGGCTCGGACACATATGTCGCTTTAACGCTGGCTGAGGATGCTGGCGAGAGAACAGAAGTTGCAGTCGCTCCACCGCTTTGGTTTGGCTGGAGCCCACATCACATGGTGTTACCAGGGACGATTACAGTTCGGCCGGAAGTGTTAGTGGAACTGGTCTATGACGTGGTTAAATCGCTAAAGGAGCACGGTTTCGAACGGTTCATTCTGCTGAATGGCCACCGCATCGTGAACATCACCTGGTTGCAGATTGTCGGCGAACGTGCCAAGCGGGAGCTGGGTGTGAAGGTAGTGATTTTTGATCCGGGTTACATGTCCAAGGAGTTTGGCAGCGAGCTAGGCTGGGGAGAACTCGGGCATGCCGAAGAGATTGAAAGCTCGCATATCTGGTACCGTTACCCGGAGCTGGTCAAGATGGACCGCGTGCAAGACTACCCACACCAGCCGAGGACGCTGTACAGCGTGGATCCGTCCTATAGGGGTGATACCCTCTGTTACGTTCCCAGCAGCCCGGAAGAGCAGAAGTTGCTGGCAGAGAAGTCCGGCGGCGTGTCTGGCGAGCCGAGTAAGGCATCGCAAGAAGGTGGCCGGCAGTACCATGAGCATTTGATGGGTCGGTTGTTGCAGGTGGTAGATTTGATGAAAAAGTAGGGGCGGAACACGTTCCGCCCTACACCAAGGCGTGGTATATTGAATGGTATGTAGGCGTTCTGGGTCCCAAGGTAGGGGTTGAATTGTATTCAACCCTAGGGCAGAGTGAAACTCTGCCCCTACATCGAGGATTGACGGAGCGGGTTTGCCATCGTCAACCCCCACACTCACCCATACCGTAGCCCCACGGCATGCCGTGGGGTTTGTGTTTGCCCCGGTATCAGCTACCTAGCAGGGTTTTGGCCCATTCAGAGAGAATTAGTCTGAGTCAAAACAGGCGGGGTAAGACCTGCCCAGGAGGTTATCTAATGGACTGGATGAAAAGGTTTACTGCCCTGGCCTTGGTGACAATGCTGCTCGTCACCAGCGTACTCGGCGCAGCGCCTGCCCTTACGGTGGCTGCAACTGCTGACGAGGAACTGCACTTCACTATTCTGCACACAAACGACGAGCACTCTGCTCTTCTCCCCTCCCCGTTGGTTGATAACAAACCCGGTAGCACAGCACCTTCCTCAGGCGGCTTTGCTCGCCTTTCGCAAGCAGTAAAACAGATCAGGGCAGCTAAGGCTGCGACTGATGAGCCTGTACTGCTATTGTCAGGTGGTGACTACTTAGGTGGCTCACCGTTTGCATGGCTAGCGCTTGACGGCAAGGCCGCTGAGCTGACCATGATGCAACAACTCGGCTATGACGTGGTGACCATTGGCAACCACGAGTACGACTTTGGACCGGATGTACTGGCGAAGTACTTGCAAGCAGCCGGCTACCCTGATGCTGCAGCCAAGACCGCCATTGTGGCAAGCAATATGTTGGCTCCAGAGGGTCACCCGCTGAACAACATGGGCATTCGCAAAACATATATCAAAGAGCTCGACAACGGATTAAAGATAGGCTTCTTCGGTTTGCTAGGTGAGGATGCCGAGCAGGTAGCTCCCTATGCTGACCCGGTTACCTTTGGCGACCGCCACGAAACAGCCAGACAGGCAGTAACAGAGTTAAAGGCTGCGGGGGCCCAGGTAATTGTGGCCATCAACCACCTGGGAGTTGACGAAGACAAGGAGCTAGCTAAGGCGGTTCCGGAGATCAATGTGATTGTCGGTGGCCATTGCCACACAGACCTGGCCGAACCTGTGATGCAGGGTGACACAATCATCGTGCAGTCAGGTGATTTGCTCAACAACCTAGGGGTAGTGGAACTAGCCTATACTCCTACCAACGGTAAGGTGACTGTGCGCAATGGTGCTTCTGGGCAAGCATTCCTACTACCACTGAATGAAACAGTCGCGTTTGAGCCAGCAATGGCTGCCAGCGTAAATAGCTATATTGGAGACCTGAACAACCTGATAACCCGCCTTACCAGTGGAAAGTTCACGGCTATTGATCAGACAGTCATATCATCAGATTTCCTGGTCACAAACGAGCCTGACTTTCAGGAAACCCCTTTTGGCAACTTTGTAACCGATGCCATGCGTTGGGCAGGTGAGCAAGTGACAGGTGAACGAGTTGACTTTGCCTTCCAGGCTGATGGTGTCATTCGGGGCAGCATTACCCCGGGAACCCAGCCAGGCACAGAGGGCCAGGTAGCATTGCTTGACCTGGTCGACCTGGTTGGCCTTGGCTCTGGGCCGGATGGGCAGCCGGGATATCCGATGGTCTCGTTCTACTTCACTGGAGAGGAAGTGCGCCGTGTCCTGGAAGTGTCAGCCCTGCTCTCAGAGCTGATGGGTGATGCCTACCACCTGCAAGCTTCCGGGCTGCGTATGACCTACGACCCGAAGCGTGCAATCCTGTTCACCGTGCCGATTAAGGACCTCCCCATCCCAACTACTAGGGCAGTGTTGTCTGCCGAGCGTTACACTGGAGATACCAGCAACTCGCCGGCTGCATCCTGGGCTCCACTGGAGAGGGGTGACGAGCAGCTGTACCATGTCGTCTCCGACTACTACCTGGCAGCATTCCTCCCGATGGTTGGAGACCTGTTGCCGAGTCTTGGTCTGGTCATGAAGGATAAGGACGGCAACCCGCTTGCTGACGTAAAGGATGCGATTGTTTACCGGGATGCTCAGGAAATGAAGGTCTGGCAAGCTGTGTTGGAGTTTGCCGCGGATCAGCCGAAAAACGAGGCGGGCATTCCACAGGTGCCAGAATACTACCGCCAGACAGCCGGCAGACTCAACATCACCAGCACTTTCCCCTTGATTGTTTGGCCGATCCTCATCCTGGTTGGACTGATTGCCGGTCCTGTTTGGTTGATCCGGCGTCGCCGGCGTTCCCGCAAAATCGCAGCTTAAGAGAGAAGCCAAAAGCGGCCCGAGGGCCGCTTTTTCATTACTGCATATTAGCTTAAGGATAAAACACCCTGAATAGACCGCACTCTGTGTCGTGCTCGCGGGAGCGCTCCACAGCT
>JAWLDB010000106.1:0-9215 GCA_041686915.1 Bacillota bacterium
CAGGCTCCGTTAGCAGGAAGACGGACTATCTGTTGGCCGGTGAGAAAGCCGGCAGCAAGTTGACCAAAGCAGAGGAACTAAGAGTACCGATCATTTCGGAGGCAGACTTGTTGGAGATGCTGAAGCTAACTAAATAGAAACGTCATAGAAACGTCCAAAGGGAGAGCTGCGGCTCTCCCTTTAGCATATTGATCTCTCCAGTCTCTTTAGATTTTCTTTCTGTTAAAGGCAGGTAATTTGTCGAAATGTGGAGAACTATTTCTAGGTTTGCAATTGGAACTGTTTGGAGTGATATACTATGCGCTGGCACGAATCATTGAAGACTAAGGTCATCTGCAGTTTCCTGTTAATTGCTTTGTTCTCCTCCATTACGATGGGAGTCAACTCATATCGTAGTGCAAGAGCTACTATTGAAGCAACCGTTGGTGAGACTGCTATCAACATCATCGAATCGGTAGCAAAGCAGATTGATCCGGCACAATTTGACGCTCTGCGTGACGGAGCAGATATGGAAAGTGAGTATTACCGGGAACTTCGGGATAGGCTGAACTCTGTCCGAGAATCCCTGGGACTTAAGTACCTTTATACTATGCGGCGGAATGAGCAGGGTCAGTACGTCTACGTAGTAGACGGCATGCCCTGGGATGACCCTGATGAATCTCTGCTGAATGACGAGGAAGACCAGGCCGAAATGAGTGACGCATGGATTGCTAGTCTCAGCGGTACCCCTGGTTTTGAGCTGGAAGCGAGTGAAGAATGGGGCAACTTGCTCTCGGCCTATTTGCCGCTCAAAGATACAACGGGCAATGTTATTGGCATGCTCGGAGCAGATTTTGACGGTAACCTGATGTTTGACCAGCTCACAGAAGTTCGCAAGTCAATGGTCAGTCGAACCGTCGTTGTCTCTCTGCTTGGGTGCCTGCTTGGTGCCTTGATAGCCATCGTGTTGGTTCGCTCACTTGGCGAGCTGCAGACTCAAGCGGAGCTTCTGCAGCATGGCGATCTTACAGTCGAGTTTAGACAGGCAGGCAGGCGAGACGAGGTTGGTCGACTAGCCGGAGCCTTCCAGCTTGTAGTTAACAGCCTCGCTGGAGTAACCCGAAACATCAGGGCGAGCACTACGCAAGTGATGCAGCATGCGGCTGAATTGGCCGAAGGAGCCCAAACCACCGAGCGCATTGCCGCCGGAATCACACAGGTAGTTAGTCAGGTAGCTGCAGGGTCGGAGCAACAGGTGCAAAGCATTGATGGCGTGTCTGGATCCATGCAAGAAGTATTTAAGCAAGTGCAACGCGTGACTGAACATGCTGGTGAAGTAACTCAAGCTGCTGACAAGGCTGTAGTGGAAGCCGACGCTGCTTTGCGTCGTTATCAGTCTTCGATGCAGCAAGTGAACAAAATCAACGAGTCGATTAGTCGCACAGCAACTGTAGTACAGTCGTTAGGACAAAAATCTGAAGAGATTGGCTCTTTCAGTCAGACTATCTCGCAGATTGCCAGCCAGACTAACTTGTTAGCACTAAACGCAGCGATTGAGGCAGCCAGGGCCGGTGAACACGGCAAAGGGTTTGCCGTAGTAGCCGATCAGGTAAAAACCTTGGCTAATGCCGTAAACAAAGCCAGCAGTCAGATTAATGGTCTGGTTGAGATTATGCAGGGTGAAATCAAGCAGGTGACGGCTGCTATTCACGATGGAGTCAAGCAGGCATCTGAAGGGGTTCGTTCTAGCGCAGCTGTAGATGGTTACTTGGCCAATCTGGTTGCATCAAACGATAATGTTAAGGAACTAGTGCATAGCGTGCTGGAAGCGGTAGGCATCATAGAGCAGTCGTGCCAGCAATCATTGACTCGCCTGATGGATCTCTCCGCTATTTCCATCCAGTTCAGTTCCGGAGCTCAACAGGCAGCTGCCTCGACTGAAGAACAAATGGCAATTATCCAGGCCGTTGAACAGCGTCTCGCCAAGCTACGGGCAATCGCTGCTGAACTGGAGCAGGCTGTTAATCAGTTCAAGCTGGTCTAAAACAATCGACCCTGGAACCGTTGGTTTCGGGGTCTTTCGCTGCCCGAAAAGATGCGGCCAGTCAAGAGGGTTTGACCTTCGCGATAGGGAACTTATCTCTTTAGGAAAACCACCAGAGGGGGAACCAGTATGAATGATGTTATGAACGCTATTATGCAGCACGCCTCCATTCGCAAGTTCACTGACCAGGATGTCAGTGACGAGATGATCCAGCAGATTGCCCGGGCAGGTCAACAGGCACCGTTTACCGGCCAGATGTACACCTGCATCTATACCCGGGACCAAGCTAAACGGGAGCGTCTATCCAAGCTATTTGGTCCCCTGGTCACGCGGGGTCCTGTCTTCATGCTCTACTGCGCAGACTATCGCAGATTGGAGAAATTCATCGCCTCCAAGGATAGACAAAACACTGCCAGCGATATGATGATGCTATTCCTCGGCATCCAGGATGTAGCCTACTTTGCTCAAAACATGGTGCTGGCGGCTGAAAGCCTGGGCCTCGGCACAGTCTTCCTCGGTGCCGCTCCTAACTTTGCAGCGGAACTCAAGGAAATCTTCAATCTGCCAGAGCGGGTCTTCCCGGTCGTTGGCATGATCCTGGGCTGGCCGGCTGAGCATCCGGCTCCGCGCCCTCGTATCCCCACCAAGTTTGTGCTGCATCAGGATGAGTACCAAGACATCACCGATGAAGGCGTGGAAGAGGCACTCGGGGTTATGGATGCCGGGCTGATCCGCGAGGGGTACTACTCCAAGCTGAATGCCAAGATACCAAAGCCGGAAGCAGGCGAAGACGAAGTCAACTATGACAAGTACGGCTGGGGCGAGCATATGTCGCGCAAGTACGCCCGGCGTGGCTTGGTCTCCGATGTGCACGGCAAGCTGATGGAAGACCTGCGCAAAGCGGGCATCAACGTCTAGGAGGCCGGGCAGATGTATCTCTTGACGATGAACATGGACCAATTTGCTGAAGCAGTGCAATCGGTGAATACGGCTGTGCTGCCTATTGGTATGACTGAGGCGCATGGGCACCATTGTCCGCTGGGCACAGATGTACTGATACCCAGGCACTTCCTGCAGCTGATAGAGCAGCGCATGGGACAGGACTTGATCATCGCGCCAGAAATCCCTTTTGGCCACTCCTGGAACTTGTCTGTATTCCCGGGCACCATCGATATCCCCGCCGATGTCTTTGGAGAATATGTCTATCAGGTGGGGAAGGGCTTGGCCAAATGGGGGATCAAGAGGCTGGTATTGTTCAATGGGCATGGCGGTAATACACCCGCGCTGAGCACTGTTATGGAACGCTTGGCGGACTTGGGGCTAACGGTGATGTTGATTAACTGGTGGATTGACCATGCACCCGAAATCCGCACCATTTGCAGCGGCCAGGGACACGCGGGAGAAGATGAAACCTCAACCGTGCTAGCGATAGACGAGAGTTTAGTGGATATGAGCAAGGCGGCTGTCAACTGGACCAAGACAATCGCCAATATCCGCTATCCGGGCATCTCCCATGCCACGTTGGCTCATGCACTGACTGGTGACGCAACCAAGGCTAGCAAAGCAAAGGGAGAGGCCATCTATCAACTGGTGACTGAGAGAATCGTGGAACTCTTGCAGAGGTTCATGGCAGGTGAGTTGCTTCAACAAGCTGACCACTGAAAAGTTGCGGTAAGAAGGCAAGAGCGCGGGCTAACCCGCGCTCTTTTAGTGCCCAAACAATGCCCTCAGGTAGAAGAACAAACAGTAGTAAGCAATTGAGAATAGCAGCGCCAAGCTGAAACGAGCCATCCTGCCTGCCAGGCTCTTCTGACGCAGTACAGTGAACTGCTGCGCTAGATTGCCGCCAATTAGCAGGCTACCTACCACCATGGTCATCTCCATCCAGTGCATGCGCACAAACTGCATCCATTGGCCGCTAAACAAAGACTTCCCCTCCTTCCTTACCTCACTCTGTAATTCATATGCAGGCAAGCCGCGCCTCAGACATGCCCCATTGCTCTGCTACATACGCATGAGTATAGGTGTCTGGCAGCTGAAAACTACAGGAAACTTGACCCTTACAAAAGGAATGGGGAAGAAGATAGCGAATTTTTACTTGGTAAGACGAAATATATCGCTGGAGGGACATACACTGATGAAATTGGCTATTGTTAACGGCAAAATCTACACCATTACGCAAGGCATCATTGAGCAGGGAACGGTGCTATGCGAGGACGGCAAAATTGTTGCTGTCGGCGCAGACGTTGCAGTGCCTGAGGATGCACAGGTAATCGATGCTGCCGGCAAGGTAGTAACTCCTGGCCTGATTGATGCTCACAGCCATATCGGCTTGTTTGGGGAACCGTCTGTTCCTGCCACTGCTGACGGTAACGAGAAGACTGGCCCGGTGCAGGCTGCGCTGTTTGGCATAGACTCCCTGAACCCGGCAGATCCTGCTTTTCCGCAAGTGTTGGCAGCAGGCGTCACCACTGTCTACACCGGCCCTGGCAGCAGTAACATCATTGGTGGCACAGGCATGGCTATTAAGACCGTTGGCCGCACCGTCAATGACATGGTGATCTCGGGTAGCGAAGGCATGAAAATGGCTCTGGGCGAGAATCCTAAGCGCAACTATGGGCCGGTACACAAGATGCCGGGCACCCGGATGGGCAACGCTGCAGTCCTGCGCGAGGCCTTGATCAGCGCGCAGAACTATCTGGATAAAGTTGAACGGGCTGCTGCAGAGGGTAAGCCGCACACCGTTGACCGCAATCTGAAGATGGAGCAATTGGCCAAGGTGCTGAAGCGTGAGATGAAGGCGCGTATTCACTGCCATCGGGCTGACGATATCATGACAGCCATTCGCATCGGTGAAGAGTTCAATCTCGATTTCACATTGGAGCATGCCACCGAAGGCTACAAGATTGCCGATATTATTGCTGAAAAGCAGATTCCATGTGTTGTCGGACCGTTGCTTATGGGGCCCGCCAAACATGAGCTTTGGGAAGTGCGTCTGGATAATCCTGCCATCCTGGCCAAAGCGGGCGTGAAGGTCGCTATCCAGATGGATACATCCTCGGACACCAAGTACCTGCCGATGGTTACCGGAATTGCTGTTCGGGAGGGTATGAACGAAGAGGATGCCCTGCGGGCTATCACTATCAACTCGGCTGAAATCCTTGGTCTGGCCGACCGCCTAGGTAGTATCGAGGTAGGTAAGGAAGCTGATTTGGCAGTGTTTGATGGTCATCCACTCTGCAATTTCACCAACTGCACGTCTGTTGTCATCAGCGGTAAACTGGTGCATCAGGTTTAAGTGCAAACGGGCGGCGGCCTGGCGCTACGCCAGGCGCTACCCTTGATATTCACTTCAAGATAACTGGAGGAATGGATTAGATGGAGAAGCAGGTCTATACCCGGATGGTAGACGATGGCGTCGTAAAAGCTGAACTCAACTTTCAGGTGTTTGGTGAAGGTAGCCCACGTGTATTCTTCACCGGCGGCATCCATGGTGGCGAAGCAACTGGTATTTACACTGCGCAGAGAGTTGTTAAGTTTCTGGAAGATAACGAGCTGGTTAAGGGCTCGGTCAAAGTGCTGCCCATCGCCAACCCGCTTGCTTTCAGGCGGATGCAGCGCACCTCTCCCTATGACGAGCTGGACATGAACCGCATTTTCCCAGGACGCCCTGACTCCGCCCCAACCCTGGGTGTTGCCAATGTGATTTGGGAAGAGGCGCAGGATGCCAACTATATCGTTGACCTGCATTGTTGTGGAGTCTATGGGTCTAGCTATACGCTCGCGGTTTACAAAGAATTTGATTTTGCCCGTGAACTGGCCGGCATGTTGTCCATCCCACGAGTCATTGAAAGCGGCGGCACCCGCGGTCAGCTGTTCACCAACGCTTGTGACAAAGGCATCCCGGCCGTAATCATCGAACTACCTGGTGGTGGTCAAGGTGGCGTTATCGACCTGGATGCAGCTGAAGAAGCATATCAGGCACTGATCAACCTGCTCCGCCAACTGGGCATGGTCACAGGCGAGGCCAAGCCGCCGCAACCTAACTTCTATGGCAAGTTGCAGCCAGTAATGACATCCCTCCAGGGTGCATTCCTGCCTGAAGTCAAAGCAGGCTCGACAGTAGAAGAGGGCCAGGTCATTGGACGCGTAGATGGCCAAGAGATCCTCTCGCCGGTAAACGGAGTAGCCATCATGGTTCGCCCTGCATCGTATATCTTCAAAGGGTCACCTGTTGCCAATGTAGCCGCAAAGGAATAACCGGGGTGCGGGTCACCCGTCGGCTGATAATGCATGGGGGGTAGGGCGTGCATGCGTAGACTACTGTTGCTTGTGATGATACTGCTGTTGGCTGGGTGTAGTCATCAACCTACAGATCCGGCGTTTTTGGACAGGCCTGGCCTTGACCAACAGCCATCTGGGGGTAACAGCACTCCACAACCGTTACCACCCCTCATTACCGGAACGATAATCCGTATTCCCACTAATGATGAGCCAGCAATGCAAGCGAAGTCCATAGCTTGCGGCTCGCCCGAGCTTTCTGCGGCGCGTATTGCCCTTACCTTTGATGCGGGCTGGGAGTTTGAGCAGACCCTGGATCTGCTGAAGATTCTGGAAGAACATCAGGCCAAAGCTACGTTCTTTCTGCGTGGCAAATGGGCTGTTGATCATCCAGAGTTGGTGTTGGCTATTGCTTCAGGTGGGCACTCGGTGCAAAACCATAGCTACACCCATCCACATATGCCAGGGCTCACAGTAGAGCAGCAACGGCAGGAAATTGAGCAGACTACCGCCATCATAGAGCGGATTACAACGCAGCGCCCTTGGTTGTTCAGGCCTCCCTATGGCGAATCTAATGCAGCCCTGGCTAAACTGCTGGCTGCAACAGGCTATCCGTATAATGTTTTCTGGAGTATCGATACGCTTGACTGGATGGGGACCAGTGTGGAAGCCATCTGCCAACGGATTGAGAATGGCCTGAAGGACGGGTGTATCATTTTGATGCACATCGGGGGTGCACAGACTGTGGCTGCACTGCCCAACATCCTACAAATGGTGAAGCAGAGAGGTTATACTCCTGTGCTAGTGGATGAGTTGCTACCTCCTGGACAGGTTGACGGTCAGCTCTGGTACAGGGCGCAGCCTGGAGATACATGGGAAGAAATCGCTGACCAGTATGATGTTACTGTACGGGAACTGCTGGTGGTCAACCGTAAGTAACGCTGTGCAGCTCATGCTAAAGGAGGCTTTCATGCAGCAATACATGTTATTTGATCTGGATGGCACACTGCTTCCACTCGATACTGATACATTTCTGGATCAATATGTGCGTTTGATTACCAAGCACTTCGCCGCTGAAATCGACCCCCAACTCTTTGCGCGTCAACTCATGGCATCCAGCTATGCAATGATAGGCAATAAGGACGGGAAGCATACCAACCAGGCCAAGTTCTTCGCGGATTTCTTTCCGAAAGTTGACAGGCATCCTGAGGAGCTGATGCCTAAGTTTGAGCATTTCTACCGCGAGTTTTTTGCCGAACTCGGCAAGTCTACGCAAGCCACGCCTATCGCCAGGCAGTTGGTACTGCAGGCCCTCGACATGGGTTACAAGATTGTCTTGGCTACCAATCCCGTATTTCCACGGGAAGCAGTCGAGCAGCGGATGCAGTGGGCGGGTATCGCAGACCTGCCTTGGGAACTGGTTACATCCTATGAGGATACACACTTCTGCAAGCCAAACCCACATTACTTCCAAGAGATCCTCGACAGGCTGGAAGCCAAGCCAGAGCAATGCGTTCATGTAGGTAATGACATGGATGAGGACATGGCTGCTGTCGATGTTGGCATTTCGGTAGTCATCGCAGACGATTACCTGATCAATCGCCACAACAAGCCAATGACAGGCTGCCTGTTCCATGGCAGCCTGCAGCAGGTACTCGACTGGCTGAAGTCACAGGTTGCCACTGAAGCTGCTGCTGGCTTGATGGAATAATGAGTATAGAAAAGCGGCCTGACGAGGGCCGCTTTTTGATGCCTTGAGCAGGTCTGGCAGTCCCGATATCTTTATGCTTCTCATATTCGCAATATAGTCCAGTTTCTCATGTCTTTGCTTGTTTTTTCCTTTATACCCTTCCGATATATTGGGTAGCAGAAGGGAGCTGAGTTATATGCAATGCCAGTCTGTGTTGGCAGTCGATGTCGGCAGCACGACTACCAAGGCTCTGCTCATGGATAATTGCAGCGGAGAATTCCGCTTACGCTACAGGGCGGAAACGTCCACCACCTTAGAGCGACCGGCAGAGGACGTGATGATCGGGGTGCAAAGTGTCCTGGAAAGATTGGAGCAACTCAGCGGCAGGCAGTTCCTAGCAGACGGTAAACTGATTACCCCAACTATAGGTGATACAGGTGTGGATAAACTCGTGGTAACCAGTTCAGCTGGTGGGGGCCTGCAGATGGTAGCAGGCGGCATATGGCAAACGATTACTGCCGATAGCGCCAAAAAGGCAGCACTTGGTGCAGGAGCCATTGTGATGGATGTCTTCTCTGCCGATGATAGTCGCAATCCCTTGGAGAGGATCCGACATATACAGGAGCTCCAACCTGATATGATTTTGCTTTCTGGTGGCGTGGACGGAGGTAACACCACTCACGTCACTTCTTTGGCAGAAGTAGTTGCGTTGGCCAGCCCCAAACCGCGCTTAAGCAAGAGTTACACCCTGCCTGTTGTCTATGCAGGCAACAGCGAGGCTAGGGTAATCATTGATAACTTCCTGGAAGGGGTAGCAATTGTCAAGCATGTTTCCAATTTGCGCCCTACCCTGGAAAGCGAGGTGCTTGACCCGGCACGCGACCAGATTCACGATTTGTTTCTGGAGCACGTAATGACTCATGCCCCAGGATATCCTGAGCTCTTGCAGTGGTGTGGCGATGCAGTTCTACCTACGCCAGATTGTGTCGGGCGGATCGTTGACATAATGGGCAAGAAGCGAGACATAAACGTCGTAGCGGCAGATATCGGTGGGGCTACGACGGATGTGTTCTCGAGCGTCTCTCTCAGCTACCGGCGTTTCGTTCCTGCCGAGCATGGACTTTGGGATAAAGGCTACTTTAAACAAGTAGAAGAGCGCACATTCCATCGCTCTGTCAGCGCTAATCTAGGGATGAGTTATAGCATCGGAAGTATTCTGGC
>JAWLDB010000107.1:0-9192 GCA_041686915.1 Bacillota bacterium
ACTAATGAGGAAAGCATTACTAGTCGTTTCGTCAAGAACGAAGATCCAGATGTCATCATTAACATCGTTGATGCTACTAATTTGAGCAGAAGCCTCTTTTTCACCACTCAGCTCCTTGAACTGGAAGTCCCGGTTGTTGTTGCCCTAAACAAGAGCGACCTAACCAAAAAGAAAAAGACAAACATAGATGTAAACAAGTTATCTAAACTCTTGGGTTGCCCGGTTATTGAAACAGTATCAACACAAGGCAATAACAATGGCTTGGAGAAGCTTGTCTCTACAGTAGTCCAAGTTAAGGGCAAGGCTCAAGATACACCATTCCATAGCCTGGAAGTAAACATGGCAGACATAAACTCAGTCGAAGCTGCGGATAAAAAGCGATACGAGTTTGTCAAAGGAATTGTCTCAAAGGTAGAGAGCAGACAAACAAGCAGCAGTAAGCAAACTAAGCAGGATGCGGCCGACAGGATAATAGCCCATAAATGGCTTGGCATACCTATTTTCGGAGTAGTCATGTGGGCCGTCTTCTCAATTTCGCAAACCCATCTTGGGCCACTGTTAGCAGATACTTTTGTTGGCTGGATCGATAGCTTATATGCTTTGGTAGAAGGATCGCTTGGCGAAGGTGTATCACCTGTGCTTTCTGCAATCTTATTGGATGGCATTATCGGTGGAGTTGGAGCCGTCGTTGGTTTCCTCCCGCTGATCATGGTACTTTTCTTCCTATTGGCATTACTTGAAGATTGTGGCTACATGGCTCGTGTTGCCGTGGTTATGGACCGTTTTTTCAAGCGGGTAGGGTTATCAGGAAAGTCAATTATCCCTATGATTATTGGTACTGGTTGTGCTATTCCAGGGGTTATGGCAACGAGAACCATCAAAAACGAAAGACAAAGAAGAACCACTGCCATGTTAACACCCTTTATGCCCTGTGGGGCCAAGTTACCCGTCATCGCGCTATTTGCCGGTGTGTTCTTTGAAGATGCAGCATGGGTAGGAACAGCAATGTACTTCGCAGGTATTGCGATTATCATTCTCGGAGCTCTAGTGGTAGTACGAATAACCGGTGAAAAACAGGCAAGATCATACTTCATTATGGAACTGCCGGAATACAAGCTCCCAAGCATCAAAAGAGCAACTCTATCAATGATTTCAAGAGGTAAAGCGTTTGTTATTAAGGCCGGCACGATTATACTGCTTTGTAATGCAGCAGTACACATCATGCAAACATTCAACTGGCAGCTTCAGGTTATTGCTGAAGGCGCAGAGAATACAAGTATTCTAGCAACTATTGCATCACCATTTGCCATCTTGCTGCTACCGTTAGGTTTCGGTGTATGGCAATTGGCTGCAGCAGCAATTACGGGTTTCATTGCAAAGGAAAATGTGGTTGGAACGCTAGCTGTGGTATACGGCATTACTAACTTTATTGATACAGAGGAATTAGCTCTTGTTGCTGGCGGTGCAGATGTTGCTCAAATAATGGGCTTAACATCGGTAGCGGCACTCGCATACTTGATGTTCAATCTGTTTACACCACCATGTTTTGCTGCTATTGGTGCCATGAACTCTGAGATGGAAGACCGGAAGTGGCTTTGGAGTGCTGTTGCGTTCCAATTTGGCATGGGTTACGTTGTGGCATTTATCACGTACCAGGTAGGAACGCTGATAACAACTGGTGGTTTAGGGAACGGCTTTATGCCAGGTGCTATTGTTGTGACCGCAATGATTGGTTCCGTTTTGTACCTGATGAGAAAAGGCAATCAGAGAACTCAAGAAAAGCTAGCTTTAAGTGCTTAGGAGGGAACTATGTCGGACATAATCGTAACTCTGATCATAGTAGCAATAGTTGGTGCCGCGGCGGCAAAGATCATCGTTGAGAAGAAAAAGGGCTCCAAATGCATCGGGTGTCCATACGCTGCAACAAGTAAAAACAACTGTAATTGTGGCTGATACGAAAGCACCCCTCGCTCTTGCGGGGGGTGCTTTTTGCTTCTTTCAGCCGGTTGCCCAGCTTGTTGCGTTGACGAGAGCAGAGCTACTTGTGAACCAATTGCGCGCCCTATGTCTTTTTATTGCCCAGCTTAGCATAGTTCGGTATACTAAGGTTCATATAAGTAAACAAGCAGGAGGCAATAATGCAAAGACATAAAGCAGCAAAGAGCACACTGCCCTTTCAGCCCCCCTTCTTCTACGGCTGGCTGATGGTGGCCGTGGGAGCCCTTGGGGTGTTCTTCTCCGGCCCAGGGCAGACATACTCGGTCTCAGTCTTCATCAACTCATATATTGAGGAGTTTGGCTGGAGCAGATCCTTTGTTTCCAGCCTCTACTCCATGGGAACGTTGTTTGCAGGCCTCATCCTCCCCATCATCGGACGCAATGTAGATAAACTCGGCCATCGCCGGATGAGTTCGCTGATTACATTGCTGTTTGGCACTGCCTGCTTCTTCATGAGCTTTGTCGGCAGCCCGGTCATGCTGTTCATGGGGTTCTTCCTGATTCGCCTACTGGGTCAGGGGTCAATGTCTCTATCCTCTGTCACCTTGGTCCCACAATGGTTTGTTAGCAAACGCGGACGCGCCTTAAGCCTGATGGCGTTGGGAGGCGCTATCAGCTCAGCAGTACTCCCTCCCCTGAATACCTGGATTATCCAAACATACGGTTGGAGAATTGGTTGGCAGGTCTGGGGTGTACTACTCTGGGCAGTTATGCTGCCAATAGCCCTGCTGCTTATTCGCAACCGCCCGGAAGAAGTCGGCCTGCTGCCGGATGGTCTGTCTCAGGTACAAGTATCTAATCACGCATTACATGATGAGCAAGACCAGGATAGCTGGACAGCCAAGGAGGCAATCAGGACGAGAGCATTCTGGCTGCTGCTACTCTGTACGGCCATACCGTCGGCCGTTGGTACCGGCATGATTTTCCACCAAGTTTCCATCCTGGGGGAAGCAGGAATATCTGCACAAACAACCGCCTTCGTCATGAGCCTGATGGCGCTAGTGCAGCTGCCAGTGAGCTTAATTGCTGGTTATATCGCTGACAAGGTGAAAATCAGATACGTGATTGCCTGCAACTTCGCTGTGCAGATCATCATCCTCTTGGTGTTGCTGAATACGCGTTCTGTACACATGGCCATCTTTTACGGAGTACTGCGCGGCATTACGGGTGCCTTTGAAGCCATCCAGAGTGGCGTGCTGTGGCCCAGCTACTTCGGGCGCAAGCATCTGGGCAGCATTCGCGGAGTGGCAATGACTGCCAGCGTGCTCGGCTCGGCCTTTGGCCCACTACCCTTTGGATTTGCCTTCGACTTCTTCGGAGGCTACAAGGAAGTGCTGCTGCTGGCCATGATTTTCCCGGCAATAGGAGCAGTGGCCGCTCTGCTTTCGCCACCGCCTGTCAAAAAGCAGACCGAGGCACCTGAGGTAGTACCAGCCAATTAAACGGGAACGTGGGCTACCTTTTGGTGGCCCACTATTTTTTGCCCGCTACATGGTAACGCCAGCGTGAAGCGGATGAAAATGATGAAGGAAAGGGGCTGGCACGTTGACGACATGCCAAATCTGCGGAGGGGTTACGAGCTACTTCACGACTACCCGCAGTGGATCATACCACCACTGTGCGATATGCGACTTCATCTTTGCCGACAGGGCCGAATTGCTTCCATCCACTGTGGAGCGTGCGCGCTACGAGCAGCACGATAACTCTTTGGATAATGAGGGCTACGTGCGCCGCTTCGAGACATTCATAGCTGCGGCAATTGAACCGTTTACAGCGGCCCAAGCCAGAGCACTGGACTATGGCTGTGGACCGGGACCGGTTTTGCAGACACTCTTGCAGCGTCAAGGATACGAAGTAGATGTGTACGACCCCTATTTTGCACCCGAAAGGCCTGATCAGCAGTTTGACCTGATTACTTGCACAGAAGTGTTGGAACATGCCTACCGACCCAAGGAAATTTGGGCCGACTTTGACCGAATGCTCCACCCTGGCGGACATCTAGCCGTTATGACCCTGTTTCACCCCGGCGTCGACCGGTTCGACGAGTGGTGGTACAAGACTGATGATACGCACGTCTGCTTCTATAGCCTCAAGACCTTGCATTGGATTAGCCGGCATACATGCTTTGAACTAATCTACCATGATGAAAGACAGACGGCGGTGTTCAGGAAAGCACACTAAAGTGTTTGATTTCACCTTGACTATAGAACAATCTCACTATCGCCCAACTTGAAAAAGCGAGCCAATTTCCGGCTCGCTTTTTCTATGGACTTTTTTCCATAATATGCTTGACACTATGCTTGGTAACATCTATAATGTGACTAAGCAGTCACATGACTGACCAGTCACTCAGAGATAGAGAGTTATGGGGAGGTTGATGTAATGTTCAACTACTTCAAGGTTATTTGCTTCCTGTGGGCCGCCCTCGGCATTGGATCCAGGATTGCTATGGGCATGATGGGCGAGAAGTGGAGTAAGTGGGAACTGGGCAAGGCTTATGCCAGTAAGAAACCGTCGTGGATTTATGTAGTAGGTGCTTTAGGCTATCTACTGGTTGCCTACACATGGTACCAGGTAGTCGTGACAGACGTTCCTCACAGCTGGGCTATTGCAGCGCTGATCTCGCTGACTGTAATCAAGATTAGTGCGCTCATTTTCGACTACGAGACCTTCCGCAGTTTCGCAGCTATGATGTTGAAGGACAAGGCAAAGATGCAGATGCTAAATGTCAGCGTACTCATTCTCTCAGCCGGCTTGATCGCCATGGGGGTTTTCCTCTACTAAACGCGGATAAGCAAGACCCCACAGAGAGCTTTAGACCTGCTCCCTGTGGGGTTTTGGTTTCTGTCATCCCTGCCGACAAAGGCTACGCCTGTGCGTTATGTCTACCGTGTGGCAGGGTCTTTTTCCGCGCTCGCCTTGATGAACTCTAACGTCTGGCGAATTATCTCTCGCGAGGTATCATCGTCATTGAAAAGGTCAAAGGCATGCCGCCCCTTCGGATGTTCCAGCAGCTGAACATCAAAACCCAGGCTGCTTCCTTCCTCAAAAAACCTGGTGCTGCTATCGATGAAGCCCTTACTGTCTAATCCAGCGACGGCCAGCAGAATTGGTGGCAGCACTTCATTTTGGGTCAGAATCTCCTTGGGTGGCATTCCATAGTATCCTACCATGCTCTTGATGGATTCACCACCTACCGCCAACCCCTGCCTCAGCCCATCTTCCACGCCAGCTGAAAAGGCAAGCACTGTTATGCTGTTTGGATCGACCCGATATGTCTCCGCGTTGTCCCGCACACACCTGATTAACTCGGCGATGTCGTCCGGCCTGCGCCAATTGAAGGTTATGGCCGTAAATCCCGAGGCTGCAAGCAGTTCACCCCAAGACTTATAGAAGCTGGAGTCCTTAAGATTTGTTTCGCTGCTCTTGCCATGTACCAGCATAACGGCATGGTGTTTCTCGCCCGCCTGCGATTCCAACGGATAGTAGATGTCCATCTTTTCACCCTTGGTGTAGGCAGCATTCCTCTCAGCAGTTACCTTACTCATGTCCTCTGTGTAATAAACAATACCGCCCAACCTTCTCCCCTGGCCCGAACAGCCAATCATCATCCCAAGACAGAGAATGATTAAAGCAAACACTAACCCCTTCTTTAAATGCTCATGCATAGCCTTCTCCTCCTGACCCAGCCAGTTTTTTGGTTACTAAGACCAAGTGTACGACAGATATGGGCACCATAGAGTGTCATATTACCAACTAGATAGCACATATCTATGCATCAACCTAACCAAAGTCAGGTCACATGTCTGCCATTTCCTTGTAGACTTACTTCCGAGGTGATGAAAATGAAGACTTCACAAAGAAGTAAGGCCGTAGGACTTTGCTTACTGGTACTTGCCCTCTCGGGCTTTTTGACCGCCTGCTCCGTAGGTGAAAAGCAGCGCGCCCTCTACGATGACGAAGGGCAGTTCGTGAAGACTGGGGATAGCTACAGTTTCTTCCGAAAAAACGGGGAGATCGATGAACGTCAGATGGCACTTAGCTGCCAGCGCTTCTACGGAATGCAGACCGTCTGGGAGGTTAATGCGGAAGAAGAAGGGCTACTGAAGGTCAACTATGACTGCCAGTTAAAGCGCGGCAAGCTGAAGGTTGTGGTGATCACACCTGAGCTGGACGTGATGCATCTGTTTGAACAATGCGGGAAGGGGAGCAGAGAGATTACGCTGTCTGAGGGCAAGTATGTTGTTCGGATAGTCGGTAAGAACGCCAATGGCAAGGTTAGCATGCAGCTGGAACACGGAGAAAACGTAAGTATAGGTGTATCTGCTAATGACTGGGAGCAATAAACTGAGTAGGCACTAGAATAGCAAGCTGCCCGGGATAAGGTGCTCCCGGGCAGCTTTTATGCACAGTGATATGTTGTTTGGCTAATACCTGGCGACGGCCCTGACCGGTGAGCCCTCGGCCGCAATCCTTAGGGGCAGGGCAATCACTTCAAACTCGGGAACGCCAACGAGGGCTTCCAGGTTAGTCAGGTTCTCCATAATGAAAATGCCGTTACCAAGCAGCAGCTTATGTATCTCAAAGGGATAGCTGTCTGGCTTTGGCATGTCCATGCCGAGCATTTTAATCTGTTTCCGACAGAAGAGCTCGGCTAGGGCAGTCTCTACCATCGGATGGTCGTTAAACCGCTGGTAGTAGGCGTCTGTCCCGTACAACTCGCTAAACCCGGTCAAGAGCAGGACGATGCTTCCCTCTTTAATCAGTTCCTCGTATTCGTCTCTATAGGCTATGACCGGCTCATCCCTCACATCTAACAGGCATCCGCTACCCATGAAAGACTCCAGCAGATAGTCACAAATATGCTTGTCGCTCTCAAGGAAGTGGCTGGGCGCGTCAACATGCGTTCCTGCGTGCATGCCGGTCGTAAGCCGCGAGTTATTGAACTTATCCTTAGCGAGTATCTTGTCCTGCCAGAGGTTTACCTCTGAGTCGTATGGGTGCACAGGCATTTGGTCAGAGATTGGTTGGCTGAGGTCTACTATCTTCAATATTTGCCCCCTCTTTCCGGCAGCATCTAGCTCCCTGGCTTACTGAAATCATAGTTGACGGCAACAACGCAGTTTTCATCTCTGTGGCAATCTCCTGCATGGGCCGAACATCTTGATATATGATAGCACAGCGTGCCGTGCCATGCAGGTAGCAGTTGCAATGCACAAGAAAACTACCCTATTCCGCAACGCATGCAAGAGGGACGCGCACTTGCCGCTAGACTAAGTGCGCGTCCATGTATCTTACCAACCTGCCAAGGCCACCTGCTCTTTGTTCACGACCTGAACTTGCTGGTCCTTCACTTCATAGATAACGTCCACTAACTGGAGCGATGTAGTGCGATGGGTGACGATAATCAGAGTTTTGTTGGTAGCCACCTGCCGCAGCGCCTGATAAATCGTTAACTCAGTTTGCGGATCGAGATGCGAGGCGGCCTCATCCAGGATGAGGATCTCAGGGTCCCTGAGCAAAGCACGGGCAATGGCCACGGCCTGTCGCTGGCCACCTGATAGGGTTTCCCCGCCCTCACCTATCTTGGTATTAAGTCCATCCGGCAGCTTGGCAAAGAAACTGTCAAGACCCAATCGCTTGATAAGCTCCGCCACCTGCTTCCGGCTAATGTTTGGCAACCCATAGCCGATGTTCCTCCAAACCGGACCGGACACTAGGTAAGTGTCCTGTGGCACTACCTGCACCCGCGTCCTAAGCTCTGCTTCTGTCATATCCTGCAGGTTGACGCCACCAAGCTGCAATACTCCATCCTGGGGGTCGTATAGCCGCCCAATCAACCTAGCCAAGGTACTTTTGCCGGCTCCAGACGGGCCAATGATGCCGATCTTGCTGCCGTGCGGTATCTGCAGGCAGGCCTTCTCCAATACCGGGTTCGCCGCATAGGAGAAGGATACGCCATCGAGCACGAAGTCATCTCCTGTCGGCTTCTGCCCTACTTCTGGCCAGATGAGCGCTGGCGGCTCCTGTACCAGCTTATAGATGCGGTCGAGTGATGCGGCTGCCGTCTGGTAAGAAGTGTAGATTTGGCTGAGGTCCATCAGGGGCCCATATACTCTGCGTACATAGGCGATAGCTGCCATTAGCACCCCGAGCGAAATCGCACCCTGACCAAACAATACGCCGCCCTGCCAGATTACCACTGCCAGGCCAATAGCGCTGTTTAGGTCCATAATCGGGAACATCAAGGCTGATAGACCCACCGATTTAACGTGAGCGAGGCGAGCCTTGTCACTGAGGTCCTGCACCTTACCTGTCTGTCGGTCCTCTTGCGAGAAGCTCTTCACCGCCTTTACTCCCGCGACGTTCTGTTCCACGCCAGCTGTCAGATCGGCGATGCTTTGTCGCACCTGGGCCTGAGCCTTGCGCAGCAGCTTGCCGATTAGCTGTGTGCCGAAAAGAGTAATAGGCATGGTGATGATCAGCGCCAGGGCCAGCCTGCGGTTGAGTAGGAAAAGAGCCGTTGAGATGGCGACGACTGTCACCATGTCACTGAGAAAGTATATAAAGCCCTGGGAGATCAATGAGAAGATGCTCTCAACGTCGTTCATGATAGTGGACGTAACGTGGCCAGTTTTCTGCCGCTGGTGAAAGCGGATGTCCAATTCCATGACGTGATCGAACAGCGTGCGCCGCAGCCGTGCCATGGTGGTATACGCCACCTTCTGGGTAAGGAAGGTCTGCCAGTAAGCAGCCAGCCATTCCAGCGCAACAACCAACACATATGCCATCACGAGGCT
The DNA here is from genome assembly GCA_041686915.1 of Bacillota bacterium. Taxonomy (GTDB): domain Bacteria; phylum Bacillota; class UBA994; order UBA5500; family UBA5500; genus JAWLDB01. The sequence goes on from JAWLDB010000107.1 coordinate 8,799, forward strand.
AACGAGCCCATTCCATGCACCCGCTGTCACATGCCGGTCGACAGCCCAGCTAGTTAGGAGTGGTGCCATTACGTTTGCGCCGGCAATCACCAGTGTTAGCAGCACCGCAATTAGCAGTTGCCCCTTTAGCCCCCACATCTGCCCAATCAGCAAGCGCATTGCTTGCCTGTTCAACTGGCGCAGGTTGTACTTCTCATCTGAGCCGCTACCTAGCCTTTGCCCCATCCCGCCTCTCAATTGGCTGCACCCCCTTGCGAAGATAACTGGCTGGCAACGAACTCCCGGTAAGCTGGCTCGGTCGCCAGCAACTCCGTATGTGTGCCGACTGCCGATATTTTGCCATTGACGAGGAAGACCACCAGGTCAGCGTTCTGGATGGTCCACAGCCGGTGAG
>JAWLDB010000108.1:0-9098 GCA_041686915.1 Bacillota bacterium
TTCCCTGCCCGGACATATTCAGTAAGATAAATCGCCGTGGCCAAGCCAAGTGGAACGGCCAGAGCCAGTGAAAGTATGACCAAGTAAAGGGTACCTACCAGGGTAGGACCGATACCTCCGCTTTCTCCACCATTACGAACTCGCTCGGTAAGGAAAGTCCAGTTAATCTGCGGCAGTCCATTGGATAGAACATGCCAAAGGATGGCGAATAACACCAAGCCTACGATCCCCACCATAGCATAGAGGACCGTGCGCGCCATTGTTTCCTGCATTTTAACCTGCTGTCTCATTTAGCGGCGCACCCCCTTACTACGCATAGACTGTAGGGCAATATTCAGAGCAATAATGAACACGAACAAGACGACGCCAGTAGCAAACAGAGCCTCACGGTGTTCGCCCGTTGCGTAGCTCATCTCCATAGCCACGTTAGCTGTGAGTGTGCGCACCATGTCGGTAAGCGCCCGCGGAACTTGCGCAGCACCACCGACTACCATGATGACAGCCATAGTCTCACCTATCGCCCTACCAATGCCGAGCACAACGCCAGCCAGAATACCTGAACGAGCGGCCGGCACTGTGACTAGGCGAGCTGTCTGCCACTGGGCTGCACCCAGTGCATAGGAACCCTCACGATACTCACGAGGGACAGCACGGATGGAGTCCTGCGACACACTGATAATCGTCGGCAATATCATGATGCCTAGCACCAAAGACGCGGTGATGATGCCAAAGCCTGTGCCTCCGAACAGATTACGCACAATGGGCACAAGCACAATCAAACCATAGAAGCCGTAAACAACGGAAGGGATACCCGCCAAGAGCTCAATCGCCGGACGAATTATGCCAGCCAGGGAACGAGGCATAAACTCCTCCAGAGCAATGGCAACACCCAACCCCAACGGTACGCCGATAACGATGGCCCCAGCCGTGATTACCAATGTACCGACAATCATCGGCCATAGACCAAACTGAGACATTCCAGGATACCATGTCTGCCCAAAGACAACTGGGAAAACGCCTTTGCGCAGGAGAAATGGCAAGCCGGCCTCAAAGATGAAGTAGATGATTATGCCTACAGAAACTATCGTCATCAGCGCACTTGCCAGCAATATCCGGCGAACCCAGCGTTCGTCGTCACGCGCTTTCTCTTTTGTCTTGGCAGACACCTTCAGTTCTACCGATTCATCAACTGCCCTCACTGATGCTCCTCCTCCCACGGTGATAGGCAGCCCCACAGAGGGGACTGCCCGTGCCGCAAGCTTTTCCATCCGAACAGCTTCTGGCTATTTCGCTTTGAAGAAGCCCTTCTCAACTGCGGCGTTCTGACCGGCTTCGCTGAGAGCGTAATCAATGAACTGCTTGACAGCACCGTCAGGTTCGCCCATGGTCACATAGTTGAACGGACGCCACACGGTGTAGCTGCCGTTGCGGATGTTGGCCTCGGTAGCTTCTACGCCGTCTACACTGAGCACCTTGATCTCGTCGTTGATGCTGCCCATGGAGATGAAACCGATTGCATTGGGGTCGCCTGAAACTACCTGCCGAACACCAGCGGTTGCAGTCTGAGTGTTGACGTTAGTCTTGATAGTCTGCTTATCCATGATGATGCTCTCAAACGCATCGAGAGTGCCGGACCCTGCTTCACGAACGACAACGTTGATGTCGGCGCTAGCGGCGCCAACTGCGCTCCAGTTGGTGATCTCGCCAGTGTAGATCTTGCGAATCTGCTCGATGGTCAGGTTGGTAACTGCGTTATCTTTGTTGACGATAATTGCGATACCATCAATAGCGACCTTAGTCACAACCAGGCCCTTGTCGATTTCTGCCTGCTTAATCTTGCGTGAAGCCGCGCCGATTTCGGCCGATCCCTCAGTAGCAGCAGTGACACCAGCGGAAGAACCGCCACCGGTGACGTTAACGGTAATGCCCTGGTTGTCTTCCATGAACTTCTCAGCCCAGACTTCGGACAGAGGCTGAACGGAGGTTGAACCTGCAACCTGGATAGTTTCGGCTTTGCCTTGGCAACCAACCATAGTTATTGCTGAGAGGGCGGTGATGATGGCGATTAAGGCGATTTTCTTGAACACGTTGTTACCTCCTTTTATGTTCTGTCATGAATTTATCATCGGCACATTAACCCGATGTGTCCGGTGTATTAAGGCTGTGTTAATCTCAGCAGAAAAGGCAAGCCCAGGGAGTTGGACTTGCCTTGAATACCATAGCCATATTTTGCTGTGTTACGATGTCGTCAGCAGGCCGCTTTCTTTGCCTTCGCGCGCCGCTATGCATTCTGCCAGATACTCTGCATCATCGAAATCATGTCTTTCATTGCCTAAGACCAGCAAACGCTCCGGCCCCCGCCCGGCTACAACGATCAGGTCACCAGGGGAAGCTGCCGCCACCGCAGCTTCAATGGCAGTGTCACGCTCGGGGACCACATCCAGCCCATCCATTCTGACACTGCGATAACCTTCAATCACCATGCGGAAGATACTCCCGGGGTCTTCATCAAAGTAGTTGTCACTAGTCAGGAGCGATACATCTGCTAAATCGGCTGCAATCCTGCCCATCGGTGCGCGTTTGAAGACATCCTTACGACCCTCACAACCAAAGACGAGGATGATGCGACCGGAGGTCAGCTGTCTACAGGTAAGCAGCAGCTGGCGCAGTCCATCAGGGTTGTGAGCAAAGTCTACTATGCCCTGCAAATGATTACCTTGAACGGGTTGCAGACGCCCTGGAACAGCCTTCAGATTTGATAAGCCGATTGCGACAGCATCTGCATTCAACCCTAGTCCGGATGCTATGGCAGCCGCACAGAGTGCATTGGACAAATTGTGCATACCGGGCAACTGGACCGTGCAGTGGAGTTCACCCGTGGGAATACGGATGGCAACTCGTGTGCCTCCCAACCCTAGCTGTCTCCAGGCTACCGGGTAAACATCTGCCCGATCGTCAAATCCGAAGCTGTAATGTGCTTGCACCTGCCGCGACCGTGGAATGCACGAGGCCGGGTCATGCCAATTGGTTACCGCTACACCTCCCGGGCCCTTAACCAGGCTGAATGCGCTAAGCTTAGCCTCCCGATATGCCTCAAAGCTGCGGTGAAAATCCAAATGGTCGTGCGTGATGTTGGTGATGCCAACACCATCAAAGCTACAACCAGCCAGACGATGCAGACTGAGGGCATGGCTTGATAGTTCCATCACACACGCATTAACGCCTCGGTGCGCCATGTCTGCCAGCAACGGCTGCAGCACAGGGCTATCGGGCGTAGTATGACTACTGCGCTGCTCTTGGCCGGCAAAGCGGGTATAGATAGTACCTACCAAGCCAGGCCGGTAGCCGGCAGCGCGCAATATGCTCTCGAGAAAATGGGTAACCGTCGTCTTACCGTTGGTGCCAGTAACTCCTATCATTAAGAGTCGCTGGCTGGGCCGGCCATGGAAGGTGCTGAGCAACTCACCAAGGGCAGCTCTGACGTTACTCGTCAGTAACTGAACCCGGAAATCGATAGGCAGCAGCCTTTCAGTAAGCACAACTGTTGCTCCCCGCGAGTGTGCATCGGCAGCGAATTTTGCTCCATCCACTTTTAGCCCGGGAACGGCTGCAAACAGGCTACCTGGTTTTGCTTGGCGCGAGTCATTGACGATACTGTTTATCTTAACTGCTTCGGGATTGCCGATGCATGTTATGTCAGTGTGAGAGTTGTGTAGCAGATCTGTCAGTCTCATTTAGCACCCCGTTGTTTAGATGTTTGCAATTAGTGTTCCCCATTTCGACATGGCAGTTACGGACGAATTTCAGGGGTGCAAGCAGGTAAACAACTGTTCGCCATGGTAATCATCATAAGTGAAGCTTCTTGATCTCAGCATGGGGAGTTGATTTTGTGATTCGCTGTTTGCATCTTGCCGATTTGCATCTAGGCTACGTTCCCTCATATCTGGGGGCAAAATCCGGTCCGAGAGCGGCCGAGCGCAATGACTTGCTGCGCAAGGCTGTTGATGTTGCACTGGAGCAGCAAGTAGACCTGGCTATAATCGCAGGTGATCTGTTTGACAACCATCGACCAGATAGTGCACTGGTTGAAATGGCACTTAGGGAACTATCCAGACTGACGGATGACGGGGTTACCCTGATCACCCTGCCAGGCAACCACGATGAAATCACTTATACTGATTCTGTCTACAGAAGGTATGCAGAGCGTTGGCCGGGGCTACTGGTGACAGACCCTCAACCAGCCCTGGTGGCTCAGCTACAAGTCGGCAAAGAAACCGTCTTTATCTATGGAGTTGCTTATGCCGGTGGGATTACAGCAGCTGACAAGCCGCTGACACCGTTTCCACGGGTGCAGGAGTCCGGCATACACATTGGTGTGTTTCACGGTTCACTGGAGTGGAACACCGGCGAGCGCAGCCTGCCCTTGGACAAACAGGCCTTGGCCGATGCCGGGTATGATTATGTAGCACTCGGGCATTTTCATCGCTTCTCGCAGCAGCAGGCTGGCAAGACCCTGATAGTTTACCCGGGAGCGAGTGAGGCCAAAGGGTATAGCGACCCTGGTACAGGTAGTGTTGTGGTAGCGGAAATCGCTAATGGCACATCCCGTGTTCAGCAGAAAGGGCTAGGCCTGCGCCAGTTCCGGGAGATCGACATTGCTGCCAGTCAACTGGCGGACACGATACAGCGGGTGGCCAATCAGGACTTGGCTCTACGCGTAACCCTTAAGGGTATAAGCGAAGAACCCATCGATGTCGATGGCTTGGTTGGCAGATATGCAGATAAGTTCTATCACTTGGAAGTTTATGACGAGACAGAGTACATGACGCAATCCATGCTGGACGAGCTAAGTCGGGAGCTATCCATCCGCGGTACATATGTCAAACGGATGCAACGGCTGATTGCAGAAGCCACCAACGAAGCAGAGCGACAGCTACGCTACCGGGCGCTACAGCTAGGGCTGATGGCATTTCAGGAGGTGAGGCGCTAATGCCGGCGGTCGTGCTTAAACAATTGAGCCTGCAGGGCTTTGGTCGCTTTAAGGACAAGGTCACGGTCGAGTTCACTGAAGGTATCAACGTGCTTGCTGCGCCCAATGAGAGCGGCAAATCAACACTCATGGCCGGACTGACGGCGGTGGTTTTCGGCCTGCCCGCGAGTAGTGACCCTACAACCTTCGGGATAAGCAAATATCGTAACTGGGAGGGTCCGCCCACTTTCTCGGGGGAGCTGCTGTTTGACTATGAGCAGAAGCTGCACCAGATAGTCAGGGATTTCGACAGTCAGCGAGTCACCGTTCGCAGGCGATCAGCCGGAGGCTGGACGGAAATGGTACGCGGGGTTCACAATCCACGGGCCAGCAGGCCTAACGAGCGCTATTTGGACTTCCTTGACCAAGTATTTGGACTGCGTAGTGCCGAAATGTTCATTCAGACTTACTTTCTAGGCCAACCTCTCCCTGCAGCCGCCACTCTTTCTACAGAGGTGCAGCAACTGCTCTCTGGTGGTGGCGCGCACTACTCCAAAGTGCTGGATGCATTGATGAAGGGTATCAAGCAGATTACCCGCTACGGTAATCAGTATTATGCAGCACTTAATAATGGCCGCAAGGATCAGCAGTTAGAAGAGCTACAAGCCGAGAAAGGGCGGCTGGAGCAAGCCATGCGCATGCAAAGCCAGACTACTGACGACCTGGAACATATCCGGGAGGAAATGGTCAGCTGCGAGCAACAACGCCTGGATAAACTTCAGTTGTTTCGCACTAAGGAGGCCGCCGTACGTGGTTTTGAGCAGTGGTTAGCCTTGCGAGACCGCCTGCGAGCTGCACGAAACAAGTTAAGCAACTTACAGTCAGCGACAGAGCGGGCTGAAGAATTGGAGAAGCAGATGGCTGCTGTCAAGGAGAATGCGACAGATGCTGTTAGCCACGCACTGACCTTAGACATCTGCAAGCTCGACGATAGGCTTACCAAGCTGAGCAGCTTTGCTACACTGGGTGCAGAGCCGCAGGAAATGGTCAAAGGCTGCCGCGATTGGCTGCACCAGAAGGTGCAGCTCTACAGACAGCAACAGGAGTTAAGAAAAGAAGCCAACAAGCTGAAACAGGACTTGCAGACCGATTATGCATCCTTTGAGGAGGCAGAGTTGCCTGTGCTGCAGAAGCTCCCTGCTTACCTGGTAGAGAGGCCTCGCCTGGTGGCCGAAGCAGAAACAGCTAACCGGGCACTGCAAAGAGCACAACAAGACACCGACGCTATGTCTATCTTAAACGCAGAGCTGACAAGGCAACTAGGCGATCCGGAGTTAATATCTGATGCTGAAATAGCTGAACTACAGCTGTTTTGCAGTGGCAGCAACGGAGCGCGAAAGCAGCAGTGCTTTAAACGCGTTTGGTGGGCTCCGGCAATAGGCATGGCGATAAGTGCGGCTCTCTATTTGGCATGGGGGCGCAGCGCAGGGTTTACTGGCGCTATCACGAGCTTACTACCCATGCTATTATCTATCCTGGCATTGTTCTTGGGCAGGTCATCCGGCCAAGCTACTGACTCAGTGGTGCATGCAGGCAAGCATCCTAGCTTGTCACGGCTCCCAGTGAGAGAAGTGAACGTATTGCTAACCAAGCTGCAGCAATACAGACTAATGGTACAACAGAAGGCAGAACTACTGCAGGAGGCTCAATCACGGCAAAACGAGGCCAACCGAAGACTTTTGGATGGTGATGCAGAGTTTGCCGGGCTCGTCAGGCAGCACCGACGGCTTGAACATTCGTTTACAGAGTGGAGACAGTTGCATTCGCGCTTGCGAGACTTAACTACGCAGATACAACAGCTGGAGGGCCTGCTGGCATATAGCACCAAGGGAAACTGTGGCTTTGAGGGTGAACCTGGGAGATTACACGCTGTCTTGGCCCTAACGGGTTTTGGGGAGCTGCAAGGAGAGCAACTACTGGCAGCTCTCGACCTACAGCCAGCACCCTGGACAGAGCTGCTTGTTCAAGTCGCGGAATATGTGGAGTTGGTCAGGCAGCGAGCTGATTTAGCTGCCAAACTAAGTTCCCACAAGCATCAGCAGATGAGTAGCGCAGACCAAGCCCGAGCAGCTTTGGAAGCCATCTTTGAGACGAACTCATGCCAAAACCTGGACGAACTGCAGGAAAGGTTGCAGGATGCCCGGGAAGAAGTGTTGCTCTGTCGCAAGGAATGGAAGGAACTGTTGCTCGTTCACCCCGATCTACCTGAACTTAGTCAGATGGAGGATGGGCTGCTGGTGGCTAACCGGCGACGGGAGATCAGCGAACAAGCGAGTATGCTACAGACGGAAATTGAGCAACTGGACCAACGTATCTTTACAATAAAGTCTCAGCTAGGGCAACTTGAAGGTAGGCAATCAATCAACCTCGCTCAGGCTATGGAGCTGTTGACAGAACTCAACGAGGAAGAACAACGCCTGTTGGAAGAAGCCAACGTTCTAGGCCTGGCAGCATCTGAACTGAGCGCGGCGATAGCTGAGTTTCAGCAATCCTATAGGGATCGACTAGCCGAGCGCATGTCGTCTCACTTCCAAAGCTTTACCGGCGATGGTGCAAGGAGTGTGGCAGTAGACAATGCTTTTGCGCTGCAGGTGCAAAATGGTGATGGGCAGCTGGTTAGCCCAGCACAACTCAGCCAGGGGGCTCAAGACCAACTCTACTTGGCAGTACGATTGGCGATAGCCGATTTGACCGCGGAGAATACTGAGCCACCCCTGGTGCTGGATGACCCTTTGCTAACGTCTGACCAGGACCGGTTATCCCGTATGCGCTGTGCATTGGAACGGCTAAGGCGTCAGGTAATCCTGTTATCGCACCAGTCAGACTTCGCATCATGGGGAACACCGGTGAGAATAGTATGACGCAGAATTTTACGGCTTGACAGACTGGGCTGAATAACTGACGATATACATGAATAGTTATCGCTGGACATGGGGAGAGGAGCACGCTGAATAATGACTATAGACTTGTTTTCACTATTGAAGGACGAGCTCAAACCAGCGCTAGGCTGCACAGAACCGGCAGCAGTTGCCCTGGCCTGTGCGGTTGCTGCCCGCAACTTACAAGGTCAATCCGTCAGTAAGGTGACTGTTGTCACAGACCCTAACATTTACAAGAACGGCATGGGTGTCTACATTCCAGGCACGGGCCAGACGGGGCTGTATATGGCAGCCGCTTTAGGCGCTTTGAGTGGGCAGCCAGACTTGGAACTGCAAGTCTTGAGTGGTTGCAGTTCGCACGTAGAACAGGCTCGAGAGCTGATTGATGCAGGCAAAGTATGTGTTAAGCATGGCCAGGCCCTAGGGTACATGTACATCACTGCCCGGGTGGATAGCGCAGAAGGCTATGCAGAAGCCAATATCCAAGGGTCACACACACATCTAACCAAGTTGACGGTCAACGGGGAGACTCTGTGGCAGGCTGAGGAATGCCAGGATACACCGGTCAGTGCATCATCTCTAGCTAGTCAGTTGCCGCAGTACAAGCTGGTAGACCTGATAACTGAATGCAAACGATTACCCCGCCCTGCCTGTGAGTTCGTGATGGCAGCCGCCCGCACTAATCAGAGGGTGGCGTTGGCGGGACGCTCTCAGAAGCTGGGCATGGGACTAGGTTGGCACTATGACAAACTGCTGCAGACTGGTCGTTTGGGGAACGATCTTGCCAACCTGGCCATGATAAATACGGCTGCAGCTGCTGACGCCAGAATGAGTGGCTGGGACGAACCTGTAATTAGCACCAATGGCAGTGGTAACCAAGGCATCACCGCCTCTTTACCGGTCTTGACTGTCGGCGAAGCGATGCACCAAGCTGAGGAGGAAATCGCTATAGCTCTGGCCATCAGCCAGGTAGTCACTATCTATGTAAAACAACATATCGGCAAATTGTCAGCTCTCTGTGCTTGCGCAGTCGCGGCTGCTGTTGGTGCGAGCTGCGGAGTCTCCTATCTGCTGGGTTCATCGAACGATGCTATCGAACAGTCGGTTAAGTTGATGGTAGCCAACCTGACAGGCATGATCTGCGACGGTGCCAAGGTATCCTGCGCTATCAAACTGGCAACAGCAGCTAA
>JAWLDB010000109.1:0-9060 GCA_041686915.1 Bacillota bacterium
CTCTTGAACAAGCCGGACTACCGGGAATAGAAGTAGTGTTCAAGAGGAAAAGCTAGTTTTGAGCAGGATACTGCAAGAGAAGGAGTGAAGCAACAGTGTTTAAGCACGACAAGCAACTTTTGCATAGCGTGAAAATCGAGCGTGCAAACCCACAGTACGCAGCCTTGTTGCAGGAACAGTTGGGTGGTCCTCAAGGAGAACTGAAGGCTGGCCTACAGTACATCTCGCAATCGTTCAGGGTTCAGGACCCGGCTATCAAGGATCTCATGCTCGACATCGGCGCAGAAGAACTCAGCCATATGGAAATGGTAGCAACCATGATTAACATGCTCAACGGCCATGATGTGGATGCCAGCAAGCAGAACAACGGCACCATTGAAGCTCATGTGCTCAATGGCCTAGGGCCTGCTTTGACCAACGCATCCGGACAGCTATGGACGGCTGCCTATGTAAACTCGACCGGTGACCTGGTCGCAGATCTGCTGTCCAACATGGCTGCTGAACAGCGCGCCAAGGTTGTTTACGAGTATCTCTACCGTCAGATCAACGACAAGGGCGTTCGTCAGACTATTGACTTCCTGCTCAACCGAGAAGAGGCACATAATGCCCTCTGGCGCGAAGCTTTGGAGAAAGTTCGTGATACCGGCTCCAACCAGGACTTCGGCACTACTGCAGACTCACAGTACTACTTCGATATGTCCACTCCAGGCCGCTACTTCGCCAACCCTAATACCTCTCCTGAGCGGCGCTTGGACCACTAGAATAGCAGCGAATATGATCGAAAAAGCACGGCATTACGCCGTGCTTTTTGACTTGCCAGGACTAGTCGTTGTTGGCAACCCGGGGAAGTGCAGCTGCCCGCCGTAGAACTCGCAGGTAATTAACCTCTGGGTCTTCGGTTCCCTGCAGGTGGCTACGCTGCGACTTCAATACGTTGATGCAGTCAACTACCTCCTGGGTTACGCACTCACCAATCGAGATCAGTGGAATACCCGGCGGGTAGGCCATTACGTTCTCCGCTGATACCAGACCAATTGCCTGCTCGAGAGGTATACTGTAAGACTGCATATAGAACGCTTCTCTGGGCGCCACAACAAGCTCAGGAATGGCAGCAGGCGCAACCACATATTGGGGCATTGGCTCGCTGCGGCGGTATTTCTCAACCAGGCCACGTACACCTTCAACTAACCGCTGCAGTGTCTCCTGGGTGTCACCCACTGCTACTACGGCCAACAGGTTGTAAATGTCAGATAGCTCCACCTGGACACCGTATTCGTCACGCATACAGCGTTCAGCTGCGAAACCGCCAATGCCAGCTCCACGCAGGTTGATTACTAGCTTGGTCGGGTCATGTTGGAAACAACCAGGATGCCCATCTAACTCAGCGCCGTAGACATAGACCCCGGCAATCTGGTTCAGCTGTTCACGCGCCCAGTTGCTGAGCTCGATGGTCTGCTGCAGCATCTCACGACCGTGCAACGCCATCTGTTTGCGCGCAGCATCAAGTGACGCCAACAGCACATAAGATGGGCTCGTGGTCTGGGTTAGGTTCAGCACCTGTTTTGCCCTGCCAGAAGGGACAAATCTGGAGTTGACCAGCAGCATAGAACTCTGGGTTAGCGAGCCGAGCAACTTATGGGTACTGGCCGCACTCATATCTGCCCCGGCGGAAGCCGCTGAAACGGGCAGATCGGGATGGAGGTGGAAGTGGGCACCGTGTGCTTCATCAACCAGCACTGCAACATTGTGTCTGTGAGCGACTTCGACTATGGCCCGTAGATTGGATGCCATGCCGTAGTAAGTAGAATTGATGACGAAAACAGCCTTGGCGTCAGGATGAGCTTGCAGAGCTGCCTCGACACTTTCAGGAGTGATATTCATGGCAAAACCGAGATACTCGTGCACTTCCGGCTGAATGTATACAGGGATGGCGCCGCTCAAAGTGAGAGCACCGCTGACTGACTTATGGGCGTTCCGCGGCAGAATAATCTTATCGCCGGGCTCGCACACACTCAGGATCATCGCCTGAATTCCGCTCGTAGTGCCATTGACGAGGAAATGCGCTGCGTCCACACCATACAGGTCGGCTGCTAACTCTTCAGCCTGTTTGATGACTCCTCTAGGATTGGTTATGCAGTCAACCTCATCATGGACTGTGACGTCAATGGTCATGATGTTCCGGCCTACATACTCCGTAAACTCCGGACTACCTGTCCCCTGCTTGTGACCAGGAACATGGAACGAAACGGTCTGGTCTGCCTGATATTGCTTCAGGGCATCAAACAAAGGGGTGGACTGTTGGTTCAGTCGATACATGAGTGCATCCCTCCGTCAGATACAGTTGTGCCCGTAGACACACTAGATATAATTAAAGCACTTGCACTCATTCTTTGCAATCAGATTCTTGTTAAAAATCACAAGAATCTTCCTACTATATGTTGGTGTTTCAGTGTCTTTTCAGATAGGGCCATAATTAACATATAATGCCATATGCTGTGCGACAATTACACGTAAACTGGCCTGTTTCAGGGCACTAATAAACTGTCACTACTTGTGGTTTGCGCATGAAAACATTCAGGCTATAATAGTGAACATCTGACAAACCATTGTGTTATAATATATTGAGCCAAATCCCAAATAGTATATCCTATTGCCGGAAAGGGGACAAAAACAGACATGCAAGCTAACCTCCACGAGCTCAAATCGATCTGTAAAGAGGTTCGCCAAGACATCGTCCGCATGACTGCGGCTGCAGGGTCCGGTCATCCAGGCGGGTCTTTGTCTTCTGTTGAACTGTTGGTTGGGCTCTACTTCGCCAAATTGCGTCATAACCCAGAGCAGCCCAACTGGCCGGACAGAGACCGGTTCATCCTCTCCAAAGGGCACGTAGCACCCTTACTTTACAGCGTTCTTGCCCGCTCAGGGTATTTCCCTGTGGAAGAACTGACCACATTGCGTAAAATGGGTAGCCGCCTGCAGGGGCATCCCAGCATGTTGGTACTCCCTGGTTTAGACAATACCAGCGGCTCTTTGGGCCAAGGCTTGTCTCAGGCCAATGGTCTGGCGCTAGCTGCCAGGCTGAACAAGCAGGACTTTAGGATCTACTGCCTGCTTGGCGACGGCGAACTGCAGGAAGGACAGGTTTGGGAAGCTGTCATGAGTTCAGCTCATTACAAGCTTGACCACGTCTGTGCCATCGTCGACTACAACGGCTTGCAGATCGACGGGGATGTGGAAGATGTCAAGGGGCTCCACCCATTGACTGACAAGTGGCAGGCGTTCAACTGGCATGTCATCACCATAGACGGACATGACCTGGAGCAAGTGCTTCAGGCCTATGAGGAAGCTGCCAGTGTCACTGGCAAACCTACCGTAATCATCGCCAAAACAGTGAAGGGCAAAGGGGTTTCCTTTATGGAGAACCGCCCGGAATGGCACGGCAAGGCTCCCAACAAGGAGCAATTGGAACAGGCGCTGGCCGAGCTGGCTGACTGACGCTGGAGGAGGCTTGACTAATATGAAGATGAAACCCACTCGTGACGGATACGGTGAAGCGCTACTTATCCTGGGTGAGCAAAACCCGGACGTAGTCGTTATGGACGCAGATTTGGCCAAGTCGACCCGAGCCGACTGGTTCTGGGATAAATACCCTGAGCGCTTCTTTGATATGGGCATCGCTGAGCAGGACATGCTCGGTACGGCCGCCGGTCTCAGCATGGGCGGCAAAATCCCCTTTGTTAGTACTTATGGCGTATTTGTGGCCGGGCGTGCCTGGGACCAGATCCGCACCACCATCTGTTACGCCAATCTGAACGTGAAAATAGGTGGTGCCCACGGTGGCATTTCTGTGGGGCCAGACGGCGCAACCCATCAGTCACTGGAAGAGATAGCCTTGATGCGCGTTCTACCAAACATGCAATTGATTGTGCCTTGCGACGCCATTGAGACACGTAAGGCTACCTTGGCTGCTGCGGAGATTAAGGGGCCGGTTTATATCAGGTTTGCCAGAGAGGCTACTCCGGTTTTCACTACGGAAGAGTCCCCCTTTGAAGTAGGCAAGGCAGTTGAACTGCAGGGCGGCGATGATGTGACCATTATCGCCTGTGGCCCAATCGTCTACGAAGCACTGGTTGCTGCGGAGCAGTTGGCCGGCGAGGGCATCAGCTGCCGGGTCATTAACATGCATACCATCAAACCCCTCGACGTTGAGTCCATTCTTAAGGCAGCCCGCGAGACAGGAGCTATCGTAACTGCTGAAGAACACCAGGTGAATGCCGGTTTAGGTGGCGCAGTTGCGGAAGTAGTGGTCAAACAGGCGCCAGTCCCCATGGAAATGGTAGGAGTAATGGACACCTTCGGTGAATCCGGTGACCCTGATGAACTGGCTGTTAAGTATGGCCTGAAGCATACAGACATCAAGGCCGCTGTAAAGCGCGTCCTAAAGAGAAAATAACCAAAGGGAGATGGATGGGAAGATGATTGAACAGCTGCTGGCAAAACGCATGTCCGATTTGGGCACCGAAACGGCCTTCGAGGTGTTGGCGAAGGCGAAAAAGCTGGAAGCTCAGGGTCGCGAGATTGTGCATCTGGAAATTGGAGAACCTGACTTTGATACTCCCCGCAACATCATCGACGCTGCCATTGGCGCACTGAATAACGGCTACACCCACTATACTCCGGCTGCCGGTTTGCCTATTCTGCGGCAGACCATCGCTGATTATGTGCGTGAGTACAAGGGTGTGTCCGCAGTAGCCGATGAGGTGGTAGTTGTCCCAGGCGGCAAGCCCATCATGTTCTACGTGATCCTCGCGCTAATTGAGCCTGGTGACGAAGTACTATACCCAAACCCCGGCTTCCCCATATACGAGTCTGTCATCAGGTTTGCAGGCGGTAAGGCAGTTCCTCTTCCTTTGCTGGAACAAAATGACTTCCGCTTGGATATCGAAGACCTTGAGCGAAAGATTACGGATAAGACCAAGCTCCTGATTATTAACTCACCGGCCAACCCAACCGGAGGTGTGTTGACCCCGGACGACATTAGAAAGATAGCTGACTTGGTGCGTGACCGCAACATCATCGTCATGTCAGACGAAATCTATGACCGCATTGTTTATGAGGGAGAGCCGCTTTCCATCGCCAGCCTACCGGGCATGAAGGAAAAGACAGTCATTCTGGACGGCTTCTCCAAGACATATGCAATGACCGGCTGGCGAATGGGCTATGGTGTAATGCCTATTGCTCTCGCTAATCGTGTCATCCAGTTGATGGTTAACAGCAACAGCTGTACAGCTGCCTTCACTCAGATGGCTGGTGTAGAAGCACTCAGCGGGCCACAGGATGCTGTAGAGGCAATGAAGGCTGAGTTCAGACGTCGTCGCGACATTATCGTGGAAGGTCTGAACAATATCCCCGGCATCAGCTGCCTGAAGCCGGCTGGCGCCTTCTATGCCTTCCCGAACATCAAAGCTTTAGGTAAGAAGAGCAAAGAGCTGGCTGATTACCTGCTTAACGAAGCTGGGGTTGCTGCCCTTGGCGGAACAGCTTTTGGCGAATATGGTGAAGGACATTTGCGCCTCTCCTATGCCAACTCAGTGGAAAACATCAACAAGGCTCTGGAGCGCATTGACGACGCAGTACGGAAGTTGCGCAAATAAGGTTCTCGGGAGGACGTGCCAACGGTGCGTCCTCTTTTGATGCGAATGAAACCAGCGCATACTCAAGCATACTCACGTATACTGGCGCATTGTACAGGCGTCGCTAGGGAAAATAAGCATAGTGGCAGTTGCCGTTGGTTGGCAACCTAATGCTGTTTGGATAGAATATGCAACGTGATGGCCATTAACGATTTTGGCGATAAGAAGGTGAAAAAGGTGCGCCGCAAAATATGGCATTCTGTCCGCAGATATATTGGAATATTCATCGGCTCCTCTATAACCGCTGTTGGGCTGACCGCGCTGCAAATCCCAAATAAGATCGCTGCAGGTGGTGCAGCCGGCGTAGCAACCATCGTTTACTCATTGACAGGCCTGGACCCTGGGATCATGTTGTTTGCTATCAATATTCCCCTGTTAATCTTAAGCGGATTTGTGATTGGCTGGCGGTTTAGCTGGTATTCTGTGCTGGGTGGACTGATGACCTCAGCCATGGTCTATGTAACAGGTGGCATGCCAGCATTGACCAACGACGCATTCCTGGCTGCTCTGTACGGCGGAGTAGTCACTGGCGTTGGTATGGGTCTCGTCTTCCGGTCAGGAGGCTCAACCGGAGGTACTGATCTAGCAGCCCGTCTGGCTAATCACTTCACAGGGGTTCCGATTGGACAGTCGTTACTGCTGATTGATGCCACTATTGTCACCGCAGCTGGGTTCTTCTTCGGGCCAGAGTTGGCCATGTATGCCCTGATTGCTATCTTTGTGACTACTCGGGTGATTGACTTTGTGCAGGAAGGCTTTTTCTCAGTAAAGGCGCTGATTGTCATCTCTGACCACTCTGAACCCATAGCGAAGGCAATCATGAGCGAGGTCGGACGGGGCGTAACGTATCTGCACGGTGAAGGTGGCTTCAGCCGTCAGGCCAAGCGAGCGCTTCTGGTTGTGGTTAGCAGGGCTGAGCTAACGGCTATCAAAGATATCGTAGAAACAGTGGACCAGCGCGCATTCGTAATCGTCGTCGATGCCCATGAGGTGCTCGGCGAAGGCTTTCGCGAGCTTTCTACTACGATCTGATTATCTACAGTGGACATGTACACCGCCTCCCTCGAATAGGCATTAAGGGATTATATCCCTGCTCTTGGGAGGCGATTGTTTTGCACGTCATCTTGCTATATAGCCTACTAGCAGGCTTGGCAACTGTCTTGGGCGGGCTGGTAGTCCTGCTGTTTGGACGACCTAACTCGAGATTATTGGCTCTACTACTGGGGCTCGCTTCTGGAGTGATGCTGGCGGTTGTAGCTGTAGATCTATTGCCATCAGCCTTGCAGTATGGAAACCGGGGTTTGACGGCCATAGGTTTTGCAACTGGCATGCTGCTCCTCGCTGCCTTTGATAACTTTCTGTCCAGGAGAAAGAGGCACCGCCGCAGAGCCGCTGATGGGCGCGATAGTTATGCCCGTATGGGCATGCTTGTCGCTCTTGGTATTGCGCTGCACGACTTGCCCGAAGGTCTGGCTATCGGTGCAGGTTTCGCCGCAACAGATGACCTCGGTTCCCTGCTCACCTTGGCCATTGGCTTGCACAATATCCCGGAAGGGATCGGCATGTCTGCACCCCTTCTGTTTGGCGGATGGAAGCCTGGGAAGATCGTCCTACTCTGTCTGCTGGTGGCACTGGTAACTCCTCTTGGCACATTGTTAAGCTTGGTTTTGCTTAATGTTTCCCGTAAGTTTATCGCCGTGTGTCTAGCTTTCGCTGCGGGGGCTATGGTTTTTGTGGTGGTGGATGAGCTTATACCTACTTCCCATGGCGCGTCACGTTTGTTCACCTCACTAGGGATGACTCTAGGTTTTGTGCTGATACTGTTGGTGGTATAGCGAATTCGCACCTTAGCCCGGGGGAACACTACGGGCGGAGGTGTGTTGTTTTGCACATACCAAAATTCTTGCTTTATGCTGGGATTGGATTAGCCGCAGGAGTAGTCAACGGTCTACTGGGTATAGGGGGAGGCACGGTGCTTATACCCGGAATGGTTTATCTACTTGGGGTCACGCAGCACCATGCCCACGGTACTAGCCTGCTGATCATCCTGCCCACGTCATTGGTTAGTGCTTTGGTATATCATACTTTAGGGACTATCGAAATCAGGCCATTACTGGGTCTTGCCGCTTATACCACCGCAGGTGCCGTTGCCGGCGCAATTCTAATGAATCACGTTCGGCCCAGCATGCTGCGTAAGGGATTTGGCCTGTTCATGCTGGCGGCAGGCCTGCGCATGATGTTTTAGTGTTTACAGCAGTCCTCGGCTTTTTATCAGGCGTGCTGGCCGGTCTGGCAGTTGGTGGCGGCACTTTGCTAGTACCTGGCCTTGTGTTGATACAGCACGTCCCGCAGCATGTCGCGCAAGGAATATCGTTGTTCATTTTCCTTCCTACTTCAGTCTTAGCAATCGTCACCCACCTGAGATATGGCAATGTGCGTTTTGGGCTGGCCTGGAAGCTCGCCCTGGGGAGTGTGGCCGGGGCATACATAGGGGCACAGATTGCGCTCCGTTTGCAGGCACCCTTGTTGCGGAAGATTTTCGCGATTTACCTAATTAGCATGGGGTTGTACCAGTTCCTGCACTGCCCGACTAGCGAGAAAAAGGCGCACCCAATGCTAAACAGAAAAAAGTAAAGCAAAAACCCGCCTATGCGCGGGTTTTTGCTTTAAGTCGTCGTCTACTGTACCTATTTGAGGATCTCTACCTCGGCACCATTCTTCAGTAAGGCTGCGTTGGCCTCGTCAGTATCGACATGCATCTCGAGAGCGTAATCATCACGTACACGCACGATTACATTCTCAAATACGATACCGCGAGGTCCTCCTACACGCACACTGACCACGTCTTTATCCTTCAAGCCCCTGGCCTCCGCATCACTAGTATGCATGTGGATGTGCCTCCACGCCAGAATAACTCCATCCTTCAACTCGACAGAACCACTTGGCCCCTCTATGGTGATCGGAGCGGAATTGGCTAAGTCGCCGGACTCGCGCACAGGTGGCTTAACTCCGAGCTTGTATGCATCGGTCATGGATACTTCAATCTGAGTTTTGGAACGCACAGGGCCAAGCACGCGCACGCCTTCAATCGTACCCTTGGGGCCAACCAAGGCGATCTGTTCTGCAGCAGCGTACTGACCAGGCTGTGCTAGTTCCTTGAACACAGTTAACTCATATCCTGGGCCGAACAAAGTCTCCAGGTCGTCCTGAGACAGATGCAAGTGTCGGTTGGAAACTCCAACAATTACAGGCTTCATGGCAATTCCCCTTTCAAACTTACTGGTAGCTGCCAGTCCTTATTAGCCGAGAATAGTGAGCAATACGCCAGCGGCGATGGCTGAGCCGATTACACCAGCAACGTTGGGAC
>JAWLDB010000110.1:0-8748 GCA_041686915.1 Bacillota bacterium
TTTCAGTTGAGAGCCTGGAATGGTTGCATAAGAACGGACGCATCGGCAGGGCAAGCGCCTTCTTGGGCAATCTATTGAATGTCAAGCCTATTTTGCATGTTGATGAGGGAGTTGTCGCTCCGCTGGACAAGGTGCGAGGCAAACCCGACAAGGTTGTTGCCCGGATGGTAGAAACCATGCAGCAATTTGTTGACCCGGCAGTCCCGGTATATCTGGGCGTAGTTCATGGCGAGCGGCCCGAACTAGCGCAAAAAGCCGTCGAGATGGTAAAAGGGACTTATCAGGTCGTTGAAGAAGTAATAAACTCTGTAGGGCCCGTTATCGGGGTCAATACTGGTCCTGGTACAATTGGTTTTGTAGCAGTTCCCATTAATGTAACTGAAGAGGAGGCTTAATCGATGACTGATAAACTGTTTGCTAAAGTGCGTAAGCTGATTGCTGACCATTTAGGCATCGACGAAGAGCAGATTAACATGGACTCGTCCTTCAAGGATGATCTAAACGCAGATTCCCTTGATTTGGTCGAAATGATCATGGGACTAGAAGAAATGTTCGATATCGAGATTGCTGAAGACGAAGCCGAAAGCATCAAGACTGTCGGCGACGCCGTAGAGTATATTCGCAAGCATTCCAAGTAGGCACGGTTTCACCGTGCCTTCCTGCTTAAGATGCGTGGTATGTCGCGTTGTAAGACTGGATCTCGTTATGAAAAAGGGTGTAACTAATGCAAGATCAACGTCAACATGAAATCAAGGAGCTGCTGGAGCGTTTGGGCGGTTTAAGCACCAACCGGCGCTTGCTCGATCAAGCACTGACTCATTCTTCTTACGCCAATGAAGAAAATGTGCCTCATAACGAGCGTCTGGAGTTCCTGGGTGATGCCGTTTTGGAACTGCTAACAAGTCAATACCTGTATCGCCAACATCCTGGCCTATCAGAAGGTGAGTTGACCAGGATGCGAGCTAACTTAGTCTGCGAGCCTACCTTGGCTGCCATCGCGCAGGATCTTGGCTTGGGCAGTCTGCTTAAGCTAGGCAAAAGCCAGCTTGCCACCGGGGGAAGGGAACGTCCTTCGCTGTTGGCGGATGCCGTGGAAGCGCTGCTCGGTGCAGTCTACATATCAGGAGGCCTGCCGGCTGCCCAGGCCATGTTTGACCAACTCTTTACGGATCCAATATCCGCTTTGGAGCGTGGCGAACTCTGGCAGGACTATAAAACTAGACTGCAGGAGATGCTGCACAAGATGTCCCCAAATGACATCATGTCCTACCAGGTTGTAGCCGAGAAGGGACCTGACCATAATAAAACGTTTTTTGTAGAAGCAATCTGCTCGGGTATGCTGGTAGGTAAGGGGCAGGGCAAAAGCAAAAAGGAAGCTGAGCAGGCTGCGGCCAAAGAAGCTCTCGACACCATACTTAAGCAGCCTGATTGTCCCTGATGACTGACAGGGCAATGCTTATCGCCAGGCTGCGCTTTCTGGAACAGTCTTATAAGCGGCTGCAGGAGCTAAAAACCCAGGCAGAGCAACGCTACCAGTCGGAGATGAACCGGCTGTTAGCCGAGTTGAAAACTGCTTCTACTTTACGGGGTGATCAAGTTACTGTGGATGAAGATGGCAGCTTGCCTGAAGAAGTCAGCAAGTTGCTTGAACAGATGGTAGATCATCCCGATAAGGGCCTCAGGGCCAGGGCACTAAGGTCTGAGCAAAACGACCTGCAGGGACGGATAGTCGCTGTGGTACAAGAGATTGAGCAAATCCTCAAGTTTTTGTAAGTGTGGGTATGTCACTTTCCGGTAGGGGTTGCATATACCTTATAACGAAGTGATTTTCGGCCTCGGTTGAACAGTAACCAACCAAACTATGATCTAGTGGGCCAAATCCACTCGTTGTGGGTAGTTACACCGCAAAAAACCGGAAGGGGAGAGATCGCATTGGAGGTACTAAAAGTTTCTGCTCTGTCCCAGCCCAAGTCCGTAGCAGGCGCATTAGCAGCCGTTCTACGGGAGAAGGGGTCTGCTGAGATTCAGGCTGTTGGCGCGGGAGCCGTCAATCAGGCCGTAAAGGCGATAGCTATTTGTCGAGGTTTTGTCGCTCCCAATGGAATAAACCTGGTTACTATCCCTGCCTTCGCCGATATAACCATAGATGGTGAAGAACGGACTGCCATCAGGTTTATCGTAATACCTCGCTAGACACATCTGGCCTGCCATCTCGGTAGGCCTTTTTACTTGCCCTGAGAATTACGCTCATGTGGCAATTTGGCAACTCACATGCATCTGGTTAGGTTCCCATGGTAAAATGAGAAAGTAAATATGCTCACGTAGCACTAAACGTGTATGGAGCTAATGGCAGGAGGGCCGCCATGCGGATTAAGCGCCTGGAGATGCAGGGCTTTAAAACCTTTGCAGAAAAGACAGAAATAGAACTAGCTAACGGTATAACGGCTGTTGTGGGGCCTAATGGCAGCGGCAAGAGCAACCTGGCTGACGCCATCAAATGGGTGCTTGGCGAGCAGAGTGTCAAGGCTCTACGCGGCAGCCGCATGGATGAGGTCATATTCGCAGGCACCAGCAGCCGCCGCGGTGTTGGGCTAGCGGATGTTACCCTGACGTTTGACAACAGCTCTGGCAGCTTCAATCTTCCTTTCCAGGAAGTTGCGGTCACGCGCCGCCTCTTCCGGTCAGGCGAGAGTGAGTATTACTTAAACAAGTCATTATGCCGCCTTAAGGATTTGACAGACACATTCTTGGACACCGGCGTCGGAAAGGATGCCTATTCCTTTATCGGGCAGGGACGTATAGATGAAATCCTGTCCGCCAGGCCTGAGGACAGGCGTTTGATCCTGGAGGAAGTCGCAGGCATCGCCAAATATAAGGCCCGTAAGCGGGAGACTTTAAACAAGCTCCACGACACTGAACAGTCCTTGACGCGCATCAACGACCTGCTCTATGAGCTGCAAAAACAGGAAGAACCACTGCAGGCCGAGGCTAAGAAGGCCCGTGAGTATCTGCAGATTGAAGCTGAGCGCAAGCGCTGGGAACGCGAGCTGTTGCTCTATGAAATCAATATGGCAGACCGTCGCCTGCTTACGACAGAAAAGCAAAAAGAACAGCTGAGTGATCAGGTGACTAGCCTGCAGAACCATCTGCTCGGGTTGGAAACTGAAGAAGAGCAGCTACGTTTGAACTTAACCATTGGGCAAGATGCACTCAACCAGCTTAATCAGCAGCTGTTTTCTACTATTCACATGGGCGAGAGACTCGCAAGTGAAGAGCAGGGCCTCCGCACGCGGACGGCAGAGCGTGAGCAAGAACTGAAAGACTTGTTGCATCAACGTGAACAGCTCAGCGAGCGGGAAAACAAGCTGAAATCAGAAGTGCTTGTTTTAAGGGACAAGCTAGCCGCTACCACCGCTCTTTTGCAGGAGAAAGACCGGGATTTAACCGAGCTGACCCGTGCTCTGGCTGATCTGGATGCCGGGTCAAATAGCAGTCAGCTACAGCAGGCCGAAGAACAGTTGGCTATACTTAACCGGCGTCGCACAGAACTGGAGTTAGTCAAGGCCCGTTGGTCAGAACGTCTGGAACGGCAGGAACAAGAACTATCAGCCGTGGCCGACCGCTGTCAGCAGATGGGGGAGCAGCTTGCAGTATACGAACAGGAACTGGCGGAGATAGAGGGTGATCTGCATAGCAAGGCATCCGAAGGACGGGTCCTTCAGGAACAGCATGCCAGAACCAAGCAGGCTATCGCAGATTTGGCCAGGCGGTATGAGCTGCTTGACCTGGAAATTCGCAACAAACAACAGGAAGCAACCGCTACCGCTTCCAGGCTGAGGTTGCTGAATGAAGTTGTTGACGCTATGGAAGGTTATCAGCGAGGTGTGCGTGCCGTCATGCAGGCCTCCCGCCAGTCGGGCTTAAAGGGAATCGTAGGCGTCATAGGCGAACTCGTTCATGTGTCAGCCGAACTAGAGACGGCCATTGAGGTGTCGCTAGGCGGCAGCCTGCAGAATATTGTCACCGAAGACGAAGACGCGGCTCGCCACGCCATCGAATACCTGAAACGTCACCATGCCGGCCGGGCAACATTCCTGCCCTTGAGCGCCATCCGGCCTCGCCCACGGCGTGATGTGGAATTGCGCGCGGCAGGCATGTCTGGGGCAATCGGCTTTGCCGCAGACCTCGTCAGTTTTGACCAACGTCTGGCCAATGTAGTGCAAAACCTGTTGGGGAACATATTGATTGTTGGGACCTTGGAGCAAGCAATCGAAATCGCTCGTCGCTGCCAACACCAGGTGCGCATGGTTACCATGGATGGTGACGTGCTGATGCCTGGCGGCTCTCTGAGCGGCGGTAGCCGCAACCAGCAGGGCGCAGGCTTGCTCGGGCGGCAGCGTGAGATTAATGCGCTTTCTGATCGTCAGAGCTCCTTGGCCGGCGAATTAGAGTCCCTCGCCCATCAGCAAAAAGGATTGCAGCGACGCACCCAGGAATTGCAACAGGAGCTAGGGGCCTCAGATGATTTACTCAAACAGCTGGAACGTGATTTTCGAGAGCTTGATGGCAAGAAAAGGTCGGTTGCTGCAGTCCTGGATAACTGGCAGCGGCAGCTGAAACAACTAAGAGACGCGCAGGCAGCTGCAACATCCGAAAGAACGCAGTTTGATGAGCAGCTTGCCAGGACTGAAGAGGAACTATGCTCTGCGAAACGTGCCGAAACAGCTCAGCTGACCGAGCTTGAGCGGCTGCGAGACCAAAGCGCAGGACAGGCAGAACAGCGCTTACAACTCTTGACTAGCAGCCATCAGGCAGAACTCCAGCTAACTCAGCTTAGGGAGCAAACTTCCAGTTTGACAAGAGAGCAGGACGCCCTGCACTCCCGGTTGCAGGACAGCGCAGAGCAGGTTGGCGCTTTGCAGCAGGAACTGCAGCGCAATCAGAGCGCCCTAGAGCGCGACCAAGCTGCTCTGGAAGCAAAGCTTGCAGAGAAGTCGCAGCATGAACGGAAGCTGCAGGAGGAACAAACTGCAGCTGCTGCAAAGCAAAGCGAGCTACAGCAGCTGCAGCAGGTAGTCGAGACTAACCGGAAGCAGATCCGCGAGCAGAGAGAGCAGTTGGAGCAAGCAAGAAACCAACTGTATACGGTCGAACTACGCTTATCACGGTCTGAGAGTGAACGGGATGCCTTGCTAGCCCGCTTGGAGAAAGAACACGGAGTAGTTGACCGGGAAGGCTTGCATTCCACTCTCTCCAGTCGTGGGCAAGGCGAATCTGCACTTCAGGAACTGCAGGATAAACTACTCAATTTGGGGCCAGTCCGAGTTGGTTCCATCCAAGAACTCGAGCGTCTGCAGGAACGGGTCGGATTCCTGAACACCCAACAAATGGACTTGGTCAAGTCCAGAAGCGGTCTTGAGCAGATTATCGTTGACATCGATGAGTTGATGTCCCGCAAATTTGCAGATACCTTCGTCGAGGTGCGCAAAGCATTCCAACGCCTGTTCAAGGAGCTGTTTAATGGCGGCGAGGCCGACCTGAAGATGATTAATCCTGAACAGCCGCTGGATACAGGCATCGACATAATTGTTCAGCCGCCAGGTAAAAAGCTACAGAACATCAACCTGCTTTCTGGCGGGGAAAAGGCGCTGACAGCGATTGCGTTGCTTTCAGCGGTGTTGGAAACCAAACCGACTCCCTTCTGCATCCTCGATGAGATTGATGCTGCGCTGGATGACGCCAATATTCGCCGCTTCATGCAGGTAGTTAAGCGGCTGTCTGCCAACTCACAGTTCATCATTATTACCCATTCCAAAGAAACGATGATGGCAGCCGACACGCTTTACGGCATCACCATGCCTGAACGGGGAATTTCGAGGCTGTTCTCAGTCAAGCTGGAAGATGACACAGAGAGACAGGCCAGTGCTACCAAGGAATAACACAGGTACGTGGTAAGTTGAAACCCAGGAGGCGGAAAAATGAGTTTGTTCAACAGGCTGAAAGAAGGCCTAAAAAAGACCCGGCAAGGTTTTGCAGAAAAGGTGGAACAGCTATTCTCGCGAAGGCTGATTGATGAAGAGCTATTTGATGAACTGGAAGAGTTGCTGATTACCAGCGACGTCGGCGTTAATACAGCTGTTGAGCTGGTGGAGGCGTTGCGCAAGGAAGCAAAGGCGCGTAAACTGTCTGATGCTGACGGGATGACCAGTCTTCTGAAAGAACAGCTGCGCACAATTCTTGGGGAACGCAATGAGCTTAATGTAAGACCAGGCAGGTTGAACGTGGTTGTGTTAGTAGGTGTTAACGGAGTGGGTAAGACGACCACCACCGCCAAGCTGGCTAGCAGGTACAAAGCAGATGGATATAAGGTTATGTTGGCTGCCGGAGACACTTTCCGTGCAGCAGCGGCAGAGCAGCTCGAGATCTGGGGGCAACGGGTAGGAGTACCGGTACTCAGACATGCAGAAGGAGCTGACCCTGCAGCCGTGGTGTTTGACGCTGTCCAGGCAGCCAAGGCACGGAAAATGGATTTGTTACTCGTCGATACTGCAGGCAGGTTGCATAACAAGACCAACCTGATGAACGAGTTATCCAAAATCGGCAGGGTAATCAGCCGCGAGTGTGAAGACGCCCCTCACGAGGTCCTTTTGGTGGTCGATGCCACTACCGGTCAAAACGCATTGACCCAGGCCAAGGAGTTCGGTCAGACTGTCCCTCTAACTGGTTTGGTACTGACCAAGATGGAGGGCACTGCCAAGGGCGGCATCATCTTCGCTATTACCCATGAGCAGCAAATACCCCTCAAACTGATTGGTGTTGGTGAAAAAGCTGAGGACATGCGTGATTTCAATCCTGACGATTTCATCAATGCGCTGTTTGACAAGCAGTAGCACGATACGCAGGCGCTATATGGTGCCTGCTTTTTCATGCCTACTCGGCTTGACCTTGCCTGCAAAGCACTGCTACTTGACACTGTCAGTTACATCTGTTACTATTGTCAAGGTAAAATACTTAACAGGTGATGCAAATGGAGCATTTTGTCTGGATAAACCTGCTCTACGACTTCTATGGTCAGATGCTCACCCAAAAGCAACGTCAGGCTATTGAGTGGTACTTTGGTCATGACTTATCGCTCTCTGAGATTGCAGAAGAGCTTGAGATCAGCCGGCAGGCTGTACACGACCTCTTGAAACGGTCACAGCAGGCTCTGGAGAACTATGAGGCAAAGCTTGGTCTGGTGAAGCGCTTTTCTGAGCAACAGGATCGCATCCGTGAACTCAAACAACTGCTGACCGGTATGGGTATACCTGAAGACCCTCGTTGGCAGCGAGTTCAGCAGCTGTTGCAGGAGATAATCGTATAAGCATCTGGGACAACTGAACCCAAAGGGGGGAAGAGCAATGATTTTTTCAAGTTTGTCAGAGAAACTGCAAGATACATTCAAACGTCTGCGTGGTAAAGGCAAGCTGACTGAAAAGGATGTCAGTGAGGCGTTGCGGGAAGTTCGGTTGGCCCTGCTGGAAGCAGACGTCAACTACAAAGTTGTGCGTGATTTCGTAGCTCAGGTGAAAGAGCGGGCTATTGGCAATGAGGTACTGGAAAGCCTAACGCCCGGGCAGCACATAGTCAAAATAGTGCATGAAGAAATGATCAAGCTACTCGGAGGAGAGACCAGCCGCTTGACCCTGGGCAAGGCTCCCACGGTAGTCATGCTGGTAGGTTTGCAGGGTGCAGGTAAGACCACAACCGCCGGTAAGCTGGCAGTGCACCTACGCAAGAGCGGTCGCCGGCCACTCTTGGTCGCATGTGACATCTATCGTCCAGCTGCTATTGACCAGCTGCATATTGTTGGTAAGCAGGCTGAAGTGCCAGTCTTCAGTATGGGTAACAAGATTAGCCCTGTTCATATCGCCAAAGCAGGAATAGAGCAGGCAGCCAAGGATGGTCGTGATGTAGTAATCATCGATACGGCCGGTCGCCTGCATATCAACGAAGAACTGATGGATGAACTGCGGAAGGTCAAAGCTGAAGTCAAACCACATGAAATATTGTTAGTGGTTGATGCAATGACTGGACAGGATGCTGTGACTGTTGCTGAGGCCTTTAACGGTCAGCTTGGGGTGGACGGCATCATCATGTCCAAGCTTGACAGTGATACTCGCGGCGGTGCAGCTCTTTCTGTCCGAGCGGTTACCGGCAAGCCGATTAAGTTCGCAACCTTGGGCGAGAAGCTCGATGCCCTGGAAGTGTTTCATCCAGACCGCATGGCCTCGCGGATCTTAGGCATGGGCGACGTACTCTCTCTGATTGAGAAGGCACAGACAGCCTATGACGAGAAGAAGGCCATTGAGCTGACTAAGAAGATGCGTACTGCGCAGTTTACCCTTGAGGATTTCCTGGAGCAGCTGCAACAGGTACGCAATATGGGTCCTCTGGACCAAATACTCGGGATGATCCCGGGAATGTCTCAGGTCAAGGGGCTCAAGGATATGCAACCCGACGAAAAGCAGATGAAGCAGATTGAGGCGATCATCTACTCGATGACGCCAGCCGAGAGGCGCAATCCAGACATCATCGATGGCAGCCGCCGACGGCGCATCGCAGCTGGCAGCGGCACAAATGTCCAAACGGTAAACCGTCTACTCAAGCAGTTTGATCAGACCCGTAAGATGATGAAGCAGTTTACCGATAAAGGCATGAAGAAGAAGGGTAAGTTTCCTTTCCCGTTTTAGCAGTATCTAGTCAAAG
>JAWLDB010000111.1:0-8663 GCA_041686915.1 Bacillota bacterium
CGGTCACAGACTTGCTCCACTTCGTGCAGCAAGTGACTGCTCAGGAAGACAGTAGTTCCCTGGTTAGCTAGCTCACGCACCAACTCGCGTACCGCTTTCATGCCGCCTGGATCGAGGCCATTGGTTGGCTCATCTAGCACCAGCAGGGCCGGGCGGTGGATTAGGGCAGCCGCCAAGCCAAGTCTCTGCTTCATGCCTAACGAATAGGTTGAGAAGCGCCGGTCGGCAGCTTTCTCCAATCCCACCAAGTGCAAAGACTCATCAACGCGAGAACCTTTGTATAGCCGAGCGAGCTGTTTGAGATTGTCCCGACCGGAAAGATAAGGCACGAAGCCTGGTGTCGCGAGCAGCGCGCCGACGCTCTGCAACGCTCCAGTTTGGCTGGGGGTGATACGTTGACCCATAATCGCGACTTCCCCCCTAGTAGGCCAGAGCAAACCTAAGGCCAGGTTGATGGCAGTGGACTTGCCCGCGCCATTCGGCCCCAAGAAGCCGAACACCTCACCTCGTAGCACGCTAAGATCCACGTTATTCAACGCCTGAACACTGCCGTAGTATTTGGTTAGGCCGCGGAACTCCAGGACTGTATCAGTCATCGAACTTCCCTCCTTTTTCCATTCAGAAGTATTAACGCAGCATCGTGTGAATTGTCTGACAGGATTACCTACGTTCAAACCAAAGTGGGGCAGACGGGTCACGCCGTGGAACAAACAGGTAATATCAGTTCCTCGTCTCTTCTCAGTTACCGAACACATGTTATTTCGTGAAGCGGAAGGACTTTGCCTATTATTGTCGAACTTTGTCATGATTTAGTTAACAGCATGGGAGGAATTACATGAACCTGGTGACATCAAAGGCCACTCGGAGCTTACAGTTCAAACTCACTGCTGCAATTGTTATACTCATTACCGTCCTCATGTCGCTAAGAGCAGGCATATTGGAAGTCGTGAGTAAGCGCGTTGACAATCCAACGGTGGTCAACCTGGCATCACTAGCGGTCTCAATACTGCTAGCCGCTTTTGCCGCCGGCATAATCATTCGGGTGTTTCTCAAGCGTCCGTTGTCATCACTCCAGCAACTGTCTCTGAAGCTTTCCCAAAACGACCTCTCATACAGACTTCAGTTGTCTACTGGTGATGAGTTTGGGGTGCTGGCAGACTCCTTCAATGCGGCTCTTAACGAACTTAGTGCTTTGCTAAGCAACATCGCTGACCAATCGCAAGAGCTGGCTGCGACCTCTCAACAGGTCTCCGCATCTGCTGATGAGCTCACTTCAGCCAGCCAGCAAATCGAGCTTACCATTCGGGACGTTGCTCAGGGTTCTGAAGGGCAAAGCCGGAATACTGTTAACATGAAAGATATTGTCAACGCTTTCGTGGATAGCACCATCCAGATCAAGGACCGCATGGGAATGATGCACACAGCCTCCAGGCAAACCCTGCAATATGGTGCTGACGGCCAAACTGCTGTTGAGGAGACCGGCAAACAGATGGAGCGGATGAGTGAATACATAGGCCAGGTGAGTGATCAGGTTAAAGCTCTTGAGCGCTCATCAGATCATGTTGGTAGTATCATAGAAACCATCACCGATATCGCTCGCCAGACCAACCTCCTGGCTCTTAATGCCGCAATAGAGGCAGCCAGGGCAGGCGAAGAGGGGCGAGGGTTTGCTGTGGTCGCGGAACAAGTGCGTCAGCTCAGTACTAAGACTGCCGATGCAGTAAACAGTGTCAGTGAGCTCATCCTTGAAATGACGGAAAGCACGCAAGAGGCACTTACGCGAATGAACAGGGTGGACAAGCTATCTGAGAACAATGCAAGAGTGATGGACCAATTGAAGCAAGTTTTCAGCAATATCATTAGTCATATGAGCCAGCTTGGCGAGAGTATAGACGATGTATCAGATATGACTGCAGAAATCCAACTAAAAGGCAACGAGGCTAAAGCAGTTGTAAGTGAGATAGCAACCATTAGCGAAGAGGCAGCCACAGGTGCCGAGCAAATCACAGCTACCGTTGAGGAGCAAGTCGCCTCTACTCAAGACATTGCTGCAGCAGCTAGACACTTCGCCACCATGGCGGAGCGACTGAGTTCTTCACTTACTGCCTTCAAGCTAAAAGGCATGGAACAGTGAGAGCAAGTTGAGGCACGCCTTTGATCGCGACCAGCCCTATAAAGTTGAAGTGTTCAGTGGACAGTATCGCTGTAAGATTTGTGTCATCAAGGTAAATTAAAAACCAAAAGACGACACCTGGTATCATCCAGTTGCCGTCTTTTGCTTTCTTATATAGGAGCTGTTAGTGCGACAGCCCCCTCGTCATCAGGGACGGGTCGCACAACCCGTCTCACAGACACGGGCTTGGGTGACGACCCCTACTTGGGGGCGTGGTTTGTGCGTACACCTTGGGCAGGTTATGTGGGTCGGGGTAGACGCGGCATGCCACGTCTCTACGTTAGGGGAACGTAGTCGGTAGGGGTTGAACTGCATTCAACCCTAGGCCGTGGAGACACAGCATGCTGTGTCCACCGTGGGCAGAATGAAATTCTGCCTCTACAGCGTGGGCGGGTTTTGTGGGTTAGGATTGAAACGAGTGGGTAAATCGAGAGACGCGGCATGCCGCGTCTCTACGTGTTTGTGGAGGTATTAGTTATTGTTGCTCCCGGCGCTTTGCAGCTGCCGGAGTGCTTCCTTGGTCTGGTCGCTGTCGGCGTGATCGCCGTGCCAGAGCAGGCGCATCTCCTCGCAGCGGGGCAGCAGCTCGTCAAGCTTGCCTTCGTCAATCACTGCGCCGTCCTTGAGGACGATGATGTGATCGGCCCGGCGCAGAGCTGCGCGGCGGTGGGAGACCACCAGGCAAGTAGCGCTCTGCTTCGAGAAGACTCGCTCCCACATCAGCCGCTCGGTTTCAACGTCGAGGGCTGAGGACAAGTCGTCAAAGATCATCAGGTCTGCGTTGCGGGCGAACATGCGAGCTGCTGCCACGCGCTGCACTTGACCACCGGAGAGCTTCACTCCGCGGCTACCGACCATGGTGTCGAGGCCCTGTTCGAGCTGTTGCAGGTCAGGCTCCAGCACTGCAGTGTGGACGGCGCTCTGCACATCGATGCGCTCTTCAGTCTGGCCCAGGAGGATGTTGCCCTTCACCGTGTCGCTAAACAACATCGGTATTTGCGAGGTGAAGGCTGCTCTCGGGGGTATAAGGAAGCTACCCGGGTCAGTCACAGGCTGATCGTTCCAGTAGAGCTCGCCCGAGTCTTTCTGCACCAGACCCAAAATGGCACGGAGCAAAGTCGTCTTGCCTGCACCGATGCGCCCGGTGACTACTACGAACTCACCCTGCCGAATGCGCAGGCTGATATCGCTGATGCCCTTCTCGCTGCCGGGATAGTGGAATGACAGCTTGTTTACTACCAGCTCCCGCAAGCCTTCCGGGTCATTAGCTGTTGGCTCTACGTCCGGCAGTACTCCGTCCAAATGGAGCGGAGTGTGCTCCACCAGGTCCTGATGGGTGCTGCCGGGCAGGATCTCTAGCATACGGTCGAAGGCGACAGTCATCTGCTTGAACCTGGCCAAGAAGTAGCCAAAGAACTCGGAAGCGCCGGTTACCCAGTCGAGGTAATAGACGAAGAGCGCAAAGTCGCCGACGGAGAAAGCCCCCTGCTGCATAGCCTGGCTGGCCAGAATAAGGATGAAGCCGGTGCCGACCCAAACGGTATTGCTGCTAAAGGAATCAAGCAGCAGATTGAAGGCTCTGTCTTTTAGAATCAGCTTGCGACGTTGGTCGTTCAGTTGCCTCAGGTGCTTGATAGTGTTCTTTTCAGCCCGGGCTACCTGCACGGCCTGCACCGAGCCAAACACTTCGCCGATGAAACCGGTCACCTGGGTGCTGGCATCGCGGGCAGCCTGGCGGTAAGCCTCTATCTTATGGGTGGCTTGGGTGAAGATAATCACCACCACTACCAGGGGCAAGAAGACAAACAATGTGATGCGCGGGCTGATGCCGACCATGACGAATACGGCCACGATGCAGAAGGCAATGGTGCCTAGCATATCGACAGTCCAGGAGATGATGTCCTCGGCGGCTTCCGCGTCTTCCCGGAAGTAGCTGACAGCTTCGCCTGGAGAACAGGGAATGGACTGGGCACCCGGGCGCCGGAGAATCCCCTGCAGCATGTTGTTGCGCAGCAGCGCGCTCATGGTGAAGCGGTGCCGGGAATCGGTTAAGGCACCAAGCACTATGCAGGAGATGCGGGCTAGCGCCGCCCCCACCAGCATGGCAATAATAGTCCAGATGTTGAGACCAGCAGCTTCACCTGTCAGGGAGTTGAAGAACGCCCTGGTGATGAGGCCGGTCAGCACCGGGATGGTATGGATCGAGGTCCAGACTAAAGCGTTCATTATGTACAGCCATGGGCGGTACTTGATCATCCGCCAGATTAACTTGGCAGTTCTCATGCTAACAACTCCTTAAGTCCGGTCTGCAGCAGGCTGCTGAAACGCGAACCAGGGTTTTTGAGTAGCTCGAGCCGCGGGCCGTGCTCGACAATGCTGCCCTGCTCGAGGATGAGGATATCGTCGGCGCGTTCCACCGTATCGAGACGATGGGCAATAATCACGCCGGTGCGGTTTTCGAGCAGCTTGGTGATCGCCCGCTCAATCAGCTGTTCGGTAGCCGGATCGAGCCGCGAGGAAGCTTCGTCCAGGATGACCACTGAGGGGTCGACCAGGAAGCAGCGGGCAAAGGCCAGCAGCTGCGCTTCCCCGGCGGAGAAACTGGTGCCTCCCGAGTTGAGCACTGTATCAAGGCCCCCTGGTAGAGAACGCAGCCAGTTGCCGAGGCCAAGGTCTTCTAGCACCGCGGCAATCTGCTCATCTGGAACTTCGGGGTTGAAGAAGGTCAGGTTATTCCGCACAGAAGCTTGGAACAGCTGTACGTCCTGGGTAACCAGGGTAATTTTCTGCCGCAAGTAATTTAGCTCGGTATCGCGAGCGTCCACTCCACCGAGTCTCAGTGCACCAGTGGTCGGATCATACAGACGCAGTAGTAACCTGGCCAGAGTAGTCTTGCCGCTGCCGGTGCGGCCGAGCAGGCCAAGCACCTTGCCAGGCTGCAGGCTGAATGTTACGCCCTTTAGCACAGTGTCGTCATCCTCGTAGCCGAAGGTGACGTCGGCAAACTCAACCGACAGCGGGCCGACAGGCAGTACGGCACCTGCGCCATCCTGCACCTTGCTCTCCAGCTGCAACAGGCCGCTCAGGCGGGTGATGCTGGCACTGGCGCGCTGCAGTTCCTGCATCTGGGTGCGGATCTGCTCGATGGGCCGACGCAAGAGCTCGGTGTAGTTAACGATTAGGTAGACCGTGCCGATGGTGATACCCTGGGTGCGCCAGAGATACCAACAGAGCCCGAAGGCAATGGCGTTACCTAGCGTGAAGGTGGCGATCGTGGCGCTCCACATGGTGATGCCGGCCAGATAAGCCTTGCGCACGACTGGCAGCCACTCGCGCAGTCGGGAATAGAAGCGGTGCATGACGTAACCCACGGCGCCGTTGGCCTTAATATCTTCGGTACCGGAGAGGTGCTCGCCTAAGAAACCAAAGAACATGCCGCTGTTTTGACGTTCCGCCGTCCAGTAAGGGACAGCTATGTTGCGGAGGTAAGTAAGCACTACCACCGAGAGGATAGCAAAGAAGCTGAGGCCGATGCCGACCAGGATGTTCTCGCGGAACAGCATGATCATTACGCCAAGCAGCAGGATCACGTTGGACATGATGCCGACCACCATCTGAGAGAAGAAGTTGGACAGCTTGGTGATGTCTCCATCCAGCCGTTCGATCATCTCGCCAGGGGTATGGCTCTTATGAAAAGACATATCCAAGGAAATGCAATGGGTAGCCAGGTCATTACGCAGCAGATTGGTGGCCGTCCACCCCACGTCCTCGCTGACATAACGGGAGTAGGCGATCAGGCCCTGGGTGATGACAGCTACCACCATAAACAGGATGGCGGTCGCCACCAGATTGGCACCCGGACGGTTGCCCATGGCAGCATCAATGAACACCCTCAGAATCTGCGGCTTGGCCAATTGCATGCCGAGGCTCACGAAGATGAGGAAGGCCAAGAAAGCCGCCCGCTTCCACTGGGGTCGCAGGTATTTGCTAAGTAATTGCAGGTATTGTTTCAAGGGTATGTTCATGGCTATCACTCCAATCTACCTCTTGGATTATATAGCGGCGGGCTTGTCCGGCGCAGTGTAAAGAACAGTTATTTACAGAACGAGGTGCGGGGTATGGGTAGATAATCAAAAGGCGCCCCAGAAGGGGCGCCAGTAGAGATAGTAAGGATCGTCAGTTCTCTGCAACTGGAAACTAATCAGCTAGCCGGACTGTCACCAGGTTGCTGCTATCCCAGGTAACCTTGAAACCAAGCCTTTCACTGACGAAACGCAATGGTATCATAGTGCGACCGGGGGCAAGCTCTGGCGCCAGCGGCGTTCCACTCGCTCCAATGATTGGAGTCTCTACTCCGTTAATGTACGCAGTGGTCGAACCGATGGTAAGGACTACGGTCTTGTCCTTGTAGGCCATGGTCGCGGTCTTGCTTGCTTCGTCCCAAGTAAAGTTGACACCGAAGTCCTGTAACATACGAATTGGCATGAATGTGTCGTTAGCTTTGTAGTAGCAGGCGACCATATCGCGCTCAATGCCGGCGATGCTGTAACCAGCGTTTCCTACTGTTGTCAGCAGCGGCTGCCAGTTGGGCTTCACTACTATGAAGCTGCTGAACTGATCGACCCAGAAGCTGAGACTCTTGAGCGTATAGGTCTCATAGGAACTTCCATCTTCATCTGTTACTGTTTCGATCACCAAATCGTAGTCCACATCGAAGATCATCTCACGACTACCGTTGCTGTGGACTGCAAAGGTCATCAGTTCGTCGAGATATGCCTGCCGAAGCTCGTCAGACGCAGGGAGCGGCAGATCAAGTAGGATAGTGACCTCGGTCTGCCCAGAGAGTTCAGTCTGCACACGCAACGCCTGACCTATAGGCTCCGTGCCGGCGGGTAGTTCACTTTGTAAGTCAGCTGGCGCCTGTCTGTCCACTACGAGCTGCAAAGGTTGCCCTTGTTCAGCCAGGGCATCTACTAGCTCCGAAGGTACAGATAGAGTCCCATGCGGAGCAGAGATATGCATGGTAAGCCCAGCAGCTGCGGTCAGCACCTCGCTAGGAACAGTAACTGCCATGGCAGGTTGTGCTGCTGATTCATCTTCTGTCCCTGAAAGGACAATCTGTACCTGCGTGGCGTTGTTATCCTTATCCTTCAGAATGCTAGTGGCGTAATCTGCCGGAATGCCGATATTCTCCACCGACCTGCCATCACTCAGCGTACCCATGGCGCTTTCCAGGGACATGCTGGTAATCTCACCACTCTCTGAGTAGGTAACCACGCTATAGGGCCCGTCTGATTGCTGTTCTGGAGTTGGTACAGTCGGCTTGTCGTCATCCTTAGGCCATGGCCAGATGGTCAGATCAGCAGGAACATATGTCAATTCATAGTTTGGACCTGCGGTCAGGGTGTCCTGCTCAATCTGGTATGTTCCATCGCGTTCTCCAGCAGTTCTAGAAAGAGAACCTGTTACGGTATCGCCTTCAACCAGCGTTCCCGAGGTAATGCTCCAAGTAAGGGCAGGGTCTGCATTGCCGACATACTTGCGCTTGGCATCAGCTGCAATCGTAAGGGGTCGCTTCGTTATGGTCAAGGTGCCTGGCTCAAAGGTAATCTCGTAATTCGCGGAAGCGAGTCCTGCGGGTATAACCTGATAGTCACCAGACGCAACCTCGGTAACTGCGTCACCCGCAAAGGTTAGAGTACCCGTTAGAGCGGAAGCATCTTGATTTAGAACAAAACCGGAGTAAATTACGGTGAAGTCAGTGAAAGCTTCTCCGTCATAGACCCTGGATTTGTTCTCGGCTGTCACGTTGAGCGGAGCCTTGGTAATAAGGAAATCTGCCCCAGCGAAGTCGATTGTGTAGTTGTCCCCCGCTGAAAGCGTTCCTTGCTGGATCCGGTAGGTACCGACATCTTCGCCAGCGGTGCGGGTAAGTTCTCCGCTGAAGGTGTCTGTACCAACCAGCGTCCCGCTGTAGGTCAGGGCTGGGTCAGCGTCACCGTAGATCTTGGTCTGTGCTGTAGCCGTCACGGTGACAGGCTTCTTAGTGATGGTCATGTCAGCGGGGATGTAAGTCAGGTCATAGTTACTGCCTGCAGTCAGCGTCCCCTGTTGGATCTGGTAGTCGCCGACATTCTCGCCTGCCACACGGCTAAGCGAACCCGTGAAGGCATCTTCCCCAACCAGTGTTCCACTGTAGGTCAGGGCTGGGTCATCATTACCGAAGGTTTTGGTCTTCGGATCGGCTGTTACAGTGACTGCTTTCTTGGTGATGGCCATATTGGCTGGCACATAGGTCAGCTCATAGTTACTGCCTGCAGTCAGCGTGCCCTGCTGAATCTCGTAAGTACCTACATTCTCGCCTGCCACACGGGTCAGCGAACCCGTGAAGGCATCTGTACCAACCAGCGTTCCACTATAGGTCAAGGCTGGATCAGTATCACCGTAGGTCTTTGTCTGTGCGGCAGCCGTCACGGTGACAGCTCTCTTA
>JAWLDB010000112.1:0-8621 GCA_041686915.1 Bacillota bacterium
TCTTTCGTAGACAAATCCGGAAAAGCAAACCCCGGTCACCTTATCGTCCTGAATGCTACACCAGCCAATCCCGAGCTCAAGGAAATCCTCAGTCGACCGCCAGAACTCGAGCAGCTTGGAGTTCATGAAGTCTCGCTCTTTTACTACTACCCGCCCGACCAGCACATCAGCAATTGGTACCACTTGTGAACCATTGCCGTCTACGGTCACCGCACTTAAGGTATTGGTGGCAGTTGTATACACATGTTGCCAGGATAGTTCTGCACCAGGGAAGCCAGAAAAGACTTGCTGCATGACGGGTTCCCAATCAGGTGTAGCTCCACAAATCTCTACCCAGGTGGAGCCTTCTTCTACAGCTATCGCAGCTAGTTTGTCTGGACTAAGGAAGTCAGCCTGTTGCGGTGTACCGACTATGTAGAACCCCCCTAGCCCATGCGACCATACCAACCCACAGCCCGGGGCTTCCGGATCTATGAATACCCGTCCAGGGTTATTGCCATCCAATATGGCTCTTGGTTCTATGCTCACACTGGCGGACAATTGGGAGTTGAGTTCTGTAAACTGTTCTTTGCTCAGCTCTCGCACGATTGCCTCCTTGGTTTTAGTCTTTCATCCAATACTTGCGCTTGCCCTAGGGAGTAGCAGTTACTCCTTCTGCTTGGATAAGTACACCTGATCCACTAGGTTGGATGGGTCAAACTCACCCTGTTCTGAGCTAAGTATCAGCTCATAGTTGTCGTAGGTGTAATAGAAGCTCCAATCCTTGATATTCCAGCCAGAAAATCCTCGGATCGTTTCAGCCACCTGGTCTGCAAATGCCTGCTTGCTGATTTGCTCGCCCCTCCAACGCACTGTCAGAAAAATGTCTGCATCCATGTCGGGTGAGAAGTGCAACCCGTCCCGGTCTACGAGATCTCTTGGCGGGTGGACGCTAACATGAACACCTGCTCCCGCGATAACTGAGTCTATCAGCGGCTTTGCGACCGCATACATCTCATCTTCCAGTCGCGTACGCAGGAAGTCATCGGTGCAGCGGCCATCCCTGCCGACGTCAACGCGCACAGTCATTTCGGGGTTAGATGCGGGATGGACTATGCCTCCATATGAATCCCATTTCATGTAGTAAGCAGCCTGAACGAAGGTAAACTCTGTGGAAGGGTAGGTCTCTTCCAAATGTCTCATCACCTTGCCGCGCATCGTCATCAGGACAAATGGATTACCCTTAAACTCGGCGTACACGCTTCCCATTCCTAGTAATATGAGTGCCAGCACGGCTAGTAACACTGCGCGTGAAGTCCGTTTCCTCATCAAGATCTGCCTCCCCTGCTGCATCTGCAAACGTCTCTGGTTCTTCAATAGTCCTGTCTCTTTTACGTTGTTTAGCTAAGAATGTTGCACCTAGTCCTTGACGGTATTCACTCGAACCTGCTCCAACAGGCTATCTAGCTCAAACTGCCCCTCGTCCAGGCTAAGCAACAATTCCGTCTTGTCATAGCTGTAGCAGAACAACCAATTATCTATATTCCAATTGCCATCCTGCAGGAGCCGAACTGTTGCCGTGACCTGCCCCGCAAAGGCCTCTTTGCTAATGCTCTCGCCTTTCCAGCGCACTACCAGAAAGATATCCGCATCCATATTTGGCGAGAAATGCACCTCTTGTGGGTCCAGCGCCTCATTGCGGGCTAAAACGGTACTGAAGATGTTCGGATCAGGGATGTGAATCTCAATTAGCGGTTTTACCGCCGCGAGCATCTCATTTTCCAGGCGGGCCCGCAGGAAGTTGTCCCTGAACTCCCCGTTCCCGGCTCTATCGACATGCACGTTGATCTTGGGTTCAGCTGTTGGATAGACTACACCGCCATATGTGCCTACCTTGAAGTTATAGGTCGCTCTCTCGAAGATAAACTCGGTTGATGGGTAGGCCTCGCCTAGATAGTCCATCACCTTGCTACGCATGGTCATCTTGACAAACGGGTTGCCCCAGAAGCCTATGTAGATGTAGCCCGCTATAGTCAGGATCATCAGTAACAGAGCACCCGTCACCAGCTTCAAAACCTTGCTCTTTCCGCTCATCGTTCTCCTCCTACGCTATAACCTTAATCCCTTCAATGCCTGTTGGGTAAACACAGCAAGCCCGGACTTCATCCGCTGCTCGGTGAGCGCGTCAAGGCCCCACTCAGAAAGCTGGTTTGTTTTCCTTAGCGCTACCCAGAGGTCCCAATAAAGCAGGCTAGACAGGTCAATATCAGTGATAGAGCAATAGTGTTTTGTGAAACCGTCCATGGCCGGAACCCCCTGAGCCCAAAGCAGCTCCAGCCTGGTGTTGGCCAGATCACCCAAGGGGTCGCCGAGCTTTGCATCTTCCCAGTCAATAACACCCATCAACTTGTCACCCTGCCACAGCACATTACCTGGCCAGTAGTCTCCGTGCAGCAGGCCTAGCGGATTGGTTGACCATGGCCAAGCTGCCTGCAGAATGCCAATAATGTGTTGTTGCCCATGACTGGCGGGATAAAAGGCGAGTAACTCCAGTACTTGGTCTGCCAGTCGCGGTAAGAAATGGAGCGAATCAACTCTTACCCTGTGTATCGCTGCCAGATGTAAAGCCAATGCTCGAAGACAGGCATCGCACCCGCCCTCAGCTAGTTTGGTTTCACCCTCGATATATTCAACTACCAGGTAGGGGTTAGGGAGCATTTCACATGATT
Source organism: Bacillota bacterium (assembly GCA_041686915.1). GTDB lineage: Bacteria > Bacillota > UBA994 > UBA5500 > UBA5500 > JAWLDB01. The sequence goes on from JAWLDB010000112.1 coordinate 2,709, forward strand.
GGTCAAGGTAGAAAGGTGCTGGTGAGGGTATCCCGGCAGCTTGTAGTGCCTGTAACAGTCGAAACTCATCAGCAGCTACCTGCGGGTTCTGCTGCCTATCCCTTTCCCCATGAACCCGAAGAACCAACTCCTTGGTACCCCCGTCGGCCATAAGCACCTTCATAGCTATTACTTGTGCTGAGACTCCACCCGTCAACGGCCAGCTCCGGAGCACTTTGCAGCCAGGCTTCATCCGCTGTGCTAGCTGACGAAGCGAGACAGTAAGCGTCTCATTCAAGCAGTTCCCCTCCTCTTCACGGGAGTGAGACGAAGGGACTGTCCCTTCGTTTCACAGACTTAGGCGATAACGCACTTCCCACAGGTCTTCGCCGCCAACGGTGATTTGTTTGCGTGAGCCATCCCAGACGAAGCCTACCCTTTCATAGAAGCGGCGGGCACGTACGTTTGCTTCCAACACCCAAAGCGACGCGCTGGTATAACCAGCATGGCGTAAGCGATTAACCGCCTGTTGCATCGCGGCATCAGCGTAACCCTTGCCCCAAGCCTTCGGGTGCAGATAGAAAGCCCAGACTTCACCCACCTGTTGCTCATCGTCCCGACTGCGCCCCAAAATGCATAGCCCGACAATCTTGCCGTCGGCGAGAATGGCACACTCATCACTACGCTTGGTGGCAAACAGCTCCTGCCACCGGGTCAGCCATCTATCTGCTGACATGGCGTCAAGATATGCGTCAGAGATCATCCCCCTGTATGCGATTTGCCACGAGCTAACATGTAGCTCAGACAGCGTAGGCAACATTTCTCTTGATACTTCTACCAGTTCAACCCTGACCATAAAGCCACCCTCAACTTCCCGCCGTAGATAGGAAAATGATACCTGAAGCGCATAGACTGCCGCAAGAAAAACCGCATTCTTTGGAACAATTTTACGTTTAAGAAAGTCTTAAGAAAAAGCCGAAGGTGTTTGTCAGAACCAATGTCTATACTTCTGCATAGATACTGACAGACCGGTTGGTACAGCACAGGAGGTTTAGCAGTCTTGAAGCAATCATTCAAACCAGTGATTTACGTTCTCACAGCCTTGGTTATCGGGTTCCTGGCATGGCGGTTTGGCCCCGCCCTCTATCGCCTCTGCAGCAATCGTGAGCTGCTTAAGTCTTATCTGGACACCCTAGGGGTGTGGGCGCCAGTAATGTTTGTTTTTCTAACCGCGGCACAAGTCATCGTCGCACCAATCCCAGCGATTGCACTAGGCCTGGCCGGTGGCTACCTGTTTGGTGAAGGGGCTGGCTTTCTGCTAAGCCTGATTGGCCTCTTGGTAGGGTCCATGTTAGCATTTGTCCTGGCCAGAGTATTTGGACAGCCTTTGGTGGTTCGCCTGGTGGGTAACAGCACGTACCGAAAGCTGGAGAAGCTCATATCCGGAAAGGGCATCTTGGCAGTAGCTCTAATCTTTCTGTTACCCATGATGCCTGACGACGCTTTATGCCTGCTGGCGGGACTAACCCCGATGCGCGCCAGGGTATTTGCATTTCTCGTGCTTACCTGCCGTAGCCCTGGGGTCCTGGTGGCTAGCCTAACTGGTGGTGGAGCGCTACAACTTCCCTGGCAGATTTGGGCCGCCGTAGGTGTAGCTTCCATGATTGCACTGTATGTAGGGTGGCGCTATAACGAGCAGCTGATGGCTTGGGCTGTGAGGCTGGCGGGCGTACAAACTGCCGCGAGGAAGGGTTAATGCAAAAAGTGAGCCAAAGGGACTGTCCCTTTGGCTCACTGTCATCTATGCCTAGAGGAATTTCCTTCCTTACGGCGTATATAGCGTTTGTAGACACCCGCAGGACTCGCGAGCAAACGCGAGCAACTGTTAACAGCAAGGGGGGTTATGAAGTGCTGATATCTCATATGCTGAACGAACAACTTGAGCAGATTATCCGGCAGGATGATCGTTTGATGAGAGTTTTACGCGCCGCACATATACTCGACTTACCAGACTGGTACATTGGCGCAGGTGTCATCCGCAACACCGTTTGGGACTACCTGCATGGCTGGCCAGGCCGTTCACCTGTGCGTGATGTGGACCTGGCCTATTTTGACAACGAAGATCTGAGTGAGGTACCTGAGATGCAGGCCACTGCCAGACTGTGCGAAATCGTACCTGATGTTGAGTGGGACGTGGTTAATCAGGCGCGGGTGCACCTTTGGCATGAGGAATACTTCGGGCATGCCATCCCACCTTACCAGTCCTCTGAAGAAGCAATCAGCTCATGGCCAGAAACTGCCACTTGCATAGCAGTACGCCTCTTACCCGATGATAGTCTACTGATCTATGCTCCTTACGGGTTGACAGACCTATTTGATATGGTCCTCCGCAGAAACCCGACTAAAGTTACTAAAGAACAGTACCAACAGCGGTATATGGAGAAGCGAATCAAGGAGAAATGGCCCAGGGCAACCATCATCGAAGAATAGTAAAGATGGCAACAGATAGTTGAAAAGACTCAAGAAGGTGGTGTGAGAATGATTGAACTACCGGAAGCATACGTCCTGGCCAAGCAGATCACGCAGCACCTCGCTGGCAAGCAGATACTATCAGCCACAGCCAACCAATCACCCCATAAGTTTGCCTGGTATCATGGTGACCCGGCAGATTACAGCAATCTGCTCCGCGGTAAGACAGTACAGGCTGCCGCATCCTATGGCGGCCTGGTTGAGGTGGAAGCTGAAGACGCGAGCATGGTGTTTGGAGATGGTGTTGCACTTCGATTAGTTCCGAAGGGAGCAAAACGGCCACCAAAACATCAACTGCTGGTTGAGTTTACCGATGGTTCTGCCCTAACCGGCTCAGTCCAAATGTATGGTGGTCTCTGGGCCTTCTCTAGCGGCGAGTTCACCAACCCCTACTACCTGACTGCCAAAGCCAAGCCCTCTCCTCTCACCGAAGATTTTAATGAGAGGCACTTTGCAGGCTTGTTCGATGACGCCACCAGGAGGAAAAGTGCCAAGGCTTTCCTGGCTACTGAGCAGCGTATCTCGGGCCTGGGTAACGGGGTATTGCAGGATATCTTGTTCAATGCTCGCATTCATCCGCGCCGGAGCATGGAATCACTGAGCGATGAAGAGTTAGACACCATGTTCCACACCCTGAAGTCGACTATCAGGCAGATGGCTGAGCAAGGCGGTCGCGATACCGAGAAAGACTTGTTTGGGAAGCCAGGCGGCTACGTCACCCGTCTCAGCAAGAATACCTTGCACTATCCTTGCCCGGTCTGTGGCAGTGAGCTGAAGAAAGAGGCTTATATGGGCGGCAGCATCTATTACTGTAGCAGTTGCCAACAACGGTAAGCATGAAGAAACGCAAGATTAGGGTCGATCCCCTTCTCTTGCCGATCAAGCAGGAGGTGTCCGATTGGCGAAGCAGCGTCCAGATATCGCTCTGGTAAAGCAAATTGCAGAGAGTTTTTTTAATTCGATCGTTACTCTTGAGGAAGTTAAAGCTGGAGTATCCACCTTTGTTTACCGGGTCAGGTTTGGGGAGCAAGTCTACTACCTGCGTATACTGCCGGAAGACGACCAGACTTTCGCGGGAGAGGTGAGAGCCCATGAACTCCTGACCCGCCGGGGAGTAAAGGTTCCTAGGGTTATCCACTATGAGCCGTGCAACAACCTAGTCGGACGCTCCCTGATGATTGCAGGAGAAGTCCCGGGCGCAGCTGTGCAGGATAGCTGGCCTGAGTCCGGTTTTGAGCGGATTATGCAAGAAGCGGGCGAGCAACTGGCCCTGATCAATCAGGTACCGGTTGAAGGTTTTGGCTGGGTGAAACGGGAGCGTGATGGAGTACTACTAGGAGAGCAGCACAGCTTTGCTGACCCGTACTACGAACACCTGGATCAGGACTTGAGCCGTTTGAGCGGCTATGCATTTACAACCACAGAGGTAGCCTCAGTCGGGCAACTGTTGGAGACTGCCTTCCCTCTTATGAGCCGCACTCAAGCACACTTGGTGCACGGCGATTTTGATTTGACCCATATCTTCCACCAGCACGGCTGCTACAGCGGCATCATCGATTTCGGCGAGATTATGGGGCACAGCCCGCTTTATGACCTAGGCCACTTCAAGCTGCAGGATGGTGTTGAAGGATGCCCCAAGGGGTTTCAGGCGTTGCTTGATGGCTATCGGGAAGTCACCGACCTTACACAGGCTGAGCTAATGGAAGTTGACCTATGGACACTATCCATTGGTGTCCGGCGCCTCGGAATGCTTCACAATCGTCGGAGGAACAAGTACCACGCTCACTTCGTGGAGGTTGTGAGGCAGCAGCTCAGTGCGCTTGGGCTATTACTCCAATAAGCGACGCAAGCTACTGGACAGGTTATATCAAGGTATGGGGCTCTGCGTTTTACTAACCCTGCCAGAAACTCTATAATGAAACAGACGAGATTGTTTGAGGAGAGTGATTTCATGCTACCAACGCCACACATCGCTGTTACTGAGCAGCGCGGAGTAATCGCCGAAACCATACTGCTGCCGGGCGACCCGCTGCGCGCCAAGTTCATCGCAGAGAACTATCTAGAAGACCCGGTTCAGTTCAACACCACCAGGAACATGTTTGGTTACACCGGTACATACAAAGGCAAAAAGGTTTCTGTGATGGGAACCGGCATGGGCATGCCCTCAATTGGCATCTATTCCTATGAGCTGATCCACTTCTACGGGGTAAAGAACCTGATCCGCGTTGGTTCCTGCGGTTCATTCCAAGCAGACATCAAGGTACGCGATATCATCATCGGTATGTCGGCTTCAACCAACTCCGGCTACGCCAGCCAGTACGGTCTGCCGGGCATATATGCACCCACTGCTTCTTGGCCCCTGCTGAAAAAGGCCGTGGACGTTGCGGAGCAGAAGGGCATTGAAGTCAAGGTGGGCAATATCCTCTCTTCCGACATCTTCTATGATGATGATCCGGAAGCATGGAAGAAGTGGGCCAAGATGGGCGTGTTAGCAGCGCTCTATATGAACGCATCGCGCGCCGGTGCCAATGCCCTTTGCATTCTAACTGTTTCTGACTCGCTGGTTGACCACCAGTACGTGTCGGCCGAGGATCGGCAGAACACCTTCACTCAGATGATGGAGATAGCGCTGGAACTGGCTTAAGCCAGGTCCGAGCAGCAAGAACGGCTGGCTCTTGCCAGCCGTTTATATGTATCCCAAGTGCTAGAAATGCCGGTTGTAGAAGATGGCCAGCTGCGTACGGTCTCTCAGGCTTAGCTTCTCGAGCAACACGGAGACGTAATTACGTACGGTGCCTGCGCTGAGGAATAGCTTCTCGCCTATCTCGTCGTTGGACAGGCCTTCGCCCACCAACTGCAGCACTTCAAACTCACGCGGAGAAATACCGTATTCTTCAGGACTGACCTTCCGCTCACCGCGCAGCATGGAATGCAGCACTTCCACCACCTCGCGCTCAAACACGCTATTACCCTGAGCCACTACCCGCAGGCTCTTGGCGATGCTGGCGAAAGGCTGGCTCTTTAGTATGTACCCCTCTGCGCCGTTATTGATTGCTTCCCGCACATACTCGTCATCCTTGAAGGTGGTGAGGATTACAACCTTGGTCTCTGGCAGGCTCTGCTTGATCAGCTTCGTACCCAGCACACCGTCGAGGACGGGCATACGGATGTCCATCAGCACAATGTCTGGCCGGTGTTGCTTGCAGAGTTCAAAGGCTTCCTGGCCGTTAGCAGCAGTACCACAAACTTCGAAATCCCCCTCAAGTTCAAGTAACGACTTCAGCCCGTCACGGATCAGAGCATCGTCATCCACCAGTAGTATTTTCAAGCAACAGACCCCCTCTACCCTATCTATCCTTCTGCTATCTATAAAGCACGCAGACTATCATAAACCCGTACTTGCCG
>JAWLDB010000113.1:0-8618 GCA_041686915.1 Bacillota bacterium
CGTTGACTTGTGGCAGCTCAAGTTGCCCAAGCAATGCACGGATTGTCTCGACATGTATGTCTTGCTTATACTCGCCCGAAAGCTTCTGTGACCTGCCTTGGTCGAGGAAGTCGACCAGTATTAGCCGGTTGCTCCGCGAGTAGGACTGGATGAACGCGGCCCAACTGGCAGTGCTCATAAAAATGCCGTTTAACAGCAACAGCGGCTCACCCTGCCCGTGCACCTCGTAGTAGACGTCTTTTCCCTCAAACTGAAAGTATGGCATGCTCTTCACCTACCCCTTTGGGAGATAGCCGATTTCCTTGGCTTGCTGCCGCAGCTCATCGCGGAACTTGGGATGAGCAATGGCAATCAGGCGTTCTACCCGCTCCTGAATGTTGGTTCCGCGCAGAGCTGCCACTCCATATTCGGTGACGACGTAGTCGACGTCATTGCGCGACAGGGAAACAGCTGCGCCTTGTTTGAGCATGGGGACGATCTTGGAGATTTCTTCCCGCTGACCGGTCTCTGGGTTACGTACATTGGCTGTTGAGTATAACGCGATGAAGGAGCGGCCATTCTTGGCGCGCTGCGCCCCAATCGCGGTGTCCGACTGCCCACCGGTACCGCTGAACTGCACCGGCCCCAAGGATTCGGAGCAGCATTGGCCAGTCAGATCAATCTCGATGGTGGTATTGATGGACACCTGATTATCGTTATGCTCGATTACCGCCGGGTCGTTTACGTATGCGCCATCGAGGACCATAATGGCTGGATGGTTGTCGATGAAGTCGTATAGCTCGCCGGTTCCGAGCGCAAAGCAGCAGACGGCTTTGCCGGGATGCAATGTCTTGCGCTTGTTGGTGATTACGCCAGCTCGCATCAACTGCATCATTCCGGTGGTGAACATCTCGGTATGCACCCCAAGGTCCTTCTTACTTGTCAGTGACACAGCCACAGCATTCGGGATACCGCCAATGCCAAGCTGAATGCAGTCGCCATCGTTGATCATGTCAGCAATAGACCGCCCGATCACCAGGTCTTTTTCGTTGGGAGCTATATCCGGCAGCTCTGGAATGTCATAATCGACTTCAATCAAATAGTCTACGTCATCGATGTGGACCTCCAGATCGCCGAAAGTGCGCGGCAGCTTGGGGTTGATCTCAAGGATCACCAGGTCGGCCGCTTCCGCCATCCGCTTCTCATAGACGTTACTTAGAGAGAGCGAGATGTATCCGTGCTTATCAGGCGGTGTCGCGTTACCGATGTAGATGTTGGTCTGAGAATGCACCAGGCGCTTGCGACTGGCCAAATGCAGGTGGTTGGGAATGAACGAAATGTTACCGTTTTGATGTGCCTTACGCATCGGGGCCGTATAGAACCAGCCATCCATACGGAATGAGTCCTTATACTGCGGGTTCAGAAAGTACTCTGCATCCAGCATCGGGAGACAGGTGGTGACGGTGACGTTCTTCACCCGATCAGCGATGGTATGCAACTCTGCCAGGAAGGCGCGGGGCTCAGCTGAAGCCAGACCGGCAACGATCGTGTCCCCTGACTTCACCTTGCTAAGAGCTTCCTGCACCGTGATGAGCTTTGATTGGTAATCTTTTATGAGGCTCACATCCTTCCACAAGGGTGTCAGTCGATGAATTCTGTAATCAGACGGACGAGCTCCGGCAGGTTATCTGTCAACGGAGAGTGGCCAACTCCCGGGATGATAGCCAGCGTTGCCCGGTCCCCCAATTTCTGTGCGGTCTGTTGACTAAAAGCAAGCGGCACGACCATGTCCTTGTCACCATGAATGACCAGCACAGGCCCCTTGACCAGGTCAAGGCGTTGGCTGCCGGATACAACGCCGTTATGCTCATCGGTCATATTGAAGGTGACCAACGCGTAGTCGACATCTACCAGGTTACGCTGCTGCATGATTACATCGAGATACCGTTCGTATCGCTCAGCTTCTGGTTGCTTCTGCGTGTAAATGGCGGCATTCCAGATGGCCCTGAGCATTTCCCGGTTTCCAGTAGCATAGGCGCGCAGGATAGGCAGCACTTGCACCGGGTCAGCGGCAATCTCTTCGCGCGTACGCAGACGCTGGTCGAGAATTAGCTGTCCAGCTGCATCCTTCTTGAACATCGGATAACCCATGACCCCTACTGACTCAATCAGGATGACGCCTTCTACCTGATCAGGCAGGTCGGCAGCCAGCTCCAAGGCTACACCTCCGCCGGTAGACCAGCCTGCCACATAGAACTTACCAATGCCTTTGGCTTGCACAAACTCAGCTACGTCGCGGGCAAAGTCCCGGAGAGATTCAACTCCCTGGTTGTAAGTCGAGCTGCCAAAGCCGCGCAGGTCGACCGCATAAAGCTTATACTGGCGCTCCAACTGTTCGATCAGCAGGTCATAATGCAACGAAGAGCTCATGTTTCCGTGAATCAGGAGCAATGTCTTTTCACCCGCGCCGGCTTCCCGATAGGCCAGAGTCTCTCCACCAGGCAGTGCTATCGTCTTGAGTGGATAGTCCCTAATCATCTGCAGAACCTCCTGTCGCGTGAAGTTGGGAAACAAGGTGCACGACGCCGCGCCTCTCGGGAGCGGCGCCGTGCTGTTGCTATCCAGTGATTGGCTTACTTTGGGTCCATCTGACTGATTTCTTCGATGCCTCTCATGTCGTCCTGCTCTGGGATCCAGCCAGCAGGAGCTGCTGCATCCATCTTGGCCAGGTTCAACTGCTGCACGCCGAGGCGGGCGCTGTTGGCATAGTTGAGGCCGCCACCAAACGGAGTCTGGAACGGAGCCTTCTCCATAGCCTTGATGAACTCTTCCCAGGTGATCTTGTTTTCCGGGACGCGCTTGAGGCCTTCCACAAAGATATGGGCAGCTGTCCAACCAGCCCAAGCATGACCGATCATCACGGAGTTGTCTTTGCCGTTTGCAATCATAGCTTCCTGGAACTTCTGGAAGTCCGGGGTGCTCATAGCAGAGAACTTCACCCAACCGGTAGCGTAAACGCCGCCCTCAGAAAGCACAGTCGGAGCGTTAGCCACAGTGTCATCGCGGCGGGTCGGGTCAGCATTGATGTAGGACATCAGGACCGGCTTGATCAAGCCCTGGGTCTCCATGGCGGTGGCGACGGCCTTGTAAGTAGCCTGCATACCACAGTAGATGATCATATCTACGTTCTCGGTCTTCATCTTCAAGACCTGAGAAGTAGCGTCAGTAGCACCTGGCTGAATGGACTCTTCTACGACTGCCAGGTCGATCTTCTCAGCTTCGCTCTTCACGCCGCCAAGCAGATCCTGACCAGCGTCGTCGTTGGTATAGATAACGCCTACTTTGCTAGCGCCGAAGTAGTACTTGGCGTAAGCAGCTTGAATGCGGCCTTCCATCGGATAAATGGGCTGAACAGGGAAGAGAACCTCATGGCCATCCGTAGCGTTTTCGCTGTACAGCTTACCAGAACCGGTAGCGAAGTAGACAGCCGGAGTGCCTTTCTCCATGATATCGCCGATGGTAGCGTTAACAACCGGAGTACCGAAGTGGCCGACGAGAGCAAACACTTCTTCGTCGTTGATCAGCTTGTCAACGGCGGCTGCGCCTTTCTCGACGCTCATCTCATGATCCTCTGTGAGGTGCTTGATGGTGCGGCCATGCACGCCACCTGCGTCGTTAACCATCTTAAAGTAGGAGCTGATACCATCGAGGAACGGAACGCCAACAACTGCATAAGGACCGGACACAGCCAAAGGCGTGCCGACGATGATCTCAGTGTTCGTCACACCCACAGGCTTGGCGGAACAACCTACTAGTAGCAGAGCAAATGCCATTACGAGAATTAGTGCCTTCTTCACAGGAATACTCATCCTCCTTGTTTTCTTTCTTATCGCTCAAATGGCAGTGGCCAGCTGCCATCTGTTGCCTAATGTACGTGGCCGCCGAGATAGGCTGCCTTGACGCTGGGATTGTTCAATAGTTCTTCACCCGTTCCTTGCAGAATGATATTGCCGACCTCCAGGATGTAGGCGTAATGCGCCACCTTAAGAGTCTGCAGGGCATTCTGCTCGACGATCAGGATGGTTGTGCCTTCGGCGTTCAGGTCCTGAATGATCTTGAAGATATCGCGCACAATCATCGGAGCGAGTCCTAGCGAGGGCTCGTCGAGGAGCAGGATTCGGGGGCTGGCCATCAAGGCCCGGCCGATGGACAGCATCTGCTGTTCACCGCCGGAGAGGGTGCCGGCAATCTGCTTGGCCCGCTCCTTGAGGCGAGGGAAGTAACCATAGACACGTTCTAGATTTGCCTTCATCTGTTTGCGGTTACCTAAGGTGAAAGCGCCAATTTCCAGGTTCTCGAGGGTGGTCAGCTCAGGAAAAACCTGCCGCCCTTCCGGAGAGGTAGCAACCCCTTTGGCGATGATCTGCTCGGTTGAGAGCCGGGTTATGTCCTCACCCTCGAGCTCAATCTTCCCGCCGACCACATTAGCCAGGCTGGTGATAGCCCGCAGGGTGGTAGTCTTGCCCGCCCCGTTTGCCCCGAGCAGCGCAACGACCTTACCCTTAGGCACCTCAATGTTGACCTTTTTCAGCACTTGGATATGGCCGTAAGCGGCTTCCACATCGGTTAGCTTGAGAATCGGTTGCTCCGCCATGGCCTAATCATCCTTTCCCAGGTAAGCTTCTTGCACGGCTTGGTTGCGCCTGATCTCGGCCGGGGTGCCCTCTGCAAGTTTCTTGCCAAAGGAAATGGCACAAATCCGATCGCAGATATCCATCACTAGCGCCATGTCATGTTCGACCAGCAGCACAGCGCAGCCATAGTCATCGCGGATACGCCGAATCAGTTGGGCCAGCTCCCGGGTCTCTGTGTCGTTCAGGCCTGCAGCCGGTTCATCCAGGATGATCAGCTTGGGGTCGGACATCAGAGTGCGCCCTAGCTCGATACGCTTGAGCGTCCCGTAAGGTTGCCCACCTGCGAGCTCATGCCCCCTGCCACCAAGACCTATGTACTCCAGGATGCTCAGGGCCTTCTGTTTGAACTGCTCCTCTTCCGCAACGGCGCGGCGCAGGCGCAACGCCTGGGCGAACAATCCATGTTTAAACAATGAGTGGGCGCCAATCAGCAGGTTATCCAGGATGCTCAGTTCCTTGATCAGCTCTACGTTTTGGAAAGTGCGCACCATGCCTAAACCCACGATATCGTGTACACGGTAGTCAATTAGATTAACATCCTTGCCCTGCTTGGTCTTAAACCAGGCAGCGCCTGTGTCGGGACTATAAAACTTGGTGATGCAGTTAAAGACCGTGGTCTTGCCGGCACCGTTTGGACCAATCAACCCGTAGATCTCTTGCTCATTGATTGAAAAGCTGAGGCCATCTACCGCCTTCAATCCGCCGAAAGATATGGAAAGGTTTTCGATCTTAAGTACTGACTCAGTGGCTGTCATGCCCCACACCCCTTTCCGCTGCTGGTTTGCGCCTGCCGGCCAGCTGCTTGAGCATTGCCGGAAGCTTTCTGGCGGCGTGGATTAGGCCGGCCGGATAATACAGCAGCACGAGGATGATTACTACACCTGAGACGACGAAAGGCGCGCCGTGGAAGCGGTTGAGTATTGGCACCACTTTCAATATCTCCGGCATCAGGACTACGAAAGCTGCGCCAAGTACCGCGCCTTCGATGCTGGCCATTCCGCCAACGATGCAGGCGACTACCAGGTTGAGGGAGATCCCCGAGTTCCAGATAGTTGGATCGGAGTAGCGGAAGAAATGCATATACAGCGAGCCTGCCATACCGGCAAAGGCAGTAGAGATGGCAAACGTCATCAGCTTGTACTTGAAAAGGCTAATACCCATGGCTTGGGCAGCTGCCTCTGAAGAGCGCATGGCTGCCAGGGCACGCCCAGTGGAAGCATTAATGAAGTTATAGACGATAATCATTAGGCCTATCAGCACTGCTACCATCAACACAAAAGTCATTTGCTTGGTCAGTTGTATGCCAAACAGGATGGGGTAGCGGGCCGAGAAACCTGAGAAGCCCCGGGTGATAGGAGTTGCCTCAATAAAGACAATCCGGATTGACTCAGCCAGACCGAGGGTAGCGATAGCCAGGTAATAGCCCTCTAGGCGAAGTGCAATCAACCCAAGCAGCAGGCCGAGCAAGAGCGGAATGACAGCTGCGGCGATGAAAGCCAACGGCCAAGGTAGATGCAGCACCTGCACTATGTAGCCAGATATGTAGGCTCCTACCCCGATGAAAGCTGTATGGCCGAGAGAGATCTGCCCGGAGTACCCGAGCAGCACCTGAAAGCCTAGAGCTACAACGGAGAAATAGACCATACTGCCTAGCATAGTGACGTTTGAACTGGTCATCCCAGGGATGAAAGGCAGTACTGCCAGGATAATCCCAAAGAGAATGTACTGACCGTAACGGCTGCCAAGGAGTGCCTTAAGATTGAAACGCTTGTTTTGCATGGCTACCCCCTACACCTTCTTCACATATCTCTTGCCGAACAGGCCCTGCGGCTTAAAGATGGTAAAGGCCAGAATGCAAGAGTAGAGAATTGCTACAACCCACTTGGAGGAGATATAGTACGAAATCAGGTTATTGGCTATGCCAAGGATGAACGCACCAACGACCGGTCCGTGGAAGGTAGAGAAACCGCCCAAAATAGCGGCGATAAACGAGTTCAGATGGATCGTTTCCATCATGCTGACCGTTACACTGGTCAGCGGCGCCACCATGATTGCCGACAGCGCACCGAGAGCGGTAGCAATCGCCCACGCCCCTAGGGAAACCATGCGAGTAGGCACTCCCATCAGACGGGCAGTCGTTTCATTCGCTGCCGTGACCCGCACAGCCAAGCCCCACTTCGTGTTCTGCAAGATGTAGAAGAGGACGCCTACCAACACCACGGTGACGGCAATCACGAACAGGGTGTTGGGCAACATCTTCACCCCACCGATATCCATGGCGGGATTTTGGATGAAGCGCGGAAACTGAAAAGGTATCGGGCCAAAAATCATCGGGGCCAGGCCCTGGAAGATGATTATCAGGCCGAGGGTAAGTATCGGTTTCCCCATGGTAGTGGATGAGGAAGCCTTGCGCATGATTAACAGCTCAATCACCGCGCCGACGACAAAGGCAGCCAGCACAGTTAGCACAGCTACCACCGGGAGCGGTAGTCCGGTTTTAGCCAGGATGAAGTAGGCGATGTAGGCGTTAAACATGCCAATGGTGCCCTGTGCGAAGTTAGACATCTTGGCTGTGCGGTAAATTAGCACTAGACCTAGCGCTGCCAAGGCGTACAGACTACCGGCTTCGATCCCGCCAATCACGTTCTGAAAAAAGATCTGCATGCCAACACCCTCTCTAGTGTATTGAGACGACTCTAACGAGCCTTACCCCAGCGAATTACGCCAGCGGACCATACATAGCCGATGCCGGCTGCGATCAGCATGACCACGGTGCCATCGGAAATCTTGCCTTGTTCAAGGCCAAGCTTGAGAGACAGCATCTGATCAATCTGCCCCATATGGCCGTAGTCGGACAAGTAGATGGACTGTTCGTCTGATAACCCGAGCTCTTTCAGCATGTAGTCATGCATGGATTTCTTAAAATGCAGCACTCCCAGGTAACCAATGTCCTGGCGGGTGAGGCCGCCGGATTTGCGCAAGGCTTCGTCGATACACTTGAACCAGTTAGGCATGGAGACTTCATTCAGCCGATTCTTCATGTTCTCGGCGTTCATCAGGCGGAGAGATTTGTAGCCTTCAGAGACGTTATCGCAGGTGAACGGCTGGTTGATGCCGCCGATTTCGACGCCCGCGTCGCGAGCCATGGTACCATCGCCAATCAGGTGCGAACCGAGCACTACGTTTTCGTCATGACCTTTGCGTAGAATCAGGGCACCAGCACCGGCCGAAAGGTTATACATCATCGACATGTCTTTGTCGGCGTAATCCACAAAGTCACCATTGCGGTATCCCCCGACGACCATCGCGGTGCTTAGCTCATCGTCTGCGGTCAGCATATCCTTGGCCATTTTGATGGCAGCGACAGTCGTACAGCAGCGGTTTTGCACATCGATGCCCCAGGCGTTCACGGCACCAATCTGTCCCTGGATGTACATGGCTGAGGTAGTCAGCGGGTATTCCTTCCACTCCTCACCGACACAAAGGATTACATCGATTTCCTTTGGATCCACGTTGCCACTATGTAAGGCGTCGAGCGCGGCCTTGACCCCCATCTCCTGCGTGCCGTCATCCGGACCGGGGATGGGTTTCTTGTTAATGCCCAGTTTTGCTTTCACAGCATCTTCAGCCCAATAGCCCTTGGTTGCCTCTGATATTTCCTTGGCGGTCATGTAGTGTTCCGGAATATATAACCCAATGCTAACAATTCCTACATTAGGAGTTGACATATGCGTCGCACCTCTTTCCCTTGTATATAAAACGCAGTGTTTAACTGAAATATAACACTATTGTCATAATTGTTTCAACACTATTGTCACAATCCCTGCAATCCATGTAATTGTGAAGCTTGTAGCAATTTCATGACAACGTCGTCACACAAAGTAAACATAAAAAAGTAACAGTCCCTGCGTGTTGCAGTTTTTGCGCACTGGGCTAATCCCTATA
>JAWLDB010000114.1:0-8584 GCA_041686915.1 Bacillota bacterium
CATCCCAGTGCCTGGAACCACCAGGTAGCCGTTCTCATCCAGGTCAAAGTTGCCAGCCCGGGTAAACACGGTGCGATTACCTGTCCTGAGGACGAACATGCCGTTTCCGTCTACCCCCAGGTCGGTCGTTTTACCGGTTGATTGCATGCTGCCTTGGGTATGGTTGGTATCGATACTGGCGATAGACATACCTAGGCCTACCTGCACCGGGTTCATGCCACCACGGCCGGATTGGGAACGGGTGGCAGCACGTAAAGTCTGGCTGAGCACGTCCTTAAAGGTGACACGGCTCGATTTAAAGCCGATGGTGTTAACGTTAGCGATGTTGTTACCGATTACGTCCAATCGGATCTGGTGGTTTCGCAACCCGGAAACACCGGAGTACATTGATCTAAGCATGAAAAATGACCTCCTTTGCTGTAAAGGCATGTCCAAGCGCCAATTAGGGTGCCCATGCACCTTGTGCCGCTTAGCCATTAGCCTTGGAAGATAGCGGGTCTCTGTCATTCGACCCGGCATGTGGGCTTCCTCAGTGAGGTCCAGCCCTGTGTTAATCTAGGATGACTGCGCTATCGATGTTGGTGAAGACATTCTGTTTGAGGCTCCCACCGTCCACTGCCGTCACAACCGTCCGGTTGGGAACGTTGACAATGAAGGCTGCCTGATTCATCATGATGAGGGAATCCCTGGCACCCTTGCTGGCTGCCTGGTCCACAGCTTGTGAGAGACGCAACAAGTCCTGCGGCTGCAGATTGATCTGGCGACTTTGCAGGCGCTCTGTGGCATGTTTGGAGAAGCGAATCTGAGCCAGCTCGGCTTGTAGTAAGGCATCAAATTTCTGCGGTGTGCCCTGCGCTTTTGCCGGTGCTCCGGGAGCACTTGGTCGCATGATTGGCTGTGGTGTTGGGAATATTCTTCTTTGCATTTCTGGGCGGTCTACCATGTTACAACCTCCTTAGCTGACCTCAACCACCTGGTCAACTGTATACAACTGTCCTGCCACCATCAGTTTGGTACTGCCATCCAGTGTCAGAATGCGCTCTACGGCTCCAAGCACCAAATCCTTACCATCACCCGGGTTAACTGTCACTTCACGCCCCAGCATGGCTAGCGCATTCAGCTTAATCACCTGAGCAGTGTTGTTTTGTGCCTGTTCCAGTGCGCTGAACTGTGCCATCTGTGAGATGAATTGCTTATCATCCATAGGTGCAAGCGGATCTTGATGGCGCAGCTGAGTGACCAATAACTGAAAGAAAGCATCTTTGCCTAGCAGATCATTTTTTCCGAAGCTGACCTGCTGAGCTTGTGCTGTACTAGCTACTCCACTGACTGAACTCATCTTGTTTCCCCTTTCCTTCAATAGCTTAGAGCTTATAATCCAACCTTCGATCGGCCAACTTTGATTGAGTTTCTCGTACAGCTGCCTCTGGCACAACCTGCTCCATCTTGACGTGATTTCCCCGTGCCTGGTGCCTCGGAGAATTACCATCACGCCCCTCTCTTGCCTGAGCGAAGCTCCCAGTGAAACCTGCAGTCAGCGAGACATCGGTGAACCCTTGAGCGTCCAGCGCCTGACGAAGAATCGGTAGGCCATCCTTGAGCAGGTTGGCGGTGGCTGTAGAGCTCGCTTCAAACTGCGCTGTGACAGTGCGGCCAACTAGTTCCAGTCTGACCCGTACCTCTCCCAGTTCCTCTGGGAAAAGCTGCAGTTTGACCGTGGTTCTTTCACCTGCTCTGGTAGTCTGCAGTTGCCGAATGCCGCTCTCCAGCCCTTTTAGAACCTGTTCGTGAGGGCTTGGCCAGGCCTTGACTTGGTGATGGGCGATGCCCGATTGGTGCGCGTTACCCACGCCGTCAGTAGTGCTGAGAGGTTTCACTCCAGCAAACCCTGCGATATCAATCTCTGGCGGCACTGGCTCTGGCTCCTGAGGTTTAGGTTGCTGTACAGAAGTTTCCATCACGCTCTTGAGGGTTTCTGCAAAGCGGGCGGCCGGCTTGCTGCCAGTTTGCACTTCTTCCTGACCCGTTAACTGAGCAGGCACTATTTGAGGGCCCTTACTGAGCGTATTGGTGTCTGCCTGTCTAGAATCACCCGACGCCTGTCCCCTGCCTGAGTCAGCGTTGACTGGTTGAGGGGCAGCATCTGCAACAACCTCGGCAAGAGATTTAGGCACAGGCCTCTCTACTACCTCAGTTTGCATACCCGCAACTGTCAGAGCTGTAGCAGCATCAGGCAGGCTAACAGCTTGTTCCAGCTCAACACTCTCTGCCGCTCCTGTACTGGAAGCCTGACGTGTAGTCTGTTGCCTGACAATCTGCGACTGTTTCCACAGATGTGCGACCATGTCACTGGCCTGGGAATGCACCAGTTTGTTGCTTGATGTGGTAACAGCTGCCTGCGGCTTCCAGGCTAGCTTGCCAGCAACTGTGGCTGCTGCACAGGCTGAGTCATTAGGCATATCTACTACAGCACCCGGTTCAGTTGCTACTAGTGCGTCCTGTCCGTTTGCGATCGACTTCACCAGCTCAGCTTGCTGACTTACAGCCGGGTCATCGCCGGTCAAACCAATCATGGGCTGGGTCTCGGCCTGTTGTATGAGCTCCAGAGAGAGTCTTGCCTGTTCCTGACCGGTTTTGCTACTCGTTTCATTAGGTGACTCTACGGTCGGTTGCATAGGGTGCACTGGTAGGAAAAGCAACATTGCCAGCATGCCGTTCATAGCTGCAGCTTTTGAATCTTCTGTGTCTGGCCCATCCTGCGTTGTCGCCGCTACTGACTCCTGAGGCTGCTGACTAACCAGTTGACCCTGTTGTTCGGTCAGTTTCCCTATCAGCTGCTCCAGGAAGCCCTTGCCGGACTTTTCGACGGGTTTGCCATCCGACACCACCTGCACCGATTGGGACGGTACTGCGGCGAAAATGGCTACATTTTGCATTCATTCACCTCCCTTCGTGTCCCTTGGATTATTAACGCGGCAGGGCTGCAATGGCAGCAGCCCGGGCCGGGTCAAACTTTGCCAGAATCGCGCCCGCTGTCTCCGAAGGCATTAGCATCAGCAGCGCAAAAACCTCTTGATTAGTATAGTTGGTCAGGATGGTTGCTGCCTGTTCCGGGCGCATGTTCTCGAACATACGAGCTGTAGCTTGTCGTTCTTTGTCAACGGTTTGCTCCTCTGCCTGTACAAGCTGTTGTTCCAACTGCTCTATCTCTAACTGTAAGGCTGCAATCTCCTGGGACTTGCTGTCAAGCAAACTGGAGAGTTCAGACAGGCGCAACTCGCGGCTCTGTAGTTCAGCCTGCAGGCTGGCAATGGTGTCTTGTGGATCATCTGCTGGTGGGTTATCTTCCGGCACCTGCGCTTCCGGGAAGAAACGGCCTATCACCGGCAGGTCAGCATAGGACCACCAACCCAGAGCTCTACCGACAAGCACAGTGCTTACACCGCCTATTGCAACAATTAGCACTAGCAACAAGATTACTGTTACCCATGGAAACGGTTTCTTGCTCTTCTGCATCAACGCCGATCTCCCATCCTGGCAGGCCCGCGCTGTAAAGCGAGGTCATCCAGCTGTTTCTGTTCATCCTGAGCGCTACTCTGCCTGTGCTCCGCTACCTGTTTGTCCCGCAGCTGCTCTAGGGTCCTGGTCTGCAGCCTGGCCCGACGTACTCTTTCCCTCTGTTCATCAACGTCTGCTTGCCGCTGGGAAACGACTTCTGCCTGAGCATGTACCCGGTCGAGCAGCCAGTTGTACCATTGACGATAGTTGGCCAGGAGATTGGCTGGCACCGGCTGCTGGCCACGGGCGCTGAGGCGTTTGCTGTAGTCGGACAAGCGGTTCCTCGCCTCTGCCAAGGTAGACTCTGCCTGCATCAGTGCGGTCAGCCTCTCCTGTAACACCCGTTTCTCCATCGCTTCTTCAGCTTGGCGCAGACGCTCGATTTGCGCTAGCCGGAATTGAAACCTGGTCAATGACCATTCCCTCCTGCAATCTCCAACAGCTTCTTGATTGATGTATCTTTGGGCACACTCTCATCAGCGGCTTGCTGCAATAACCTGTTGATAGACGGTAATAGAGCTACCGCCTCATCGATCTCTTGACTGCTGCCAGCCCGATATGCCCCTACGTTAATTAGATCCTGATTCTCACGATATACGGCCAGCAGGCGCCGCAGTTTTCCGGCCGCTGCCCTTTGCTCTGGACCCGCCAGTTCCGTAAAGAGCCGACTGACGCTGCCTAGAGCATCGATGGCGGGGTAGTGGTTGCGATTGGCCAGATCCCTGGAAAGCACTATATGACCATCCAAGATGCCGCGAGCGGTATCAGTAATTGGTTCATTGAGATCATCACCGTCTACAAGTACGGTATAGAAGGCGGTGATAGAGCCATGTTCTGACGTCCCGCTCCTCTCCAGCAGACGAGGCATCAGGGCAAAGACTGACGGCGTATAGCCACGACTGGTAGGTGGTTCTCCTACTGCCAGGCCTACTTCCCGTTGGGCCATGGCAAAGCGCGTCAGTGAGTCAAGCATTAAAAGCACGCGTCTGCCTTGATCGCGAAAGTACTCTGCAATCGCTGTAGCCACAAAGGCGCCTTTGAGACGGACTAGCGCTGGGCGATCGGAGGTGGCAACCACGACTACGGAACGCTTTAGCCCCTCTGGCCCCAGATCCCGCTCCATGAATTCTCTCACTTCGCGGCCCCGCTCGCCGATAAGACCAATTACGTTAATGTCTGCCGAAGCATTGCGGGCCAGCATACCAAGCAAGGTGCTCTTGCCGACACCGCTACCTGCAAATATTCCCACACGCTGCCCTTCACCCACGGTCAGCAAGCTGTCGATGCAACGAACTCCGGTAGAGATAGCTCTGGTTATCCGAGGGCGGCTAAGCGGGTGAGGAGCTTCCGCAGAGAGTGGGTAGGACCGAGCAGTAATCAGCTCTGCTCCATCCATGGGGTTTCCGAGTCCATCCAGCACCCGTCCGAGCAGTTCGGGCCCTACGCCTACCGATAGAGGCTTGTTGGTGGCAGTGACTGTAGCACCAGGCGAAAGCCCATCTGCATTTCCAATCGGCATGAGCAGGATGGTATCGTCTCGAAAGCCAACTACCTCGGCCGCAAGATGACTGCCATCCCCGCGGGAGATATGGCAGACTTCGCCTAATTGCACCCGCGGCCCTTGGGATTCTATGGTCAACCCTACCACACGCTTGACTTCACCCAGTCTGCGATAAGGGTTAAGGCCATCCACACTCCTCAGAAAATCAGCCTTCCAGTCCATCGTTGGTTCCGGCTGGCAGCAACTGAGCTGCGATTTCTTCCTGGACTACAGCTACCCGCGCATCGATTGTGCCACTGTTAGTCATTAACACAAGGTCTCCTGGTTGTAGCGAAGGGTCATGCTCAATCTGCAGCTCTCGCAGACCTGGCAGCAAACTGCGCCATTCCTGCCTTTTTTCCCATATGTGCGCAAAGTCTTGAGCTGAGACTCGCAGCAGTCCTTCGCGGGCACCCTGCGCCGCCTTTAGCACCTGCTTGAGCGCGGCCTGTACGGCTTGGTCGTCGGAACTCAGTTTGAGTCCTATCACGCGCTCCGCGATCGCCATAGCCAACTCCAGGGCCTCTGCTTGCGACTGTTGCAGCAGGGTCTGGTCCTTCTGCAACAACTGCTGACAAAGTGACTGTGCCTCGCGTAACTTCGACTCGGTATGTTGCGTGGCATCCTGCAGGCCTTGCTGATATCCCTGCTCCCGCCCAACGTTGTATCCTGTCTGCTGTAGCGCCTTTGCTTGCTCGTTTGCCTCCAGCAAGACTTTTTCTGCTTCCAGGCGTGCTGCTTGTACGATAGCTTCTGCTTCCGCGTTGGCAACTGCCAAGACGCTGGCTGCTTCTTCAGCCTTTTCCACAGGTGGGCTGACGGCCTGACTGTTGTCTTGATCTCTTTCATTAACTACCAGACTCAAACGCCTGGGAGATTCCATGGCAAGTTCATGCGACTTAAAGACCCTAGACAACGACCTCATCCCCTCCTCCCCGGCTGTAGACGATCTCACCCGAGTCTTCCAACCTGCGGATGATATTAACAATCCGCTGCTGTGCTTCCTCCACGTCGCGCAAGCGCACCGGACCCATGAACTCCATATCTTCCTTCAACGTCTCAGCAAAGCGCTTCGATACGCTGCTGAAGACCAGTTCCTTAACATCTTCGCTAGCCACCTTAAGCGCCAAGGCCAGTTCTTTGTTATCGACCTCACGCAGTACCCGCTGCATGGCACGGCTGTCGAGCAAGGCAATGTCATCGAATGTGAACATCCGTTTCTTGATCTCTTCAGCTAGTTCGGGTGTTTGGACTTCCAGGCTTTCCAGAATAGTCCTTTCTGTACCTCGGTCGACCCTAGTCAGCATCTGCACAACAGTAGACAAGCCATCGATAGCAGTAAAGTCCTGGCCAACTAGAGTGGAAAGCTTCCTCTCCAACACTTTCTCAATCTCCCGGATCATCTCTGGAGAAGTACGCTGCATCAGAGCAATCCGCTTAGCTATGTCGATCTGCAACTCAGGCGATAGGGAAGACAGAATTACTGCACCCTGATCTGCTGGTAGAAACGATAGGATAAGCGCAATTGTTTGTGGATGCTCTCCCTGCAGATAGTTAAGCAGTTGAGACGGGTCGGTCTTGCGGACAAAATCAAAGGGCCTTACCTGCAAGGAAGCCGTCAGGCGGTTGATGATATCAAGCGCCTTGTCGTTACCGAGGGCTTTGGTGAGTACGTCCTTGGCGTAGTCAATACCGCCTTGGGAAATGTAATCGCGAGCAAGGCACATCTGATAAAACTCTTCCACAATGCGTTCCCGTTCGTCGGAATTAATCTTGCGCGAATTGGCAATCTCAAGCGTTAGCTGTTCAATTTGGTCTTCATCCAGATGCTTGAAAACCTCAGCTGAGACTTCCGACCCAAGGCTGATCAGCAGCGCGGCCGCCTTCTGCCTTCCAGTCATACCAGGGTTTCGTGGTGGCATGGTCAATTCTCCTCATTAAGCCAGGATTTAATCAGCCCGGCGAACTCCTCAGGCTTCTGTTTAGCCATCTTCTCCAGATGTTTGCGTAAACGCTGAGCTTCTGTCTCAACCGGCAGGGGCATCTCATGCTGCCCAATAGCATTCTCTACGGTAGCGGCGACAGGTGCGGGACGCAACTCTTCCACAAGCACGTTTGCAGACGGTCTTCGAGACCTGAGCAACAACGTGGCTACGACCGCCAGGAGCACGCCCATGCCAACTTTGAAGGCAAATGTTTCGTACCAGGGTGACGCTGCAGGGATAACCGGCGGCGCCTCAGTTTCATTGTTAAAAGGCATAGCTTGTACAGAGACGACGTCTTGACGGGAAAGATCATAGCCGATTGCCGCCTGAACCGCTTGCCTGATACTTTCCGCCTGTGCCCCCAAGTCAGCTTTGTTCACGATCACCGAAACAGATAGCCGTCTAATCTGTCCAGGGGCGTAGGTAATGGTCTCACGTATCTCGTCTAGTTCGTATGTAATCGTTCTTTGCTTGGTCTCAGAAGTAGTAGAGCTTTCGCCCCCACTTGGCGTCTCGTAGCTGCCATTGCCGTTGGTTCCTGTTCCTGGTTGGCCGCCGGTCCCGCCTTGGCCGCTGTAGTATTCGCTTAGCTCCTCCAAATTGCGGACCAGGCCGGATTGCCCACCCTGGGGGGCTTGAAAGCGTACTGTTTGGGTAGTGCGCTGGTCATAGTCCAACTCGGGAGCTACCCGCACAACTACGTTGCCTTCGCCGAAGACCTGACCGAGCAATGTACCCAGACTCCGCTCGAGTTCCAGCTGTAAGCCTTTCTGCATCGCCTGCTGGTCACCGATGTTCGGCCCAGCTCCACTCGAGCTGGTAAGCACACGACCATCCTGATCGATGACGGTCACGTCTTCCGAACGCAAGTTTGGCACCGAGTGCGCAACCAGATGCACGATACCGGCTACCTGCCCTCCATCCAGCCGGCTTGCCGACTTGATCCAGATAGAAGCCGTGGCCGCCGTCTGACGCTTGGGGTCAAGGAAAACGGTCTCAGCCGGTAGAGCGAGTTTTATAGAGGCATCCTGGATGCCTGATATTCTGAGCAGGGTAGTTGTAAGCTGTTCTTCCAACAGCAGCTGCATCTGCAGCTTACGTTGGCTTTCAGTCATCCCGAGGCTGCTATTGCTAAACAGGTCATATCCTACCCGGCCGCTTCGTGGCAACCCGGCAGCTGCAGCTTCCAACCTTGCCTGGTCGGCAACCTTCTGGGGAACTGCTATCGCTGTGCCAGCATCCTGCAGCCGGGTTGGGATTTTCTTTGCCTTCAGTTCAGTGGTTATGGCCGAAGCGTCCTCCAGCGACAGACCGTGAAATACTGTTACATACTGTGGCCGTAGGCCGATATAAAGCAGTGCAGCCAGCACCAGCCCTGAGATGGCAGCAATGAGAATAAACCGCAGCCGTGCTTTCGGCTGAAGTGAACTCCATCGATCTGTGATTGGGCCGATCATTGCAGAAAAGTTCATTGTGCCACCTCGAAACAGTTTATCAATCT
>JAWLDB010000115.1:0-8568 GCA_041686915.1 Bacillota bacterium
ACCATAACTGCAGAGTTTCCGACTAAAGGCTGAGCCGCAAGGTTCAGCCTTTTTACTTACCCAAAGTTCAGCCCTTTGGCCGATTTGCCTCGAGGTAATCCTTGTTAAGATGTAAATGGCTAAGGAATGCGGCGCTCGGGCGCCGGGCTGATGAATGGGGACACTCCGCTAAGGAATGGGGACACTCCTCTGCAATGAAGCTGTATTTGGTGGCTGAGGAATGCGGCGCGCGGGCGCCGTCCCATATGCCTTCGGCCCTGTAGAAGTCGGTCTCAGCATACCGGGGGAGTCCAACGCTTGATCGGCGATGCCCCCGACCGGGCTGACGTGGACTCTGGCAGCGTAGGGCACGGGTTCAACCCGTACCGCATAACCCAAGAGTACGACCTTACCTACATAATAAACGTGGAGGTGGCTTTTCAATGACTATGATAGAAGTAAAGAACCTGGAGAAATCCTTTGGTGCGCGTAAGGCAGTAGATGGTGTGAGTTTCGAAGTCAAAGCAGGAGAGGTTTTCGGATTGCTAGGGCCGAATGGGGCCGGCAAATCCACAACCCTGTCCTTGATCACCGGGTTGCTGAAGCCCGATAGCGGCCGCGTTAGCATCGGCGCTATCGACATGGGCAAAGAGCCCATTAAGGCCAAGGGCCTGATAGGTGTAGTGCCACAGGAACCAGCTATCTATCCGCAGCTCTCGGCCAGGGCAAACCTGCGCTTCTGGGGGGAAATGCAAGGGTTGGTATCACAGGAGTTGAGCGTCGCGGTCGAACGCGCGCTGAAGGTCGCTGGTCTGGAAGACCGTGCTAACGACCGGGCTGGAAAATACTCCGGTGGTATGAAGCGCCGTCTGAATATAGCGGCCGGTCTGGTGCATAACCCTCAGATTTTGATCATGGATGAGCCAACAGTTGGTGTTGACCCACAGTCTCGCCGTCACATCCTGGATGCAGTCAAGGAGCTGAAGGAAAACGGCATGACCGTGATCTACACCAGCCACTACGTCGAGGAAGTAGAGTATCTCTGCGACCGTGTAGCCATCATGGACCACGGCAAGATATTGGCAGAAGGCACTACAGCTGAACTGCTTAGCCAAGCCGGCGAGTTTCAGGAGCTGTCCATCAGCCTGAGCAATCCGGAGAAGTTAATTGCTGGGCGGGTGGTATCCTTGCCGGGGGTAGAGGATGCATTAGTGGTCGGCAACGCACTCAGAGTTCTTACAGTCAATGCCGAGCAAGTGCTGCCCCTCGTGTTTGAAACACTGGTGCAGCAAGGCCTGCAAGTCACCGAGATTAAGATCAGTAAGCCGAACCTGGAGAGCTTGTTCCTAAAGCTCACCGGCCGCGCATTAAGAGACTAGGAGGGTGTTAACCATGAAGAAATCTTTCGCTATTGCTCGCGTCGGCTTCCGTCAGATGATAGCCGACCCTATGTATATCGTGTTCACGCTGCTAATGCCCATGATGATGACCTGGGCCATGAGCTTCCTGCCCAAGGTTGACGGGGTCTACGAGATGGCATCCCTGGGTGTACTGGTTATGTTCGTGGCGCTCAACCTGATCACTTCTGCCAGTGCCATCATCGAAGAGCGGCAGACTGGTACCTGGCAGCGCATCCTGACCAGCCCTATTCAGTATGGTGCCATCATGGGCGGATACTTCATCAAGTTGTTCGTTGTCGCCTGGGTGCAGTCCTTGATTCTACTGCTTTCCGGCAAGTTCATCTTCGGGGCACCGTGGAACACCGGTTATGTTGAACTGGTAGTAGTCCTGACAGTCTACATCTTCGCTATGACCGGTCTTGGTCTGTTCCTCGCCAGCATACTGAAGACGCAACCGCAGGTGCAGGCGGTCGCCACCGGCATTGTCATGGCCGGAACCATGCTCGGCGGAGTGTTCTTCCCGATAGAGAACCCCTCTGGCATCCTCAAACTGATTGCCAATGTATCTCCCCAGAGCTGGGCGGCTCACGCCCTCCGCGATGTTCTGACGCAAGGTGTGGAGATCGCGTCCCTCGTCACTCCGCTCCTCTGGATGGGCGCATTCGGAGCAGTAATGCTGGCTGCTGGGACCTGGCGCATCAAGCTGGAAGGGTAGAGTATATCAAGCGGAACCTCCCGTAGCCCCACGGCATGCCGTGGGGCTACGCGGCGCGGTGGCCGCTCCGTAATTGCTATCAAGTTGACCACTGAAGCATCCTATTGGTATACTTCGCATTGCATAGAGTAGATGGGAGTGTTTTCCTTAGTGGAATACTTGAATGAGATATTAATAATCCTCGTGCTGGTTAGTCTTAATGCCTTCTTTGCAGCAGCAGAAATCGCTATCCTCTCGGTCAAGGACGTAAGGATACGACAGCTCGCTGAGAATGGTGACAAGGGCGCCCTGGCCGTGCAGCGGTTAACGGAAGACTCAAGCCGCATGCTGGCCACCATCCAGATCGGCATCACTTTGGCCGGCTTCCTGGCCAGTGCGTCGGCAGCTGTTGGCTTGTCAAGTGCTGTTGGGGACTGGTTGGTATCTTTGCCGATCCCCGGGATAGCGGGGGTTGGGCACTCAATGGCTGTCTTCCTGGTCACCCTGGTCCTCTCTTACTTTACGCTTGTGCTGGGAGAATTGGCGCCGAAACGCATGGCACTGCAAAAGGCAGAAGCAATTGCGTTGCGGGTAGCACGGCCAGTCGAGTTGATAGCCCGGTCAGCTGGTCCGGTTACCAGGTTCCTAACTTTCTCGACCAATCTGGTGGTTCGGCTCTTGGGCGGCAATCCGTATGACAAAGAGGATGAAGTGACAGAGGAAGAGATAAAAGCCTTTGTGGCTGAACACGGATCGCTGCCGGAAGATGAGAAAGACATGATTCATAGCGTCTTCCAGTTCGGCGACAGTACGCTATCTAATGCCATGGTTCCCCGCCTGGACATTGTGGCAGTAAAGGTGGAAGGCACGGTGGCGGAGGCAATCAGCGTCATCCGTGAAACCGGGTATTCCCGGTTACCGGTCTACGCTGACTCGCTCGATGATATTGTCGGCGTGGCCAACTTGAAAGATTTGCTGCACCTGGTGCTGGCGGGCAAGATGGATAGCCCGCTCAGTAAAGTCATCCGCAAACCGCTGTACGTCCCGGAACAGAAGCGGGCTATCGACCTTTTCCACGAGATGCAGACTACGCGTATCCATATGGCTGTGGTGTTGGATGAATACGGTGGTACAGCCGGCATTGTCACCATGGAAGACCTGGTGGAGATGGTGGTTGGTGACATCCGCGATGAGCACGATAGCGACGAATTGGATGATATCGTCATTGTGAGCGAGGATGAGGCCTGTGTGCTGGGTCACGTTAACGTCACTGACATTAATGAAGAGATGAACTGGCGTCTGCCTGAGGATGAAGACTATGATACGATTGGTGGATTGGTATCCTATCACCTGGGCCGCATCCCGGCGATCGGCGATGTTGTTGAGGTGGCAGGCATCAATATCGTGGTCGAGCAGATGGACCGGCGGCGGGTGCAGCGACTGCATTTGAGCCGGGTGCCGGAAAATAGTTGATTCAATGGTTTCTACGGTTTTCACCCGCCGTACTATACTTCCGCTGTGCGTGGAACACTGTCATACAGAGGTGATTGCAGTGGAAGACATGCAGCAAGAAAAAATTAGGCCAGGCCTGCTGGTGGAAGTGGTGCTCGACGAGGATCAGGGTACAGGGAAGCTGACACCTGGCATGGTGCAAGAGGTGCTAAGCAGTACGGAAGCAGAGCCGATTGGCGCAGAGGTCAGGCTAGTCAGTGGGAAGGTTGGCACGGTACAGAAGGTTGTGTCAGTGTATCCGTATACTGCATGGGAAGTGTGAAGCAGATTGGGGATTTTCCCCGGTCTGTTTCTTTTTTCTCCTAGACCTATCCTTTACCTGGAACAAGTATAGTGGGGCATGATACGATGCATGTAGAAAATGGTAACGGGAGGATGGCTTGATGGATATACGGGTGATGCGCGACACTGATCAACCACAAGTGCATGATCTGCTGCAGAAGTGCGAGCAACTTAAGATAGATGAAGCGAAGGAGTTGGTGCAGAAGGGGCAGCGCTTTGTTGCCTATGCAGACGGAAAGGTAGTGGGTTTTTCCCGGCTATCATCCGGTTCAGCTGGCTCATATTCCTATTGGGCCTTCGTTGACCCGGTCTGTCGCAGGCAAGGGGTGGGCAGTGCCCTTTGGCAGAGGCTGCTATCAGAAATACCCCCTGAGGCTGCTCAAGTCTCCTGCAGTTGCTTGGATTCACAGAAGGAAACCTTGGCGTTTCTTAGAAAGCTTGGGTTTGAGCCCTGGTTCGGTCTCGAGCTCATGCATTATTCAGGGCCGACCTTCCTGGATCCGCAGCTTAGTGTTCGCCCCTACGAGGATCGGGACTATCTTGACCATCTGCGCCTGATTAACGAGGGCTTCTACCCAATGCGGCAGGCAAATGATATCAAGCCGTATCAGATATATCCTAGCGAGGCGCACAATGACGAGCAGGTCCGGCAACGAGTCCTAAATGCAGAACATGAAGAGTTGATGTTCTTCGATGGTCAGCAATTGGTCGGTCTGGCTGAGCTAGTCGAGGGTGAGATAGATACCGTAACAGTGGCTGAAGAGCTACGGGGAAAAGGTTATGGACGCCAGATTATGGCGTATTGCATCAATCTGCTGTTATCACGTGGCTATGATCCGGTTACTCTGCACGTGGTGAGTTGGAACAGCGCGACGCGCAACCTGTATGAGAGTATGGGTTTTCGCTTTATTGAGAAGCGTCAGATGATGCGAAGGCGGTGGGGTGCATAATGCCAGCATAGATGAAGGGAGGGATGCACGATGATAGACTTCGCCAAACACTGCCCCACCTGTGGTGCAACGTTGGGTGACGCAGATACCTGCGAGGACCTGTTCAGTAGGACGCAAGCTAAGGAGTTTTCGGACACGGACTACTGGCCGGTTCACCACTTGAGTGTTCCCTGCTACAAGATTCAGCATAATGGATATTCACGAGAGGGTTTCTGGCTGGTGCGAGCTCTGTTAGAGCGCTTTACGCAGGGCTTGGATCCGCAAGAGTTCCTAAGCGGCGAGAGGCATGGTTTAGGCAGTCGCACTCGTAACTTCAGCCTCGTTAAAGGCGAGAAGCTGACTGAACTGGATGACGTTAAGTGGTCGTTTTTGGTGAGTGACGTACGCCTTGATACTGCCGAGCACTACTGCCGTGATGTCCGGCAATGGGCTGAAGCAGTGCTTCGAGATACCGCACATCTAAGGCAGCAATAGGAAGGGAGTTAGTATTTATGAACATGGACAAGCTCAAAGAAGCGCAGGCTAGGTTTATGCTGCAATACCCCGGAGGCTTCTCGCATCCAGAGATGCTGGCAATCGCCAAGAAGCACAAGGTGGAGAAAATGAACCGGATGGCGCAGGATAGCTTCGGGATAGAGCAGTTTGCCGACCCGGATAAGATTGCGCGCTCGTTCTGCGAGATCATCAAGCAATCGTCCTTGGTCTCTGTTTTCGAGAAGGTAAGGTTTCGGGAAGCTGCCGAGACGTTTACCACCCATCAGAATGAGCGTCTGGCTCAGGGGCTGCGGGAGTTCCTGCATGGTGGTCAGGAGGCTGGGTTTCAGCAGTTAGTTGAGCTGCTTGACGAATACAAGCTAGCCAAGTGGCCACTCTTGACCGTATGCCCTACGTATTTCCGTCCTGACTACGAGGCCTTCGTCAAGCCGACTACCGCCAAGCGGGTCGTCGAGTATTTCGAGCTGCAAGGCCTGAAGTACAGCTCCAAACCGAACTTCGCCTTTTACAAGGCTTATCGGGAGCACATCAACCTGATGAAGCAGCAAATAGACATATCACTTCAGGACGGCAACGCTGCCTTCTGTGGATTTCTGATGATGGCGATCGAGGATGCGGAAGCGTGACTGACCTAAGGATTAGCTGGAGTGCACTGCCGACCCTTGAGACTACTGATCTGATCTTAAGAAGAATGAGCCAAGATGATGCTGGCGATCTCTTTGCGATGAGAAGTGACTCGCGTATGGTCGAACATGTGGATATGAGGTTGGATGAGGCCGTCGACGAAACCAAGGCTTACATAGATAAGATGAACAGAGGCGTGGATGAACAGCAGTGGCTCATCTGGGCCATGGAGCACAAGAAATCCGGCAGGGTCGTCGGCTCAATATCCCTCTGGAACATCAAGCAGGACGAGGTAAGCGCTGAGTTCGGCTACGGAGTTGTGCCCGAGTATCAGGGACAGAGTTTGATGAAACAGGCGCTGCAGAGGGTAATTGAGTATGCTTTTGCGGTTCTGCACTTCAAGACTCTTTATGCTTATACAGAGGAGCGAAACCTCAGGTCCAATAAGCTGCTGGAGAGGTGCGGGTTCGTCCAGGTAGACAGCATAGCAGAAGAGGGATACTACAGCGACCGCGTTTATCGGATGGCAGCGTACAAACTGGATAGCACCATAATCCACCAACCCCTGCCCCTATAAAGAAAGAACCAGGTGCCGCCGCAGCGATACCTGGTTCTCTTCATATTCGCTTCTCGCGCTTCCCTTAGAAGCTCTTCACTACCTCGTCCACGAGTGAGCCGACGTAAGCAACTGCTTGCTGGATCGGCTCCTTCTTGGTCATGTCGACGCCGGCCATCATTGCCAGTTCGAGCGGCTTCTTGGTGCCGCCGGCCTTCAGCACGTTTACCCAGCGCTCGGCTGCCGGAGCGCCTTCCTGCTGGATGGCTTGGGCCACAGCGGTACCGATGGTGAGGCCAGCTGCGTAGCTGTACGGATAGAGGCCACGATAGTAGTGCGACTGGCGCATCCAAACCATCTGAGCTCCCTCATCGATAACCAGGTCTTCGCCCCAGAACTCAGCCAATATCTCGCCCTGGACCTTGTTCAGTGTGGTTGCGGTGATCGGCTGACCCTGCTCGGCCATGGCGTAAGTGCGGCGCTGTAGCTCACCCTCGATCAGGTGGCGGATGAAGTTGTGATGATAGGTCATCAGGAACTGCATGATCAACCAACGGCGCATCCTGACATCATCGCTCTGGGAGAGGATGTGGTTGCCAACCAGGATCTCATTGATTGTGGATGGGGCTTCGATAAAGAACATGGTCGGGCGGGTGTTAGCCAGCTTCTGATAACGTTGCGCCAGCACGCCCTGCCCAGCGTGACCGAGTTCGTGTGCCAAAGTAAGTGCATTGCGCATGCTGTTGTTCCAGCTCATGCTGATATACGGATGCACCTCGTAGACGGAGCTACAGAAGGCGCCAGTCCGTTTGCCTACGTTATCAGCGCGGTCAACCCAACGGTTGGTCACGCCTTGGCGCATAATCTCCAGATACTCGTCGCCGAGCACTCCCAGGCCCTTCAGAATGATGTCTGAGGCTTGTTCCCAGGTGGTAGCCGGGTTGTATTCAGGATCGAGCGGAGCTTCCAGGTCACAATAGAGCAGCTTGTCGAGGCCCAGAACCTCTTTGCGCAACTGCTGGTAGCGACGCATGTGCGGAGCCAGCTCAGTCAGAATGACATCATGAATGTTGTTGTAGATGTCAATGTTAACTTCCTGGCGATCTAGCAGCATGTGGATGGCGGAGTCGTAGCCACGCAGTTTGGCCATAACCACATTCTTCTTTACTTCAGTGCCCCAGGTGGTGCCGTAGGTATGCTGATAGGCGCTCATGGCCTTGTTGTTGGAGGCGTAGGCGCTATGGCGCAGGGTGATGTCGGCTGCAGTCTCATGGCGGCCAATAGACATTCCGTACTCGTTGCCGTTGGAGTCAACGGCTGGATCAAAGGTCATATCGGCTGTACGGGAGCGCTCGTAAACAGCGCCGGGCGCCTCCAAAACCTGCCCGAGCGCAGCGAGAACCATTTCGGTCTCAGGGTTAAGCAGATGCGGTTTGCTCTCAATCCATTTCTCAATGGTCAGGCGGTAGGGATCAAGGCCGGGCTCTTCCTGCAGGTAACGCTCGAGGGTGCCGTCGGGAAGAGCTAGGGCTTCCGACTGGACGAATGAGGTATCCGCAGCCATGCGCGATGCTACGGACATGGCTCTGCCAGCCATCATCTGATAGGTTGGGTTGGTGCCATCGCTCGAGCTGTTCAGCGAAGCGTAGGCCGAAACCTTGGCTGCACGCTTCATCATTGCTTCCTGAGCTTCCAGGCACTCCAGGAGAACCTTCGGGCCTTCATGCAGACGCCCCTTGAACTGGGTGACTGTGCGGATCAGGCCAGGAAGTTCAGCCAGTTCAGCTTCCCACGCTTCAACGGTGGGGAAGATGTCATCAATATTCCAGGTCTGATCGACCGGAATCTCAGCACGGGTTAGACGCTTTGCCATTAAATCTCCTCCTTGAATCAACTAATGATACTGTGTTAATCCTACTCCATTACCTTTCGAGGACAGAACCACCCAGTCCTTCATGGGCTGCGAAAATTCCGCCCCTGAGACGAAGGGACAGTGAACTGAGCCCATAAAAGTAGACATCCTAAAAGAGACGTTGTTCTACGCGGTAAGAAGGTGGTTCCTGAACTCAACAGGGG
>JAWLDB010000116.1:0-8519 GCA_041686915.1 Bacillota bacterium
TGATTTGGCCTATTCGGTGCAATCAAATGAATGGAATGGGCGAGAGTCCGTAGCGCTACATCTGAAAGACTGGCGTGAGCCGGCTGCCACCACTGGCCTGGCCATCTACGATGCCAGGCACCTTGCAGAGCGTAACGAATACCTGTTGGCACTGATCGAGCAAGGTCAAGCTGCCGTGGTTCTCTTCTGGCCGGATATGGCTGATGGCTCGTGGCCGGAGCTTTGGCAACGCTTGGGCTGCCGTCCTAGTGAGGGTATGCAGGGACCGGTGTATGTGGTCAAAGTTGCAGGAGAGTGGCAGGTAGTAAAGCAGCCCGACCCGACCGCTGTTACAGACCTGATCTGGTTGGATGTTCCCATCGGAGCTGCATTATTGCGGGCGCTTATGGAAGATATGGGGCCTTACCTCTACCGTCAAAGAATTCACTTATTGTATAATGGTAATGATATTGACCGAGCTTACAAGCTTTTGGAAATGAACGGACCTAACCGTCAGGCCCTTGGAGCATTTTATCTCGGTCTTAAGGCCAACCAGCGAAAGCAGCTGTGGACCTATGCAGAGCTTGCCCAGCTCATGCATCCGAAGGGTTACTTGCCGCTTCGCTGCCATCTAGAGTTTTACCTGCGAGTGTTGGGTGAGCTAAGCCTCATCCAGTACGAGCAAACGACAAGTGGCGTTATGCTTCGCCTGCAGTCAGATGTACGCCAGAAGCGTGAACTGCAGGACTCTCCGCTCTTTGCTGCGGCAGAAGCAGACTTGCAGTTTTTTGCTGCTTGGCGTGAAGACTTGCGCGGCCCCGATGCCGCCAATCTGTTGGCCCGCTATATACAATCAATTGCTGTAAAAGCTAAAGAGGAGGACATTGCATGAATTTTGCAGATAAGATCCGTGACATCCCTGATTTCCCACGCCCTGGCATCATCTTCAAGGACGTTACCCCGCTTCTGCAGGACCCGGCAACTTTCAGGGAAGTCATCGATACACTGATAGAGCAGCTGAAGCCCTTTGACTTCGATGTAATCGTGGCACCGGAAGCGCGCGGATTCATCCTGGCAGCTCCATTGGCTTACGCGCTCGGCAAGGGTTTCGTTCCTGCTCGTAAGCCAGGTAAGCTACCGGCTCGCAAGCGCCGTGTAACTTACCAGCTGGAGTATGGTTCAGACGCTCTGGAAATCCATGAAGACGCTATTCAACCAGGCCAGAAGGTGCTCGTGCTAGATGACCTGTTGGCTACGGGCGGCACCATTCTTTCCACCATCAAGTTGGTAGAAGAGGAAGGCGGCGTGGTTACCGCCACCGCATTCCTGATCGAGCTTGAGTTCTTGAAGGGTAGGGCAGCGCTGCAAAAGTACCCGATTGTTTCACTGCTCAAGTACTAGCATAGAAGCAGGGCCATCGCAGGATAGGCCTTGCTCAACAAATCTCGGTTCAGACCGGTAAGGATGACGTCTATGTTTCCACCCGAGTTGCTTCCTTTACTGGAGAGAGTACAACTGTATAACAAGCAAGCCAACTTTGAGCAGTTACATCAGGCCTACGTCTATGCTGCCCGTGCACACGCCGGGCAGCTACGTGCATCTGGTGAGGACTATATTGTGCACCCCTTGGGAGTGGCGATTATCCTGGCCGAGATGCAGCTTGATACCGATACTATGACAGCAGCCCTGCTGCACGATGTCGTCGAGGATACCGGGGTCAGCTTGCAGGACTTGGAGGGCGAGTTTGGTCCGGTAGTTGCCAGACTGGTGGACGGGGTTACCAAGTTAGGAAAACTGGAAGACCTGAACAAGCAGGAGCAACAAGCTGAGAACCTGCGCAAGATGTTCCTGGCCATGGCCGAAGACCTGCGCGTAATCCTGATTAAGCTTGCTGACCGGCTGCACAATATGCGCACCCTCAAGTACCGACCTCCGCACAAACAGAAGGAGACCGCACTGGAAACGCGCGAGATCTTTGCACCCTTGGCGCACCGCCTCGGTATCAGTCGCATCCAATGGGAACTCGAAGACCTCTCCTTTCGTTACCTGGAACCCGAAAAGTATCGGGAAATCACAGAGAAAGTGGCCAGAAAACGTGAGGTACGTGAGGCGATCATTGATCATGCCATTGAAGAGCTGCGCTATCGGCTTGATGAGGTGAAAATCGAGGCGGATATATCGGGCAGACCTAAGCACTTTGCAAGCATCTATCGCAAAATGGAAGCGGGCAAGACTTTTGAGGAGATTTTTGACTTAACAGCCATCCGGGTAATTGTCGATACCGTCAAAGACTGTTATGAAGTGTTGGGGATGATCCACAGCATTTGGAAGCCAATTCCCGGCCGCTTCAAAGACTATATTGCGGTGCCAAAACCGAACCTCTATCAGTCATTGCACACAACCGTAATCGGCGATCGGGGAGAACCCCTGGAGATTCAAATCCGCACCTGGGAGATGCACCGTATAGCTGAACACGGTATTGCTGCACATTGGCTATACAAAGAGGGTGCGAAAGCCAACGAAAAGATGCAAGAGAAGCTTTCCTGGCTGCGCAGTATCCTGGAATGGCAGCAGGAGTTGCGCGATGCCCAGGAGTTCGTAGACGGCATCAAAATCGAGCTCTACCCCGATGAAGTCTTCGTTTTCACACCCAAGGGTGACGTGATTGACCTGCCCGCGGGGTCGATTCCGCTGGACTTCGCCTATCGCATTCATACCAATCTCGGACATCGCTGCGTTGGGGCAAAAGTGAATGGCAGGATTGTGCCGTTGACCTATACCCTGCAGAACGGTGACATAGTTGAAGTCTTGACCTCAAACAAAATTAACGGCCCAAGCCACGACTGGCTGAAGATCGTGCGCACTTCTGGAGCTAAGAGCAAGATCAGGGCCTGGTTCAAGAAGGAACAGCGTGAGGAAAACATCCAGAAGGGCCGCGAATTGCTGGAGAAGGAAGCCAATAAACTGGGCATCGAGCCCCATCAGCTGTTGACAGAAGCCAGGCTTGAGAAAGTGGCAACCAGCTACCGGTTTGTCGCTATCGACGACTTGCTGGCTTCGCTTGGTTACGGCGGAACATCGCTGGTGGCGGTGATGCAGCGCCTGGTAGAGGATTACAAACAGGAGCACAACCTCGACGAGCAGGAGATAATCGACATTCCGGAGGTTGCGCCTGAGCGCCATCCGCACGATAGCGGTGTACGCGTTCGCGGGTTGGGAGATGCTTTGATCAAGTTCTCGCGCTGCTGCAATCCGGTGCCAGGTGACCCGATCATCGGCTATATCACCAGGGGTAGAGGAGTATCCATCCATACAGCCGACTGTCCCAACGCCCAATCGCTGATACGTGAGCAGGAGCGCCTGATTGAAGTGTATTGGGAGGACAAGCAGAAGGCTGCCTACCCGGTCCGTATCGAACTGGTAGCGCTTGACCGCATAGGTCTGCTGCAAGATGTGGTGCAGCTCTTGGCGGAAGTGAAGCTGAACATCAGTTCATTGCAGGCCAGGACAGAACGTAAGGGTACTTCTGTGGTTACGTTTACAATAGTGGTGCGTGACCTGCATCACTTGGAGTCGGTGTTACAGCGCTTGGCGCGCATCCGTGACGTGTTTAGCGTGCACCGGATTGCAGCGCCCTCGGCGCACTAGCGCGACACGCAGTAGGGATCGTAGGGGTTCGACGCTGGCGAACCCTGTTGCGAGTTAGGAGGCAGACATGAGAGCAGTAGTGCAACGCGTGGCTAAAGGCAGTGTCAGTGTGGACGGCCAGGTCGTTGGGCAGATTGGCCCAGGCCTGGTTGTGCTGCTGGGAGTTGAACACAACGA
Source organism: Bacillota bacterium (assembly GCA_041686915.1). Taxonomy (GTDB): domain Bacteria; phylum Bacillota; class UBA994; order UBA5500; family UBA5500; genus JAWLDB01. The sequence goes on from JAWLDB010000116.1 coordinate 3,805, forward strand.
TACAGCTGAAGACGCTGCCTACATTGCCAGCAAGCTGGTAGGGCTTCGCATTTTTGGTGATGACCAGGGAAAGATGAATTTGAGTGTTCAGGATATAGGCGGTGCCGTACTGGCGGTATCGCAGTTTACCCTGCATGGAGACGCCCGCAAGGGTAAGCGACCTAGCTACAGCAACTCAGCTCCGCCTGAGCTGGCAGAGCAGCTATATGAACAATGTGTGCAGCTAGTGAGAGAGCAGGGAGTGGAAGTCTCAACAGGCGTATTCCGCGCTATGATGCGGGTAGAGATTCACAATGACGGGCCAGTGACTATACTTCTGGATAGCAAGCGGCTGTTCTGAAGCAGTCGGCAAGGAGGACAGGCAATGCAAATTCAGACTCTGCGTATGGGACCTTTGGGGACAAATACCTATCTGGTTTACGATGACCAAACCGGCGACGGCATGCTAATCGATCCTGCCGGCAAGCAGGAGAAGATTGAGGAGATTCTGCGCGCCTTCCCAGGGTCGGTGAAGTACATAGTGAATACTCATGGGCACGCTGACCATGTTGCTGGCAATGCTGCTGCTAAACTGCTCACAGGAGCAGACATCCTGATTCATCGCTTTGATGCAGAAATGCTCAAGGACCGGGAGGATACTGTTTCCCGTTACCTGGGCGTCACGGATGATCTGCCTGACGCGGACATCCTGTTGTCCGGCGGTGAGACCGTCTATGTGGGCAGCATACGCTTTGATGTCCTGCACACGCCTGGTCACACCGAGGGTGGAATCTGCCTGTTTGGCAACGGTGTGCTCTTTGCTGGTGATACCTTGTTCGCGGGCTCTATCGGGCGCTTTGACTTGCCTGGAGGGGATTACACTGCTCTGCAGGCATCATTGCTCAAGCTGAAGCAACTACCCGATGATACTGTCGTATATCCTGGCCATGGGCCAGTAACGACCATCGGTCAAGAAAAAGCAACCAACCGCTATATGCGGTAGATGAAAGATAGTGTAGATAGGAGAGATGGGTGTGAGCGATAGTTTCAGGTGGCAAAGAACCCATTATGCCGGTAGCTTGCGCAAAGAGCACATCGAGCAGGAAGTAGTGTTGCTTGGATGGGCGCAAAAGCGCCGCGATTTAGGCGGCCTTATCTTTATTGACCTACGTGACCGCAGTGGTTTGGTACAGTTGATGCTTGACCCTAACGCTGCCAACAGAGCCTTTACTGCTGCTGAGGCAGTGCGTTCCGAATATGTGATTGCGGCCAGAGGCACTGTAGCACGCCGCCCGGCTGGTGGAGAGAACCCCAACCTGCCGACCGGGGCTGTGGAAGTGCATGTCACTGACCTGGAAGTGCTGAATGCAGCCAAAACAACTCCCTTTTACATACAGCCGGACATCGACGCCGATGAGACACTGCGCCTGAAGTACCGTTACCTGGACCTCCGGCGACCGGATTTACAGACGGCGATTATGCTCAGGCACAAAGTGTCCATGATTGTTCGTAACTACCTGGACCAGAACGGTTTTTTGGATATTGAAACGCCGATGCTCACCCGCAGCACACCCGAAGGGGCGCGGGACTATCTGGTGCCATCCCGCGTCAACCCAGGTATGTTCTACGCATTGCCCCAGTCACCCCAGCTGTTCAAACAGTTGCTGATGGTCTCTGGTTTTGACCGTTATTACCAGCTGGCGCGTTGCTTCCGCGATGAGGACCTGCGGGCCGATCGCCAGCCAGAGTTCACCCAAATCGACATCGAAATGTCCTTTGTCGGTGAGAGCGACGTGCAGGAGATGGCGGAGGGCATGGTGCTTGAAGTCTGCAAGGATGTGCTCGGGCTCGACCCCGCATCGGTCGAGTTCCCGCGGATGACCTATTCAGAAGCTATGGGGCGCTATGGCTCCGACAAGCCAGACATTCGCTTCGGGATGGAACTGGTAGATGTGACTGAGCTCGGTCGCCAAAGCGAGTTCAAAGTGTTCCAGGGCGCGCCACAGGTCAAGGCGATCAACGCCAGGGGCGCTGCTACTAAGTTCTCGCGCAAGGACATCGATAACCTTGGTCAGTTCGCTGCCCGCTACGGCGCCAAGGGTTTAGCCTGGATTGCGGTGGAAGCCGATGGCGTGCGTTCGCCGATTAGCAAGTTCTTCAGTGAGGAAGTGATGCAAAGCATCCTGACGGCACTGCAGGCCGAAGCAGGTGACCTGCTGCTGTTCGTGGCCGATAAGCCGGGTGTGGTCGCCGCTGCCTTAGGTGCTCTGCGTCTGCACCTCGGGGAGCTACTGGGGCTCATTCCGGAAGGAGCTTGGAAGTTCCTCTGGGTAACAGACTTCCCGCTGCTTGAGTGGAGCGGAGACGATAACCGTTTCGTTGCCTTGCACCATCCATTCACTTCTCCGAAGGACAGCGATATGGAACTACTGCAGACAGACCCGGGCAAGGTGAGAGCCAAGGCATACGACCTGGTGCTGAACGGCGTTGAGCTCGGTGGTGGTAGCATCCGTATTCACCGCCGCGAGGTGCAGGACCGGATGTTCGAAGTGCTTGGCTTCACTCCGGAAGAAGCTTACGAGAAGTTCGGCTTCCTGCTGGATGCGTTTGAATACGGTACTCCACCGCACGGTGGTATCGCCTTTGGCCTGGACCGCTTCGTGATGCTTTTGGCTAATCGCCCTAGCATCCGCGATGTTATCGCTTTCCCCAAGACAACCAGCGCTTCTGACTTGATGACTAAGGCACCGAATGAGGTCGATATCCGGCAGTTGGGCGAACTGGGGATAGAGCTAGTGAAGAAACCGGCAGCAGAGTGAGGAATTTTCAGAAAATTAGCATCAACGGCTTGGCAGGAAGTTGCTTGTGGTCTATGGCTATGGTAAGATAAGAGCGAAAAGAGCAAAAGCACAAAAGCATATATGTCAACTTTGTCCCTGCTGTGTGCGTGTTTTGAACCGCTGTTTTGATCCAACACCAACACATTGGGAGTCGGAGCTCTGCGAGGGGCATACATGCCGCTCTCTCGAGGTAACGCGGACTTATAAGCTTCGTAGGCGGACACCCACCTGCTCATGCAGGTTCGAAAACAGCGGATTTCACGGCATGGCGGGGATTATTTATCTAAGTATTAAGACTATGGCAGCAAATACCTTTGCCAAAATGACTGTGCGGTGCTAAAATTTAGACATAGCAACTGAGTTTCATCTACTGTGTGCGTGAGTTCCATTTGTTTTGAACCAACACTGTAACATCGGGAACCGGATCGCGCTATGGCGTACATGCCTTTCGCTGCTTGCAGCTTCAAGTACATGGTTGCTTGAAAAGGACGTATCAATGTGGCGGTATGGTACCCACCTGCGAGAGCGGGATTCAAAACGAACGAATTCACGGCATGGTGGAGCTTTGAAAAGCGAGGCAATTAGCCTCGCTTTTTCTGCTTTTTCATCGACCAGGGCAGGAGATAATTCAGGACTGTCGAAAAAACCTAAGTACCGCTTGGACTAACAAGCGGGTGGTTCTTATGTTGAAAACCGACTGCCCTGCAAATGCTATATCAAGGAGGAGACCAATAATGGAGCAGTACGGTATTGTCATCAGGGCTAGTGGACAACAGGCCGAGGTAATGGTGCGTCAGCATTCGGCTTGCGCATCCTGCGGCAAGTGCAATATGAAACACGAAAGCAAGGAGCTAACTGTCACCGCCCTTAACTCAGTTCATGCCCAGGTTGGTGATCGGGTGGTGCTGGAGATGTCGCACCAAAGCATCCTTTCAGCAGGACTGTTGGCCTATGCAATGCCGCTCGCCGCATTGTTTGTTGGCGTTGTGCTTGGTCAATTTTTGTTTGGCGGCCAGACAGCAGCTGTCTTGCTCGGGTTTGGGGCTATGCTTGGTAGCTATGCTCTGCTGAACCTGGTCTTTGAGCCAAGGTTTAAAGCCAACCAACAGTTTAGTCTTAACATCACTGATGTAATAAGTAAGGAGGAATACACAAACCATGGGACAGAACACAAAGACACTCAACACTAATACCTTTGAAGCAGAGGTAATCAAGTCAGAAAAGCCGGTACTGGTAGACTTTTGGGCTACCTGGTGCATGCCCTGCAAAATGGTCGCACCAATTCTGGAAGAACTCGCTGCTGAAATGGAAGACAAGCTGGTTATCGCCAAACTGGATGTAGACCAGAACCCAGAAATTGCTGCGCGCTATGGCATCATGAGCATTCCTACCATGATTCTCTACAAAAATGGCCAGGAAACAGCCCGGATGATGGGCGCTATGCCTAAGGCTGCTATTAAACAGAAGATTGAGGCGTCGCTCTAAAGTTGCTCTTACATTCGAGGGGAGGGGAACCGATGCGTTATATCGATCTACGCAGCGATACGGTTACTATGCCTGATGACCTGATGCGCAGGGCCATGTATGAGGCAGAAGTGGGCGACGACGTATATGAGGAAGATCCTACGGTCGTGAAGCTGGAGGAGCTGGCGGCCGAGATGACCGGCAAGGAAGCTGCTCTGTTTGTTACCAGTGGCACCATGGGTAACCTGGTTGCGCTGCTCACCCACTGTCCTCGCGGTACTGAGGTGATTATGGAGTCAGAGGCCCACATCTTCATGTATGAAGTCGGCGGCCTGTCGGCTCTGGGTGGGATGATCCCTGTCCGGGTAAAGGGACATAATGGTGTATTGCTGCCTGAGGATGTTAAAGCACATATCAGGGGTGAGAATGTTC
>JAWLDB010000117.1:0-8495 GCA_041686915.1 Bacillota bacterium
AAAGCTGGATGGCGCCAGTTCATCCAGTCCTTCCACCCTACCAGTCATGCTGCGGGTGTGGTAATGATACAGAATACGTCCAGTGGTCAGGGTCAACGGATATTGCCTGTCGGGCAGCTCCTTGGCCGCCTCATGCTGAACCGGCACGAACAGGCCCTTGCCGCGCGCTATGCGGTTATGATGGAGATACTTGGTCCCCGGGTGGCTCAGGTCAGGACACGGCCATTGCAGGCCGCCCTGCTCCAGGCGTTCGTAGGAAATACCCCCGTACTGTGGACTTACAGCAGCAATCTCCTGCATGATCTCTGCCTGATCCGCGTACCGCTTGTCGTACCCAAGCCTCACCATGACTTCCTGGATAATTTTCCAGTCAGCCATAGCTGCCCCCGGTGGCTCTACTGCTTTGCGGACTCTCTGCACCCGGCGCTCGGTATTGGTGAAGGTGCCATCCTTCTCGGCGAAACAAGCTGCCGGCAGGACTACATCTGCATACTGGGCAGTCTCTGTCAGGAAGATGTCCTGCACAACCAGGAAGTCCACGCTCTGTAGAGCCTTGGCGACGTGCTGTACGTCAGGATCAGAGACCATAATATTCTCACCCACGATATACAATCCCCGCACTTTGCCTTCCAAGATCGCCGAAGTTACTTCAGTGGACCGATAGCCCCTGGTGCCAGAGAGCTCAACCCCCCAGGCCTCAGAAAACTTCCGCCTTATCGCCGGGTCATCTACCGACTGGTAACCCGGAAACACGTTCGGCAACGCGCCCATGTCGCAGGCTCCCTGTACATTATTCTGCCCGCGCAGCGGATTTAGTCCGGCTGATTCCTTGCCGATGTTACCGCATAACAGCGCCAGGTTGGAGAGCGCTTGCACAGTACGTACACCGGTGGAGTGCTGGGTTACGCCCATGGCATAGTAGACGCCAGCCCTTTCTCCCCTAGCATAAATGCGAGCAGCCTCTCTAACCAGCTCAGCCGGAACCGAGGTGATGCTCTCCACATATTCAGGAGTATACTCCGCAACAGTCTCTGCAAACTCCCGGAAGCTTTCGGTGTTATCTGCCACATAGTCCCCAGCATAAAGCTGCTCTGCGATGATCACGTTGGCCAGGCCATTTAGCAGGGCAATATTCGTACCCGGCTTCAGTTGCAGGAAGACATCAGCCTGTTTGGCCGGCTCAATCTCCCTGGGGTCTGCGACAATCAGTTTGGCGCCGTTTCGCTTGGCGGCGACCATTTGATACCAGATGACAGGATGGTTTTCTGCGGTGTTGGTGCCAATCAAAAAGAGTACGTCGTTGTCCTTGACTTCTCCTATGCTGTTTGTCATAGCGCCACTACCTAGTGTTGTTGCCAGACCGGCAACGGTGGAAGAGTGTCAGAGACGGGCGCAGTGGTCAATGCTATTGGTCCCTATTACTCCTCTGAACAGTTTCTGCATCAGATAGTTTTCCTCATTGGTACAGCGTGCCGAGGACAAAGCCGCCAAGCTGTCAGGTCCGGACTCATCCCGAATGCTGCCAAGGCGCTGCGCAACCAGGTCTAGAGCTTCGTCCCAGCTCGCTTCCACAAACTTCCCATCCCGCTTGATTAGCGGTGTCTTCAACCGGTCAGGGTGATTGATGAAGTTAAACCCGAAGCGCCCCTTGACGCAGAGGAAACCTTCGTTTGGTCCGGCCTCCACAGGCTCCACACCGATAACTTCTCCCCGGTCCACCAAAAGCTCCAGTTGGCAACCCACGCCACAATAGCTACAGGTTGTCTGTACACGCTGCAGATTAGCTGTCCGGCGCCGGTTGCGGGCATGTTTGACGGTTAGCGCTCCCGTAGGACAAACTGTGACACAGCTTCCGCACGATACGCAAGTGCTGTCCGTTACGTCCTGACCAAAGGCAGGACCCACAAAGGTTCGGTCCCCACGCTCTGAGAAGCCCAGGGCACTGGCGCCTACCACCTCTTGGCAGACACGTACACAAAGACCGCAAGTAATGCACAGACTCATATCGCGCACAAAGAAGGGATTGGTGTCGTCCAGTGGGAAATCGCGCTCAGGAGCGCGGTATGCTTGGCCTGTCACCCCGTACTCATAGGCGTACTTCTGCAGTTTGCACGTCCCGGTGGCTTCACAGGTTAGGCATTCCATAGGATGGTCAGAGAGTAACAGTTCCAGCGTAGTCTTACGGGATGCAATCACCTTTTCTGATTGCGTGAAGACTTCCATGCCGTCTGTAGCAATGGTGGAACAAGCTGTCATCAGCCCCCTGCTCCCGGATACCTCTACGACGCACATGCGACAGGCGCCGACGATAGATAGCTTGGGGTGATAGCACAAGGTGGGGATGTCCAGACCATTCTCAGTGGCAATCTGGAGAACAGTCTTGCCCATCTGCGCTGGATACAGTCTGCCGTCTATTCTAATTGTTATATCGCTCATCGTTTCTCTCCTTTTGGCATAGGACTAGCGTCTGCTGATAGAGTTAAACGGACACTTGCTCTCACAGGCGCCACACTTGACGCAAGCATCGTGGTCAATCACATGTATCTCCTTGACCTTGCCGTAAATAGCACCCGTGGGACATACCTTGGCACATAGCGTACATCCGCGGCAAGTCTCCGGGTCGATACTGTACTGCAGCAGGCTTTTGCACACACCAGCAGGGCAACGCTTTTCTTTTACATGCGCTTCGTACTCGTGGCGGAAGTAGCGCAGAGTTGAGAGCACGGGGTTGGGGGCAGACTGCCCCAAGCCACACAGTGACCCGGCTTTTACGCCGGCCGCCAGTTCCTCAAGTTTGGCAATATCCTCTTCAGTGCCTTCACCCTGAGTGATGCGTTCAAGAATCTGCAGCATCCTGCGCGTACCTACACGGCACGGAGGACACTTTCCGCAGGACTCATCTACGGTGAACTCCAGGAAGAACCTGGCCACGTCTACCATACAATTATCTTCGTCCATGACAATCATGCCGCCCGATCCCATCATCGAACCAATGGCAATCAGGCTGTCATATTCAATCGGAGTATCTACCAGCGATGCCGGGATGCACCCGCCCGAGGGGCCTCCTGTCTGGGCGGCTTTGAACTGCTTGCCTTCAGGAATGCCACCGCCGATGTTATAAATCACTTCCCTGAGACTTGTGCCCATCGGCACTTCGATCAGTCCAGTGTTGTTGATCTTCCCACCGAGGGCGAATACCTTGGTGCCTTTTGACTTGGCTGTTCCCATGTCGGCAAACCAATCAGCACCTTTTAGAATGATCTGTGGGACATTGGTGAACGTCTCCACGTTATTGATCAGAGTCGGTTTCTGCCATAGCCCTTTGTTAGCTGGGAAAGGTGGCCTAGGGCGAGGCATGCCGCGCTGCCCTTCTATAGATGCAATTAGGGCAGTCTCCTCACCACAGACGAATGCCCCGGAGCCAAGCTTCAGCCTTAGGTCGAAGTTAAAGCCCGAGTCAAACAGGTTTTCCCCTAGCAGGCCGAGTTCCTTAGCCTGCAAAATCGCCTTATTGAGCCGTTCAATAGCCAGAGGGTACTCGGCTCTCACGTAGATATACCCTTCACTCGCGCCGACGGCGTAAGCAGCAATGGCCATCGCCTCAATTACTGCATGCGGATCGCCTTCCAGAACCGAACGGTCCATGAAAGCGCCAGGATCACCTTCGTCTGCGTTACAAACAACATACTTATGCTCGCCTACGGCGTCTTTGGTGAACTGCCACTTCATCCCGGTTGGGAAGCCACCGCCTCCTCGCCCCCGTAGTCCTGAGTCCTTAACCAACTGAACTACTGCTTCCCGGGACATCCCGGTCAGCACCTTGCCTAGCGCCGAATAACCGTCCATGGCGATGTACTCCTCGATGCTCTCGGGATCGATAACACCGCAATTCCGAAGGGCCACGCGCACTTGTCTGTCCAGAATGGACCCATCATTGGAAAGATGGTCGAGGGTGTACTCCGTGACAACCCGTCCTTCCGCCAGGTGCTCTCGCGCTATACGTTGCACCTTCGCGGGCGTTAGATTTACATAAGTGGTAGTAGGCTGCCCGGGGGTATGGACCTCCAGCATGGGTTCATACTTGCACAAACCCACACAGCCCGCCCTGGTAATTTCGACGTCTGCATTAACAAGCTCTGTCAACTCACGCTGCAGCGTATCGTATAGAGCCTCGGCACCGGCGGCAATGCCGCAAGTGGCCAACCCAACAGTTACCCGCTGTTTGCTCATACGAGCCAATGCCCGTTGTTTTATCTGTTCCAATGCTTCTACTCTGGTCATATGGCTCCTCCTTACTCACCAGTGCGATATTTGTCCAAGATACCCTTGATATCTTGGGGTTTCAAGCGGCCGTAGACATCCTTGCCAATAGTGATTACCGGGGCGAGACCGCAGGCGCCTATGCAGCGCGTTGCATCAATGGTGAACAACCCATCAGCGGTGGTTTCACCCACTTCAATCCCTAGCTCCTGCTTGATTTCGTCCAGCACCAGCTGGGCACCCCGGACGTAGCAGGCTGTCCCCAAACAGACGCCGATGGTGTGCTTGCCCTTAGGCTCCATGGTGAACTGCGAGTAGAAGGTTACAACACCGAAAACCTCTGTGAGCGGAACTCGTAGCCCTTCCGCGATTATCTCCTGCACCTCTCGCGGCAAGTATCCAAACAGTTCCTGAGCCTGCTGCAGTACGGGAATGAGGGCACCTGGTTGTCCACGGTACTCCGAAATCAGTTCATGTAATTTCGCTAACTTGAGCTTGTTCTCCTGAGTGAATACTTTGTCCATTTTTGAACTAACCCCCTAATAACATAAAGCCCTGTCAAATGACAGGGCAAAAGTCCAAAGTAGAACTTTAGCGGTCTGATACTGATGTCGTAATCCGCTCTGCGTGGGTGTAAATGTTCATTCTTGCCCCCCTGGCAAACCCAACCAAAGTGATATTTAGTCTAGAGGCCAAGTCAATGGCCAGGCGGGTGGGTGCTGACCGGGAAACCACGACCGGTATAGACTGTTTGGCCGCTTTGACCAGCATTTCAGAGGAAATACGACCACTGCAGAGCAGCAGTTTATCTGCCAAAGCCAGACCTTGAACGGCAGCAGACCCAACTACTTTATCTACAGCATTATGCCGGCCGATATCCTCATGAAAAACTAGTATATCTCGTGCTTCACACAGTGCAGCGCTATGAACGCCTCCTGTGCTTAGGAAAATCTCCGACATTTTGTTGAACTTTTGAGAGAGAGCTAAGACCTGCTCAGACGTAAAGTGAATAGAACTCTGATTCGGGCTGCAGGTGTTTATTACGTCCAGATAAATCGCACCTAGTCCACAACCGCTTGCCCTCGAGCGTTCACCTGGCTGCACGGGTATGACTTCCCTATCCCTAAGCCAAACATCAGCAATCAGCGTCTCTGCATCCAGATGAAACGAGGCTACGTCAGTGTAGGTTGCGATTGTGCCTTCAGCCAACAGGAGGCCTATGACCAGTGCCTCGAGATCACGCGGGGAGCAAAGCAGGCTTATCGACCTGTGACCGTTCACCATGATAGTTAAAGGACATTCCTCGACTACCAGTTCAGCTGTCTCTATCCGTGTTGCTTGTTCCACCCGTGTAGCTTTCACTTCGCTAGTGGCCTGCATTTGCACCAGCCTTTTCTAAGAAATTCTGGCCCTGAAGCAGTACGCTATTGGGCTAGTATGGGACCCTTAAACCTTGTTTCAACATATATAAATTCTACAGGGAAGGAGCAATCACCTGCTTTTATTTTTCGGATAATTTTAACACCATTCAAATTGCGCCGGGAGTGAAAGCACACCAACACTGTCCTGACTGCTTGTAACATACCGGCAATAATCAGCAACAGTCTGCTCGCTCTCATCCAAAACCTTAATCATGGCATAAATACTCATTCGTACTTCAGATGCGTACGTGCAACCGATATGCTCGGCCACATACTCTGAGAATGGATTAAGAGGCAGGGAAACAGTAGAGACTCCTGACCCTGAAAACTTTGTACGCAGGTAGCTTAGCATTGCCGTTGCCACCTCTCTATTGTTAGCGAGGAACGAAAGAACGCTCCCAGGTCTATCTGTCAGGTAACGCAAGTACCCAACCACCTGCTCTCCAATTAGTATGGTAGACGTGCAGATATTATGATAGTGACTGGACCAGTCAACAAGCGAGGCACCGGGAAACATAGCGATGGGCTCCGCTTGATGCCAAGCCTTCCACATAGCGACGAGCGTTGGTATATGCTGAGGCTCCAAGGGGCGTTCAGATAGGGTTGGCTCTGATGCGGGTATGTCATTGATGTTGATGCGCAGGCCTCTTCCTGAGAACATGGAGGGTCGGTAACCAAACCGCGGATAATAATCCTTCTCTCCATACAGCAAGCAGAGCTTGTAACCTTTAGCTGCAGCTCGCCGGTGTCCCTCCTCCAGCAATCTGCCACCTATCCCTTGTTTTTGATATGCGGGGTGAACCGCGAGTGGAGCCAGGATAACTGCTGCCGTAGCCTTGCCTTTAAAATAAACGGTGCAAGGTGAGAAGAGAGCATAACCAACCACTTTGCCCTCGACTTCAGCCACCAGAGCCAAGTCTTGGTCAAACTCAGGCCGATGCCTTAGTGTATCTACCATGACAGCTTCCTTCACAAAAGCTGTGTCGTCGGTGCGAAAGGCCATTAGGTTGACCTCTGCTATTGCGTTATAGTCCCTAATGGTCTCCTGGCGAATTTCCACTTGCATGTCAGTAATTCCTCCTGCTATTTGCTTGATATTCACAAAGGCCGGGGCGCCGAAGGGCACCCCGGTCCGATCGAGAGTATTGCTAACGCTGTGCCACCAGCACCAGTTCAAAGTCCGCGGCAGTAAGCAAATGTGAGCGGTCGAATTGGCCAAAGAACTCTACTTGCCGGAAGCCAAGCTGGCGGAGTCGCCAGGTCAATTCACTCGGCAAATAGTAACGCTGTTCTATATCCAGTTTCAACTGGTGCCCGCCGTCATCCACGCGCTCCAGGGTCCCCCGTTCGCGCAAGGTAGTAATGTCGAATTCCCCATCCAGCCCGTTGATCAAGGCAAATAGGGCATTACCCGCCGAAAGAATCAGCTTCCCCCCTGGCCTCAACGCCCGGGATGCGCCTTGCAGAATAGCATAGTCCTTCTCATCGCTTTCCATCAGCGAGAAGGCCCCTTCACACATCACAATCACCACATCGAACTCTTCAGCGAAGTCAAGACTACAAGCATCCTGTACAAAGAAGTCTACGGCCAACTGCTCGGCTGCAGTCTTCTCTATAGCCTGGTCAATCATGGATGAAGACAGGTCTACGCCCACCACTGAGTAGCCTCTGCGAGCAAGCTCTAAGGAATGCCTTCCCGTTCCACAGCCTACGTCCAGGATACGACAAGTTTTGTCGCATGCAATCTCTTGTTCAATGAAGTCGACTTCCTCTATGGTCCCTTGCGTAAAGGATTCCCCATCGTAACTCTTTCCCATGTTCTGGTATAACTCCACATACCATGGTTTATTCAATCCTCTCATCCTTTCCATTCGTCAAAACACATAGGAGTATAAGGCAATGAGAGCAGATTGGTCCAGCAAACAAAAGCACCTCCTGCTGTCAGTCTGCCAGACATGCATCAGGAAGTGCAAGGTAGTGTTTAATTCTTACTACTAATCGGGTGCTGCTTCCTCTGGCCAGAACAGTTCGTCCAGAGTCTTGGAGAGGGCCTGGCAGATTGCTATACACAGGCTTAGGCTAGGGTTGTACTTGCCCAGTTCAATCAGACCGATGGTTTGTCGGGCCACACCCACCTTGGTAGCTAGGTCTTCCTGGGACAGGTCTAGCGCAGTTCTTGCCAACTTTAGCCGCATATTCTTCACAGCATCACCCACTAATCAAGCTGCTCGTCGGAAGCTCTCTTACTGCTTCTGCGGGCAAGCTGATCACCAGCCACGAGAGTTACTACAAAAAGCGGCAGATAGATCATTAAGGCGGCCATGAATGTAATGAAGAAGTACCACAGTGAGGTACTCCCATCGCCGTATACCGTGGCGCTGCGTACCCCGAAGAAGGTGGCTATGACCAGTCCACTAGTCAGCCCGATAAACACCGTTTTGGTGCTCATTGACCACCTGCTCGTGCGGTCGTGCACTTCGACGTCATCTGAGTAGATGCCTAGCGCCACAGACCTAATCAGGGACCAAAACCCAGGGAGTATTATGACCATGTACTCAGCAATCGCATTTCCGGCCTCTAACCCAAGAACCAGAGTTTTGACTACTACTGATACGCAGCAGATGGCAAAGGCGATGAAATATGCCTCTTTGTAGATCTGATTCTTAATACCCTCCACTCGCTCATCCATACGGGTGTTCCTCTGCCTAAACAAGTTCATTTCCAACCAGCTCCTTGTCACATGTTGATAGCACTATTATATACATATACGTCATAATGTCAATTATATATTGCAATCGGTCCTGTATTAATACC
>JAWLDB010000118.1:0-8417 GCA_041686915.1 Bacillota bacterium
AAATTATCTGAGGTAGATATTGATGATTACGCAACCATTGGTGTAGACGAAGGACAATTTTTTGATGATTTAAGTAAAACCGTACGTGAATGGGTTTTGAAACGTAATAAATGTGTAATTATTGCTAGTTTAGATGGTAATCATCTACTTGAACCATTTGGACAGGCGCATGAACTTATCGTTCAAGTCGAGCTCGATTAGCACTTGTGTTGCTTGCGAGTAGCGGGATGTATTGGTCAACGCCTCTTTGATGATGACACCCGCCGTCTCCAGAAACCTCGGCGGCAACGCAGCAAAGTCGCCGCTATGCCTGAGTTCCACCGGGCAATAGTCATACTCCTCAACAATCCCCTTGATATATGCCAGTCCCAGCCGCTCCACCGGGCGCATGTTATGCACTGTGTCTCGTAACACCTCTAAGGTGTTCGCCAGTTTGATGACACACTTTTCAACTGCTTCCCGCGCCCTGCCTATGTCCCTGTCCATATACTGCTGGGCAACCTGCATCTGCATCAGGACTCCAGCGATGCTATGACCGGCATGGTCGTGGATTTCCCGGGCAATACGGTTTCGCTCTTGCACCTCGCTAATATGGGCAATCTCATCCTGTGACCGCAGCAACTGCTGCTTGGCTTCCTCTAGTGAGTAGCGTAGTCGCCGTTCCTTGTCCAGCGTACTTTGGTACTCGGTATTCTGGTCCTTAAGCTTTTGTAGTGTGATGGCCAGCAGCACCGAAAAGGCTAACAGCAATGGCAGAGTAGGTATTGCACTATACAGCGAGAAGACATAAACAGATCCCGCCACCAACGGGACTCCCCCGTAGCTTTTAGCTGCAGCCAGGTCGAAGACAATCAGCGCATACCAGAGGCCTAAGGGTAAGCCGAAATAGACAGCGACGGTCGTCACTGCCAGCTCAAGATACACCAGGTAGATTGACTTGACCAGTCGCTCGTGGCAGACCTGCAACAACAACAGGAGCAATACGGTCAGCAACTCGGCGCTGCCTATAGCAGGTTCTACCACCAATAAGATCAACAGTTGCGCCAGGATCAGTGCTTTATACAAAATCCCCATGCATTAACCCCTAAACTAAGCCTTTGAGGTCATTATATATTCCACTGCACCAAAGGAAAAGGTATCCAAGCAATTGTCTACCCACAAAAGGCAAAAGAGGTGCGGCTCATCCGCACCCCTGTTGCCGGTTCTCATCCAATCTCCAACCTCAAACTTCCAACCTCTAGTTCGCTACATCCACCTTGCGCAGCACCCCACCGGCAAAGAAGACTGCTGCGAAAGCTAGTAGCATGCCCATCTCACCGGCGATGCTCATCAGGCTGCCGCCTTCCACCAGCTTGCGGGCCCCTTCCATTACCCAGGTGATAGGGATAAGGTTTGAGATGCGCACAAGGATGTCGGGCATGAAACTTCTCGGCCAGTAGCACCCACCCAGCATAACCAGGGGTGTAGTCAGGAACATGACGCCGAGATATGCTTGCTTGGGGTTTTTGCAATAGGCTGTAATTAGCAGACCAAGACAGATGCAGACGACAGCGAAAAGGGCGAACAGTACAAACATGCTAGCAAACGCGCCACCAAAGTAAACGTTCATCCAGTAACGCAACGCCACTAGCACTGTCACCACCTGGGTTAGAGCAATCGCCAGAGAACTCAGCAGGTGACCACCCATGTACTGCCTGGCTGTGACCGGAGCTGCGAAGATGCGGAAGAAGGACCTGTTGCTGCGTTCTTCGAGAATGAGCCCCGTGGTCGCTACAGACATATAGAGCATGAACTGTACCAGGAAGCCAAGGACACCAATCGTTCTTGCGATGTTCGTTTCTTCTGCCGTTACTTGCTCGACAGCCAGGTTGCTATTTGCGAAGCCTTCAAGACCAGCGAGAAACGCTGCCTCATCGCCATGAGCCGCCTTGGCTATTGGGGCTATGGCGTTCATCATAGTGTTTACATAGCCCTGAACTAGAACAGATGTGTTCGGCCCCTCCAGGTTGTGCATCTCCAAGGCAGGGTTCCTACCGCTCAGCAGCTCGTTGGTGAAGCCTTCACGAGCTATGAGAGCAGACTGCACCCGGTCATCCAGTAACGCAGAGAGTATCTCGCTCTCTGTTAACTCCACCAGCTCAAACTGGGAATTGAGCTTATCCCGCAGCAAGCCCGTCAGTTCGGTGCCATCCTGGTCAATGAAGACCACCCTGATAGGTACATGGTAGCTCTGGGGGATGAACAGGTTCATGAACACCAGGGGTAGCACCAGTAGAATAGCAACTCGTATACTGCTCTTAAAAATCCGCCGCAGATTGTTCTGAAAGATACTGATCATATTGCTTTCCTCCTCCCAAGACTAAGGGCCAAGCCGAAAGCTACTACAGTAGCTGCGAGCAGGACTAACAGTGAAGATCCGATTAAGCCTGCATCTGCTCCGTAGATTGTGCCAAAGAGCGCCTTGCTGGCATAGAAGTTAGGCGACAATCTGCCCAAGCTCTCAAGGGCAGAACCTGGTTGCACCTTGCCGAACGCGCCGGAGACCACCGAGAAGAAGAACATTATGGCCCAAAGAGCGGAGAAAGCCTTGTTGCCTTCTTTGAAGCAGCTGCCGAGCAACATGCCAATGCCAATGGTGAGAGCTGAGAGCAGGAAGAGCGTTGCTGCAATCACTGGGAAGCTGCCGTTCCAGTTGGCGCCATACACATACTTGGTGAAGGCCACTACCACCACGACCTGCAGAAAGAGCACGAAGATGTTGGCTAGCAGCTTGCCTAGCAACACGGAGTGCTGCTTAATGGGAGCGGTCTCCAGGCGCACCACCGTGTTCTTTTCGCGATCATCCTGCACGGACCCAATGCCATACCAACCGCCCATCAGCATGAACTGGAGCAGAGTATGCACGGCGAAGTAGTCGATCGCTCTTGGCACCTTGCCGGCAGTTTTGATGCTGCTGCTATCCACAAACTCATGGTGCACCGGCTGGAAACTGCCACCCATCTGGGAAACCGCCTGGTTAGAAGCCACCAGGCTAATGTAGTTCTGCACAAAACCCATGACCAGCGGCGTACTGGATGAGCTGTGCACCTGTACGCTGGCGATTTCACCCTTTGCTGTCGCTAGGGATAAATCTGCCGGCACGTAGACGAAAGCCTCAACCTCACCGTTAGCGAGACTGGCCATGCCCGCTTCTGCAGTCTCCACATGTTCGAGGGCAACAAACTCCTGAGCCTGCTCACCTTGCAGGAAGGCGGTCAAGCCCTGCCCTACAGGTCCCTGGTCTGCATTCAGGTAGGCCACACTCACTTGCTCTATCTCCCTGGGCTGAATGAGGCCGTCCAGCGCCGAGCCTAGAATGAGGATCAGCATGACCGGCCCGAGGATCAGCATCCCCAACATACGCCAGTCCTTCACGTTTCTAATGGCGGTGTAATATGCCACTGTCAAGATATCCATTATCTCACCCCTAGTCCCGTAAACTGCGGCCGGTCAGTGTCAGGAAGACATCACCCAAGGTCAGGCGTTCCATATGAATGCCTTCAATCACTGCCCCCGAGTCAAGCACGCAGTCGATAATCTTATTGATGTTATTGCTGCGCACTCGCGAAACAACCATCAAGTTGTTGTTGTCCAGCGTAGCGTTCTTCACACCACTGACCTGCTTCACACATTCAAGCAAAGTGTAGCTACCACCCGAGATGCGGATCCTCAGCTTCTCCTCTACTGCCACCATGTCTGCCAACTGTTCTTTCGTACCCCTGGCGATCAGGCGACCGTGGTCCAGGATCGCTATCTCGTCACACAGCTCTTCTACCTCTTCCATGTAGTGCGAGGTATAGATGATTGTCGCTCCCAACTCGTTCAACCTCTTGATCGATCCAAGGATGTGGTTCCTGGACTGCGGGTCAATGCCCACTGTCGGCTCATCCATGATGATCAGGTCGGGCCGGTGTACCAGGGCGCAAGCTATGTTCAACCGCCGCTTCATGCCGCCGGAAAACTTCTTGGGAGAATGATGCCTTTTATCCCAAAGATCCACAAACTCCAGGGCCTGGCGAATGCTGCTCTGAAGCTCCTCGCCGCGCAAGCCATACAACCTTCCGAAGAAGCTGATGTTCTGGTAGGCATTCAAGTCATCGTAGAGCGCAATCTCCTGTGGCACGATCCCGAGCTTCCGTTTGATCTGCCGGTCGGCGTTACCCCCCAGGCGTTCGCCGAAGAGATGGATGCTGCCACCGTTAATCTGGGTCATCCCGATGATTGAGTTGATGAAGGTAGTCTTACCGGCACCGTTTGGACCGAGTAATCCAAACACGCTACCCTTTGGTATCTGCAAGCTGACATTGTCCAGAGCCAACATTCCGTTATATCGCTTAACTACATCCTTGGTTTCAAGCACCATCTGCATTTGTTCAGCACCCCTTTGCCTTTACTGACCTCATTGTACAGCGCAGCCTAAGGTAACCGTAGTGCCACGAGAAACAAAACACATATGACATATGTCATATGTGCCAAGTGAGATAAGGCTGTCAATGCCTACCATGACTACATAGACTACGGAAAAGGCTCTAACCGAGCCGTGGCAGAAGGTGATTTACATGACAGGTAGCTATACCAAGCGACCAGTGGTCGCAATACTTACTAAGCCCAAGGAAGCCAGAGCACTGAGCAGGCAGGAGCCTCCCTATGACTACATCAAGTACGCCGAGGCTGCCAAGGACAGGGGCATACCCCTATACTGCTTCTGCGCCAATGACATGGATCTGAAGACTGGCACGGTACAAGGCTGGTCAATGGATGTGGCAGGAAATTGGGTTTACCAAGACGTCCCCTGGCCAGACTTCGTCTATAACATGGCCAAGGGCAAGGCCGGTAAGACGAAGAAAGCCAAAGCGATTAAGGCCGATAAGCGACTCAATTGGCTTAATGAGATACGGTCCCACCCCAAGTGGCGGACTCACAGGGTGCTGCGGGACGAGTTTAACTGGTTGCTTCCCGAGACAATCCGCGGTAGGCAACCCGAGGATTTGCGGCGGATACTCAAGCGATATCAAGCAGTTATGACCAAACCGGATAAAGGAACATGGGGGTCGGGCATCTGTAGAATCTGGCGAGAAGCTGACGGCTCCTGCAGCCTGCGGTCATCATATGGTGACCATGAGACCAAGCTGTCTGTAGAGGATGCTTTCAGTAGTGCACAGCACATCGCACGAGGGCGCAGCCTGATCATCCAGCAAGCCCTGAACCTGCTGAAGATTGAGTCCGGCGTAGCTGACCTCCGTCTAATGATGGGCAGGGATCGACTGGGGCAATGGCAGGTTGTCCAGTGGTATATCCGCATCGGCAAACCTGGTTCACTCGTTTCCAACTGGCACCGCGGTGGCAGCTATATGGACGTGGTCCCGGGCTTGGTAGCTGCAGGCTTGGCGAGGCAGCGTGCCAACGAGTTATTTTCTGCAGCTTGCAGGGCAGCGGTGCAGGTAGCGGGATGTTTGGAGCAGGCTTACAGTGGACATATGGCAGAGCTGGGGCTCGACTTCGCCTTTGATACAGACCTGAGGATGTGGCTGATTGAAGCTAACGGGTGGCCGAACAAAGGGCACGTGGAGCATGAGACAGACCCCATTCCCAAAGTCTACTCCTGCATCATTGACTACGCACTTTCCCTCTGGAAACGACAGCGAGACCACTGAGTTATGGAGTGCCCGGTCTATTACAGACCTGGGCGCTTCTTCTCGTCTCGCACGCATGGGGCGCTCGTTCGAATATACTGTAGTACTAACGAGAGGGGGGTAGGCCATGCAAGAAGATACTATCGGAGTAAAGCCGAAAAGCCATGCTTCTGCATTAACGTCAACACCACCCGCCTCACTCCCGGTGATGGGCATCCTGATTTGGCCCTCGCGCATCTCCCGTCTCCTGAACGGACAGCCTGTGCCCAGTATTGAGTTGGCAGCTGAAGCCGCAAAGCAAATTGGAGTGAACCTGTACTTCTTCCGCACAAGGGATGTAGACCTGAAAGCACGTCGAATCCACGGCTGGAAGCAGCGTGACGACCGCACATGGTACCAGGCGGAGATGCCGTGGCCGGACATCTTCCACCCGGCTATCGAGATACGCAAGAAGAAGGGGCGACGCATTAGGGATGCAATGTTGAAAACAGCCAGAGTCATCAATTCCAATGATATTCTGGGCAAGTGGGAAGTACATGAGGCGCTAAGCAAGTTTCCAGAGATACAGCCATATCTACCAGAGACAGTACTATATAAGCAGCCATCAGACCTACGCATCATGCTCACCCGACACCAATCGGTCCTCGCCAAGCCACGCTATGGCCTGGGGGCAATGAACATATCCAAGGTGTGGAACAGCGATAACAACCTGTACGGATGGGAGGATTCGAGTACCGGCAAGAGCCTGACCGGCTTAGAATTTCGGCAGATGTTGGAAAGGGTCACGGGGAATGCCAACGGGCCTTTCATTGTGCAGGAAGAGCTAAGCATCCTGGAGACTGAACAACAGCGAAACAAGATTCGGGTTATCATGAACAAGGATGGAACCGGTAAGTGGCGGCATGCCGTTACCTATGCCTATATAGGCAAGGCTGATCAGTTTGCCGTCAGCCGTCATCAAGGCGCCGAGCAGATGACTATGCACCAAGGACTTAAGGCTATGGGAGTTAGGGGCGAAGCTGCTGAAAGCGTGATATACCAAGTAGCCAAGGTAGCTCTGTTGACAGTTACTTACCTGGACCAGGTTCTTGGCCCGATGGGTGAGATTGGTCTGGACTTGGCTATAGGCAAGAACCACAACGTTTGGCTGATTGAGGCTAATGCCCGGCCCAACAAAGACAACTTACCATTTGAAAACAACCGATGGCTTCTCCTGCGGCCATTCTTACTTATGATGCAGTATGCCCGTTACCTCTGGCAAGGTGGAGGGCATGAAGATACCCCACCCCCAGAGCAGGAATCCGAGCCGTTTGAGGAGACTCAGGATGAACGAGAACATGAGCCGCAGGATGAACAAACACTACACACACCTGACAAGGCTCCCAGTCGTCCGGCGATAGCCATCCTGTTTAATCGCAGGTTCATCCGGTCGTTCAGCCAGGAGCCTCCGGAAGAAGCCGTCGGTTACATGCGGGCTGCCGAGACTAGAAACATACTAGCTTACTTCTGCTCAGTTGATGATATAAACTTGGGGAATCAGACCATCCGAGGCTGGTCTCGTAACGCTGCCGGTAGGTGGGAGCAAGCTTCGCGTCCCTGGCCGGACTATTTCTACGATCAGGGCAAGGACATGTCTAAGGATGAACGTACCGAGGTAGACGCATTACGCCAGGAACTTCCCAAGCTGGCAACCCCAATCAACACCATACGATTCCTTGACAAATGGTTCCTACATCGTGGACTGATGCGCTACACCCAGTTGGCTCCATTGCTACCGGATACGGGCATGTGCAGTCATCCCAGGCAGCTAGGGGCAATGCTGCGGAGACATCGTCAAGTGATCGTCAAGCCAACCAACAGCAGCCGCGGGAGAGGTATCAGTCTGGTCACTCGAACCGCTAACCGCAAGTTCAGAGTCGAGTCATACAAGGGCAGTGCAGTTCAAAACCTGAGTCTGCAGCAGGCCTTCCAGGAAGCACTAAAGAACGCCAACCGTGACAGGGTGCTGCTACAGCAGTACCTGGGGCTGCTGGAGGTCAATGGTCGGAGGTTTGACCTGCGCATGTTGATGGGCAAGGACTCTCAGGGCAAGTGGCTGGTGGTTTCGCCTCGCATGAGGCGCGGGCGGAAGGGCAGTTTCGTGACTAACACCAATCGCGGAGCTGATCGGCTACCCCTGTTGGAGAACCTGCAAAAAGCTGTGGGTTATAGGGAAGCAATCAGACTGTACGCCAAGGCCGAACGGCTGGCTATCGAAGTCTGCCGATACATCGAGCGGGTAGTTGGCCCTATGGGCGAGATCGGGCTCGACTTCATTGTAGACAAGGACCTGCGTTTCTGGTTCATCGAAGGCAACCCGCAGCCGGGCAAGTCACCTATGCCCCATGAAGCAGCCGAAGAGGTACCTCTACTCTATAGTCACGTTATGGATTACTGCCGTTATCTGTGGGAGCAAAAAGGACAATAAGACAAGGGGACGCGCACCTTGTCTTACGACATCGCTAAGGAATCGAGTAGGAGGGGGTGACTAACCCCCGTCCTCTCACACCACCGTACGTACGGTATACGGCGGTTCATGAAGTTTAACCTCGTGTTAGAACTGAGCATAAGCTGAACAGGCCTTGGGAGTTCCAGTAATGGAGCCCTAGGGCTTTGTTTACCTGAGGAGTGTTCGCTAGCCGCCAGTAACCCTTGCGGGAACCGCTGATGTTCCTTGCCCAGGGCTCAGGAATGCCTAGGGAGACT
>JAWLDB010000119.1:0-8401 GCA_041686915.1 Bacillota bacterium
TAGCTTCCGCTCGCTCTACAAGCAAGCATCGGAACAGCTGGTGGCGGTAAAGGAGCTGAACCTGACTGTGGATGCAGGGGAAACAATTGCATTCATCGGCCCAAACGGCGCCGGTAAGTCTACCACCATCAAGATGCTCACCGGGATCCTCCACCCCACCGGTGGCTCAGCTCAGGTGCTGGGCCTAACCCCCTGGGAGAGCCGTACCAAGCTGGCATTCCGCATTGGAACGGTGTTTGGCCAGAAGTCGCAACTATGGTATCACCTGCCCCCAGCCGACAGCTTTCTACTGCTCGGGAGGATATATGAACTGCCCCATCAGCAGTTTCTCCGGCGTCAGGCTGAACTGGTAGACTGGTTTGACCTGCAGGAGCTGTTCCACATCCCGGTTCGCAAACTCTCGCTCGGGCAACGCATGCGCTGCGAGCTCGCCGCCGCCTTGCTGCATGAACCACAGGTCATCTTTCTCGATGAACCGACTATTGGACTGGATGTTGTCGCCAGACAAAAGATGCGCGAGATGATCCGGAGCATCAATCAACAGACCGGCACTACCGTCTTCCTGACTTCACATGATACAGGAGACCTCGAAAACCTGTGTAAACGGGTGATTATCATCAACCATGGGGAGATGATAGTCGACCAACCGATGACGCAGCTGAAGCGCTCCTATTTACACCAGAAGATTATCCGGGTCAGGCTGGAGGCAGCTGTGGAGTCTGTACCAGCACTTGCGGGGGTGAAAGTGCTCAAACACAAAGGCCCTGGACTCAAGTTGTCACTGGATACAAGTGTTTTGACCATAGATGACCTGTACATGTGGCTAAGGCAGTTATCGCCGATCGCTGATATCACTATTGGAGACCCACCGCTGGAGGATATTATCGCCGAGATCTATACAGACAATAACCAGACGCAACAGGAGGTGAAGGAGGATGAAACATCAGCTTAACGCAGGCCCAGAGACGACGAGCGTGCAAGCAGGGTGGGCATCGCGCAAACTAGGCAAACTGACAACCATTGCACTAGTTGCTGCTCGTTCGAAACTTGCCTATTGGCAGGAAATTGGCGCAAGGGCCATCTTCTTCTCCATTGTGCTGCTGATTTTCTCGCAACTCTGGGGATCACTGCTTGGATCGCAAGGCAATCTGGCGGGGTTTGACCGAAGACAATTGGTCTGGTATCTGACCATTACCGAAGTAATCGCCCTGAGCACTACCTCCTTGCTGCGCAGTGTAGAGAACGACGTAAAATCCGGCCAGTTGGCGTATCTCTTGATCAGGCCCATCAACTACGTGGCCTATCAGGCAGCTAACTTTTTCGGTGAGATAACTGTTGGCATCGGTATGAACCTGTTGGCTGGAGGCGCAGTAGCCTGGTTGCTGGTAGGGCCACCCCCCACTACACTGCAGGCAGGCGCTGCCACCCTACTCTTACTCGTGATTGGTGTTAGCCTGCAATTCCTACTGATTGCGATGATATCCCTGCTTAGTTTCTTCACCGAAGAAGCGCGCCCGTTCTACTGGATCTATAGCAAACTGGTTTTCACGATGGGTGGATTGTTTGTGCCAATCGATATCTATCCGGCATTCTTCCAACGTTTGGCAAAGGCCCTGCCTTTCCAGGCAGTGCATTATGGGCCGGCAAGGGCATTCATCGGCGGGGGCACAGAGGTTTTAGGTCAGATGCTGACTACAGCACTAATCTGGATTCCTCTGCTGCTGTTAGTCATCGTATGGGAGTTCCGATTGGGGGTGAAACAAGTCAATGTCAACGGTGGTTAAACATGTTGAGTTTCTGCTGGCACAGTGGCGGGTCAATCTATCATCGGCAATGGCTTACAAGGCGAGTTTCCTGACCCAATCTCTGTTTATGATCCTAAACGACATCCTGCTGCTTTTCCTCTGGTACGTACTACTGCACAACTTCCCTGATATAGGGGGTTGGGGCATGAGTGAGATTTGGCTGATGTACGGGCTCTCGGCCGGGGGATATGGTTTAACGGCCATGTTATTTGGCAATGTTTTTGAGCTCTCGCATATCATCAGCGAAGGCCAGCTCGACTATTACCTGGCTCTGCCGAAGAATGTGCTGTTGCACGCATTAGCCAGCCGCACACAATTCTCTGCTGTTGGCGATCTGGCCTTTGGCCTGGTAATGGGTTACCTGGGGTGCCGGGCAGTTGGCGCAAGCTTTCTGCTGTTTCTCTGCTTCCTGCTAACTGCTGCCCTGATATTAGCTGCATTCTACGTCATCCTTGGAAGCCTGGCATTCTTCCTGGGACGCAGTGAGGCTATCAGCCAGCAAGTTGGACAGAGCATTGTTACCTTCGGCATGTACCCTGGTGGGATTTATCAGGGAGTAGCAAAGTTCATAGTGATGTTTGTGATCCCAGCCGCCTTCATGGTGCACCTACCGGTAGAGCTGCTCCGCAGCTTCTCCTTACCAGGCCTAATGACTGTTATACTAGCCACAGTAACCAGCTGGCTATTGGCTCTGATGGTGTTTTCATCTGGTCTCAAGCGTTATGAGTCCGGAAACCAGATTACCATGCGAGGCTAGGGTTTTGCGGGCTAGACCAAATTAGCAGCCCCCGTAAGCGCTTACAGGCGCTCACGGGGGCTGTGTTACTATGCGTTAGGCGTCTTTACCACCCTGGTGCAGCTGAATCGATCATACAGCGTCAAACCATCCTCACGGTTAAGCATTGGCCAAAAGCCAAAACCCAAAGGGAGTACTGTCGCAAGCATGATAAAATAGCGCACGGTAGACTTGCCAAAGCCAATCTCCTGCCCGTTCATGTCAGTCACCCGGTTGCGGAAAACAACCTTGCCTACACTTCCCTGTGAACTGGCAGTCTCAAACACCGCGAAGTATAACCATCCAATCAACACAACCGCCAAGCCCGTCCAGAGGACACTCCCCCTGGTATAATACCCTGTTAACATCTGCTGCAACATCCCTAGGACAACTATGTCAACTAGCGTTGCCGCTATTCTCGTCTTTGCTGGTGCACTCTGCATTTACCTTTCCTCCGTTTCCTATCGAGCTGTCTAAATACTACGCGTTTACTGATTATAGCATTTTATGCACCTGGCATGCACTAGCTCAAACGGGTGATGCTCACCACTTCCTGGATATCTTTGGAGAAAGCGCCTTTAAACAGGTTGCCATCGATTTGTCCTGCTTCTACAGCTTCCTTTACTTTACGCCTGTCCAAGGATGCTACTAGAGCATAGTGGTTCCCCAGCCAAGCAGGTAGATTCTGTTCTTGCTGTTTCAGTTTGTTCTTGTCCAGCGAGCTGAGCATAAGCCAAACCTCATCCCCTAGGCGTTGCCGCAGCACACAATCGTCATACTCAATTCGTACCCGCTCATGCCTCTGAAGCTTGACGGCACCATGACTGGTTGGCATAGTGAACAAGTATCTGCCGTCACGCTTCAACTGGTCTCCTATCGCGTCACGCAGCTGCCTTTCCTGCTCCTCCAGCTTGCTAATCTGCTCTCTGAGCGTAAGCACTTGTTCAACCATCTCCTGCAAGTCATGCACGAAAATCACTCCTCCGCTAGAACCCTATGAAGTATCAGTTCGCCAAAAACCGTCACAAGCCTGCTAGACGCAACAAGCAACGTCCTTTCAGGGCGCTGCTTGTTGTATTCAATGTCTTATGATTACCTGCTTTCAGGAATATTTGCCTGCCCGCGGTAAATGAGCCCCCTGGCTGTATCCAGCGTTACCAACTGTCCATCCTGCAACAGGCTGGTAGCACCTGTAACGCCGACGATTACCGGAATTCCCAGGCTCAGCGCCACCACGGCTCCATGCGAGGTCAAGCCTCCCTCTTCGGTTACGAGCCCAGCCGCATTCTCCAATACCGATATGTAATCCCGATCGGTCCCTACCGCCACAACAATGCACCCTGCTTGCCCCTTACCTTGCGCTTCCTTGGCTGTTTTGCTGGTGATCACCTTGCCTGTGGCCGGCTTGCTACCGATGCCCATACCGCGAGCCAAAACATCACCGACAATATGCACCTTTAGCAGGTTGGTAGTACCTGGAACACCGACTGGAACACCTGCCGTCAACACCACGAGGTCTCCGTTCTTGATCAGCCCTGCATCCAAGGCCCTGGCTACCGATGAGTTGATCATCTCGTCCGTGTTGGATGTCAGCTCGCCAACCATCGGGTGGACACCCCAGGACAGGTTCAGGCGCCTGGCCACAACCGCGTCAGTCGTAACTGCAATCACGGGCGCTTCCGGCCGGTATCTTGAAACCATGCGAGCTGTTGATCCAGATTGAGTTGACGTAATGATGGCCGCAGCACCGAGATCTGAAGCCGCCTGTACCGTGGCATGACTTATCGCATCAGTCACGCTCGGGCTTGTGGAGACATGGCGTCTGCGGAAAATCTCCTGGTATTCCAGAGCTTGTTCCGTCCTGCAAGCTATGCGCGCCATCGTGCGGACAGCTTCCAACGGATACTTGCCACTGGCAGTCTCTCCAGACAGCATAACTGCATCGGTGCCGTCAAAAATGGCATTGGCAACGTCGCTAGCCTCGGCACGAGTTGGGCGAGGTGAGCGGATCATCGAGTCAAGCATCTGCGTGGCAGTGATTACAGGTTTGCCCATCCGATTACATAGCCCAATCATGTGCTTTTGAATAATGGGAACCTCCTCAGTAGGGATTTCCACCCCCATATCACCTCGAGCCACCATAATGCCATCCACTACCTTAAGAATCTCAGCCAAGTGCTGAACCCCCTGGCGGTTCTCGATCTTGGCGATGATCGGAATGTTGGCACCTAAATCCTCCAGCAGCTTGCGCAATGCTAACACATCTGCAGCATTACGTACGAAGGACTGGGCAATGAAGTCACATCCCAGTTCTACACCGAGACGGATATCTGCTTCGTCCTGAGCCGATAGAGCGGGTAGATTAAGGGTGCGGCCGGGAATGTTAACCCCTTTGCGGTCTTTCAGCTCGCCTCCGACGATAACTTGGCAAACCACATCAGCACCATCGATTTTCTGCACTTCCAGCTCGAGCAGCCCGTCGTCCACCAAAATCTTGTCCCCAACCTGCACGTCTTTCGCCAAATCAGGGTAGCTAACGCCTACCCCCTGCTTATCTCCAGGCCTGGCCTCCGCGTACAGAGTGAAAACATCTCCGGCCGATAGCTCCACTCTCCCGGCGCTAAAGGTCTTGAGCCGGATTTCAGGCCCCTTGGTATCCAGGATAATGGGCACATATTTTCCTGTCTGCTCAGCAGCCTGGCGGATATACTTGAACCGCTGAGTGTGTTCCTCATGGGTCCCATGAGAAAAGTTCAACCGGGCTACATCTACACCAGCGTTGATCAAACTGACTAGAGTCTCAGGAGCATCGCTGGCTGGACCTATGGTCGCTACTATCTTAGTGTGTCGCATTTTGACTCACCTTCCTTGCATGATTAGTTTTTCACAATACGAGGTAATTCTCCTGCTGCGTGGAATGCTTTATAGGACAATATCGCTATAAACTTAGAAGGAGGTACCAACATGCTCATTTGTTCCCAATGTGGCGGGAGTTATGCGGTGAACATCGCCAGATGGCGTTGCGACTGCGGCAGCTACCTGCGCTTGCATACTGACCGCATGTTTGATGTAACCGCACTGAAAGGCCGGCAACCTGGCCTGTGGCGCTACAAGGAAGCGCTAGGCATAGAAGACGACAACAATATTGTTACCTTAGGAGAGGGCTTCACCCCTTTGCTGCAAGACAATTTGGCCGGGCGGCCGGTCAGGCTGAAAATGGATCAGCTGTGCCCTACGGGGTCGTTTAAGGACCGGGGCAGCACCGTTATGCTAAGCAAGCTAAAAGAGTGGGGCATCAAGCAGATAGTGGAAGACTCCTCGGGTAATGCAGGGGCATCGGTCGCTGCATATTCATCCCGCGCCGGTATGCAAGCAGACATATATATCCCGGCCTACACGTCGGCTGGCAAAGCAGCCCAGATAGCCATGTACGGAGCCAGGTTGGTAAAGGTTCCGGGAACCCGCGAAGATACGGCCAAGGCGGCCTGGGATGCAGCCAGCGAAACGTTCTATGCCAGCCACAACTGGAGTCCCTGGTTCATCGCTGGTCTGAAGACCTTGGCTTATGAAATAGCTGAGCAACTGGCCTGGCAGGCTCCCGATTGGGTGGTGGCACCCGTTGGCGGCGGTAGCCTGATCCTTGGGCTTTACCAGGGATTCAAGGACCTGCTCGACGCCGGCTTGATTGATCATTTGCCCAGATTGGCCGCAGTGCAGACTGAAAACTGTGCACCAGTATACCAGGCTTGGGTAAAGGGCTTAGATGATGTTCCAGCCGTAGAGAAGCGTGAGACTGCAGCAGAAGGCATCTCTATCGCCAAACCGGTGAAAGGGCCGGACATTTTGCAGGCAATCCGGGCCAGCAACGGCGTTGTCGCCACGGTGAGCGATAGCGAAGTCTGGGACACGCTAACCGAGTTAGGACAGCGTGGTATTTATGTAGAACCAACGGCAGCTGCTGCGCCGGCAGCGGTTGCAGGGCTAGCTGCCCAAGGCTTGATCAGTCCCGAACAGACTGTAGTCGTGCAACTGACTGGCATGGGTCTTAAAGCTACAGACAAGATAGTTGAGCATTACCAGCACTAGCAAGGAGAGTGAACTATATGCAAAAAGCAGTTCTTACAGATCAGGCGCCACAGCCACGCGGATTTTACTCGCAGGCAGTGCAGGCCGGTCAGTTCCTGTTCATCGCGGGACAACTCCCCCTGGACCAAAGTGGCAATGTGGTCGGAACGTCACCAGGTGATCAGGCCAAGCAAGCCCTCATGAACGTGCATGCAGTCCTGCAGGCAGCCGGCGGCGACTGGGCCAATCTCGTACAGGTAACAGTCTATGTTAGCGACATTGAGTTCTGGCCGGAAGTAAACAAAGTCTACCAGCAGTTGCTCAGTCATGTGCCGGTAGCCCCAGCGCGGGCTGTCGTGCCAGTTAAGGAGTTGCACTACGGAGCCAAGATAGAGATACAAGCGACGGCCTATCTGGGCTAGATGCATACAAAGGAGCCATGAGAGTGGCTCCTTTTGCTTATCCAGCCTTTTGGTATATCACCGTCTGGATAGCGGAAGCTAGAGAATGATAATGGCGAAAGGCGGTGTAAGTTTTGGACCCTGAAACAAAAGCGAAACTGATGCATTGCCACCAGTGCGAGTACGCGCCTGCCGGTGGCTGCTCAACTATGGGCGTCTGTGGCAAAGACCCAGTGATTGCAAGTTTGCAGGACACAATCATCATTGCCCTGAAGGGCGTAGCAGCGTACGCTGTCCACGCGCGGGAGTTGGGTTATGATAGCCCGGAAGTCAATGCTATAACTCACGAGGCATTATTCCTCACCTTAACCAACTCAAACTTCCATCTGCAGGACCATATAGACATGGCCCTGAAGGTAGGTACTGCCTGTGTCAAGGTGATGGACCTGCTTGATCAGGCCCATACCAGCGAACTAGGCATACCGAAACCGGTACGCGTCAGCAACAACAAGGTAGAAGGCCACTGCATTCTGGTAACAGGCCATGATCTATTGGCTCTAAAGGAGCTCTTGAAGCAAACCGAGGGCAAGAACATCAATGTCTACACCCACTCCGAAATGCTACCCGCGCATGGATACCCTGAACTGCACAAGTACCCTCATCTCAAGGGCAACATCGGTAAGGCCTGGTATGACCAGCGGGAAGTGTTCGAGCAGTTCCCTGGCGCCATATTGGCAACTACCAACTGCGTCATGCCCGTTAGAAACAAGACCTACGGGGACCGCATGTTCACTTACCTGGTAGCAGGACTTGAAGGGACGCAGAAGATTCAGGGCAAGGACTTCAGCCCATTGATAGAGAAAGCGCTATCGTTGCCTCAAGCAAACGTTGAATCGGATGAGACCTTGCTCACTGGTTTCCACCATCAGAATGTGCTGCCGCTGGCACCGATGATCGTTGAGGCCGTCAAAGCAGGTAAACTGCGCCGCTTCTTCGTTGTCGCAGGTTGCGATGCTCCTACCAAGGGACGGGACTACTATCGCGAACTAGCCCTTGGTATACCTAAGGACTGCATTATCATTAGCACCTCCTGTGGTAAGTTCCGCTTCAACGATGTTGACTATGGCACCATCCCTGGCACCGAATTGCCACGCTACATAGACCTGGGACAATGCAACAACTCTGTCTCCTCAGTCCACATCGCACAGGCCTTGGCTGAGGCATTCGACTGCACGGTAAACGACTTGCCGCTATCGATAGTCCTCTCATGGTTTGAGCAGAAGGCAGTGGCAATCTTGCTTGGCTTGCTCAGCCTGAACGTCAAGAACATTACCATCGGGCCCAAAGCCCCTGAG
>JAWLDB010000120.1:0-8362 GCA_041686915.1 Bacillota bacterium
AGATGGTCATTCCTGCCTCTAGCGCCGTCGCGCTAGACCTCAGGCCTCGTTCGACTGCAGCAGTGAGCATGGCGCCTCTGCTGCAAGAGCTGCCTTACGAGGACGTGGAAGAACCAGTCCCTGAGAACAGGCAGCAGGGCGACCTAGCACCAAGTGCTGAGCCAGATACAACAACCGTACGGCAAGAGCTTCCGATTGAACTCGTGCTGGAAAGTGAGCCTGAAGGAGGCGACAGCACTGATCCTGTTCCAGCTGGCTCGCCCCGTCAGCTGATTGTTTGTTACCAGCGTGAGAGCGCTAACCAGCTTTCCGCACTGGGCCTGGAGGAGAGCCTTGCTGACAACCCCGAAGATGGCCAGGCCGACCAGGAGGTTGGCCTATTCTTAGTGCCTTCAGATGTCAGCATAGAAGCAGCCACAGCAGAGCTAGAAGCCGACCCGAACGTGCTCTATGTAGAGCCTAACTATCTGGTACGCGCTGCTTCAGTTGACAGCCCTGACGACCCAAGCTTTGCGGAACAATGGGCCCTGACCATACTCGGTGCTCCGGCAGCCTGGTTGGCCAATGAACAGGGCTTGGCAAACGCAACGCCTGTGACTGTTGCACTATTAGATACCGGTATCGATACTACGCATGAAGACTTACCTGCTGACAGGATACTCGGTGGTCATAACTTTGCCAGCTACAAGAATAACGGCAGCCCTTATACCGATACGACCGATTACGCTGATGACAATGGCCACGGCACGCAGGTCGCCGGTATCATTGCCGCAATACATAACAACGCGACAGGCATCTCAGGAGTAGTCGGCCCGGTCTCAGTAAACATACTGCCGGTAAAAGTGCTAAATGATCGTGCCAATGGAACGGTATTCGAGCTTGCTAACGGCATAAAATACGCGGCTGACCAAGGTGCAAAGATAATCAACCTTAGTCTAACGATTGAGGGGAACAGCCAGACGTTAGCGTCAGCTATCCGCTATGCTCAGGATAAAGGCGCGCTCGTGGTCGCGTCCATGGGCGAAGACGCTCGAGAGCCTTACCCAGGTTCATTCCCCGGCGTGGTTGCTGTAGGCGCCATCGACAGCGCCGGGGCAGTGTCATACAGGTCCGCCTGGGGTGACCACCTGGACCTGATGGCCCCCGGCCTGGATGTTCTAACTACCAACCGGGGCTCAACCTACACTAATGCCAGCACATCCGCGGCAGCCGCCTACGTATCTGGTGCCGCAGCCCTTTACCGGATGCTTCATCCTGATACCCCTCCAGGCGATGTGGCCAATGCGCTCTGCAAGGCTACGCTCGATATGGGGACTCTAGGGTGGGATGACACTACTGGGCATGGGCTGCTTAAGATGGATGCTCTGCTTGGCCAGGCCACCGATAATACCCCCGTTGTGAGCTTCGTCTCTCCAATGGATGGCTCAACAGTAATCGGCGGCGTGACGCTGGACGTGGAGCTGGCCAACGCGGCCGCAGTAGCCGGCGTAGCCTTTTATCTGGACAGCATTGGTGAGGGTTCTCTATTAGCACAAGTGCCAAACACAGGTAAGTCCTTCTTTGCCCTCGATTGGGACTCAGCCTCTGTAGCTGACGGAGAACACACCGTCTACGCACAAGCTTATGATGCTGACTCGGCGCTCTTGGGCACTCCGGCTGAGATATCCTTACAGGTGAAGAACCAGCCAGCGACTGGCCTCACCTTCCAGATTATCGCCCCCCACGGGGCAGCGCCCCAAACAGCTACACTGACACTCTATCGGCTTATGTCTGAAGACGATGACGACTACGATCCAAAGGCCATTTACGACGAGGTCGACGACGAGTATTACGCAGACAAGGCAGGGTTTGTTACTATTCCAGGCACTGTCGCACTTGATTTGCACCAGTACGTAGCCGTTGTACAAGGCACCTTCGACACCAGTGAACAGTGGGCAGACTTTGTCTATGTGCGGCAGCTGGAAGGGCCTGCCGGCATGGTGCTTGACGGTACTAATGCTGTCCCGGCCACCTTCTCCGTGCTCGACCTAACTGGTACGCCTCTGCAGTATCCAAGGTTCATTCTGCGGGCAAAGGATGCATTAGGTAATTCAGTTACCACGGTCAGCCCGGAGCCAACCGACAAGCAGTCTCAGTTGATCTATGTCGACGCAGGGGTTTACGATGCTTATGCTTACTGGGCTCCGACTGACGCGGAGGAGTCTTCGGACTGGGCGCTCGAGTTTGATGGCGCGACTTATCTCCTTGCCATGAGAGCGCTTTCCCTCACCCAGGATACCAGCTCCATCACGTTTAGTCCGGAAGGTGCAGCCCTGCTGGCAGGGCAGGCGTTTGATGTGAGCGGCCAGAAGATCAGCGCATCACCCACGGTCGGTCTGGACGGTGGCGACATCGACGACCTGGTCGACAAGCACTGGTGGCTTGGTTTCTATGAAACAGAAGCAGTAGTCTCACCAGGCCAGTACAATCTGTATAGCCGAGTGCTGACGGGCGGATATCAATACAATTTCCGGCGCGAGGGATATACCATCGACAGCGCGGGGCCTTTGTTCTGCGACTTCGGTGGTCAGATGTCGCTGACCGGTCAGATTGCGGACCCGACTATAGCAGAGGGTGAACACCTGAGAATCGACTTCACCCTTACAGACGGTTATGGGAACACGGTTACCTATATCAAGCAGAAGCCATACGGCTCGTATTGGTACCAGGATGTCCAGATCGCCATGCACACCTATGACATGACTGGTGAGAATGGACAGATAGCGTACAGCGGTTCTACCAACTGGTACTACTCATATGTATCCAAGCCAACAGGCCGTACAGCCGGTGACTACCAGGCTCAGCTCACCTGCCCGGTCGGCTACCTGTTTGGTAACTCAGTCACTACCGAACTGCTGCCGTTCTCAGTCGGCTCTGTGCAGCAGCCAGTGCCTACCGGTAAAGCAGTACCGGTCTATGGTTGGGATGGCCAACTCGGCAGCTATGCTGATTACGTTTACCTTTACTCCCTTATAGAAGACGAGTACGGGATAGACTGGGATTACGTCAGCTATTTCAAGCCAGACTCTGCTGGAAACATCTATATCCCTCAGGACGTCCAATTGTCTGCGGCAGGCAATGTACTCACCTGCACGGGCTACGATTCCAATAGCAATCGACGTGCTTACGTCAAGCTCTTCTCCAGTTTGGATGAGCTGAGTGAGCTACAGCTGAGCGATAGTAAT
Organism: Bacillota bacterium; assembly: GCA_041686915.1. Taxonomy (GTDB): domain Bacteria; phylum Bacillota; class UBA994; order UBA5500; family UBA5500; genus JAWLDB01. Next base: position 3,225 of record JAWLDB010000120.1, read on the forward strand.
ATCGAGCTTACATTCACCGAGCAAGATAGTGCTTCCAACCTGGTAACGGAGCCTGTTGCTGCAGTGTATCTGTATCCTTTAGGCGTTGGGAGCAAATATCCCCTTTATTTGATGGAAACATCCCGCATATTTGTTACCCCTGGTTACTACATGTTCACTGCCCGTGGACAGGTCAACACCATCAGTGGAAACGAGCAATATATCTGGAACGATAGTAGAAGCATAGATACGTCCCAGAGCATTGACCTGGCCGGTGCTGCCGATGCAGCTACAATGCAACTCAGTGTAGCTCCTGGTCTAGAGTGGGATAACTTGGTCCGAGTGTATAGCGCTAACGGCTTTGATGCCGGTTGGTCCATTAACAATGCTCCCACTCTCAAGCTCACCCCGGGTGAATACACAGTGGTTGCGTTCCCTTCATTGGTTGACCCGGTGAAGGTTGGCTCCTACAGGAAGCGATGGACCTACGCGGTCACGGTCACTGAAAACGGATCAGACGTGCTGAATCTCGCGGCAAGCACAAACTATCATCACACCGTAGGTGGAGCTTTCACCGTTAATTTGACTCTGGACCAAACAGACCTGACCACTGCTGACAACCTCACCGGTGACGTACTAATCAGCGACCCGCAAGGTAACCGGGTGGTCGGGGTCGAGCTTGACCAGTTCTACGATGGTGGAAACGGGTCATTCGCTCTCGGCGAAGCTCTAAAGCTCAATGCAGCCGGGGAGTTAATCGTTCCACAGGCAGATATGTCGGCACAGTCACTTAACTGGCCTTACATCTATCCTTTCCTGCGCCTCTATCAGATTGACCGGGCAACGGGTCAGGAAACACGCGTGCTTGATCAGTTTGGCGACGGTTACTTCTACGGCTTCTCACTCCCGCTTGACTCCTTGACGCCGAGCGAGTACCGGCTGGAACTGGCCATCTCCATGGGGCCAGAGGGAGTGAAGACCGCAGAGACGCGCTTCTCACTCAGTGATGACAGTAGCGCCGTGCTGGATGCGTTACCGCCAGCGACCAATCAGACGACGATCACTATTGCCGGCGTGGCAGCCCCTGGGGCTTCAGTAGAGGTTCTCCATCGCCTTGGCGAGAGCGGCACCCCCGTTTCGGGTGGTACGACCACTGCCGATGGCGTCGGCCGGTTTAGCCTGCAGGTCACACTACCGGCTGAGGCAGAAGACGGCCATTACTTCTTTACCGCCCGCGCCTCTAGCGGTGGAGTACAAGGTCGTGAGTCAGACCCAATCATCATCCTGCTGGACCGTGTGGCACCTGCGCCACCAACGGCATTTGCTGGTGAAGCGCAAAGCGCCAATGACAACCGCCTGAACTGGAGTGCCTCTCCTAGTGACGATGTACAATACTACCGTATAGCTCGCGGCGATACGGAACTAATTGACATATCTGCTTCCAGCAACCTGACCTATCTGGACAGTGGGCTAACGGCTACTACAGCCTATCAGTACACACTGGTAGCGGTAGACAGGGCTGGCAACCTGTCCACTGCGGTAAGCGCTGAAGTAACCACGCTGGCCGGTCAAGACGAGTCCGCACCGGCTACTCCAGCGATGCCTCATGTTACCTATCAGCCAGGTGGAACTGCAGTGGTCACCTGGCAGGAAACCACAGATAACATCGCTGTTACCAAGTATGAGCTTTTTAGGTCTCAGCCTAATGCGCAATCGGCTGAGCCGGCCAAACTGTGCGAAGTAACAGCTGGTGAGCAACTTCAGTTCACCGATAGCGGTTTGTTGGCACAGACACTCTACGCCTATAGTGTCAGGGCCTATGATGCCGCCGGCAATCAATCCGAGTTGTCTCCAACTTTCGAGCTAACGACCCCTAAGTTAACCCTAGGAATGATCAGCTACCGCTACCCGATTACATCGGGACGCATGGATCGGCACCTGATTTACCCCGAGAAAGAGCTGGCTATCAGGATGCTGGGTGAGAAGCTGCGCCAGGCCGCAGTTGAGGTCACCTACCTTACCGCAATTGATGAGAGTGGCAACTTGCTTGCTGTGCCCGCAGAGCAGACTGAAGTCGTCGCTCTGGCAGAAGAGCAGACAATGCCGGGGGTCTATGTAGGGGCCTTCACTCTGCCTGCCGGAGCCGCCAAGGTGCTGTCGATCGTTGGCGTTCTGAATGACGCCTCCGGGCAGCATGCAGTGTTAAAGGAAGCGGACAACATGCCGCTACAGGTAACCGCCGACCTTACCGTCACGCTTCCCGAGAGCAGCCTAAGCGAGCTTGCTGGCCTAGCCCTTTCGGTTTGGGGAAGCCAGGCAGGCCAAGGTGGGACTGCAATCATCTCAGCTGAGAGCAGCTATACCTTCAAGCACTTGCAGCCTGGAGAGTATGCTGTGAAAATCATGGGCTCCTTTGGACGTCTCTTGCTTGATGAAACAGTGGAGGTGTTGGCCGGACAGGTCAACAATCTCATGGCCCAAGCCGCTGCACAGGCCCAGCTGGCCGTAAAAGTCCTTGATCCAAACGGCAATGTAATGGCTGCGGCTCCGGTATCTGCCAGAAACATCCGTACGGATCGGTCCACTAGCACCATAGCGGATGAAAACGGCGTAGCTTCTCTCCTTCTCGACACTGTCTCAGGCGAGACGGTGGTAATCGAGGCGCATTTGCCTCAGGAGCAGATGTCCTTGCCTTATCAGATGAGCCAGACGGTCACCCATGTAGCGACCGCCGGCCAAAACCTCGTGACCGTAACCATGCAGCACCTGCCAACGGCTACCGTCCACGGTATTGTCACTTTGGAGGAAACAGGCGGAGCGTTGCCTGGAGTAACGGTTACAGCTATCTACCAGGATAGAGCTAGATCTGTGCCCACGAGTACAGTTACAGGTGCGGATGGCAGGTATACCATGCAGATCCCGGCCGGCGATTTCTCACTTTCTGCTGGAGGCCATGCAAACTATGTAAGCAATATCTCAAGGTTGCGCACCAACGAGGGCGAGGACCTGGAGAAGAACCTGGCACTCTCGCTCCGCGGCCTGGCAGATATTGACGTAATTCTGCACACCAAGTATATAGACCGTGAAGTTTCAATAGTAGACGGCATGGATTGGTGGACTGCTGCGCACTTCAGGCTTAGGGCCACTGATAGCAACGGTAGGGTCTATGACAAGTATCCGTTTGACATGTACGTCTTTCCCAATGAGACCGTCACGCTGTCTGTGGACGGTCGTGAGGCTGGGCTTCCTGCGGTCACGCAGCCGCTCCAACTGGACGAGAATAGGCACGGAACTGCCACTATCCTTCTTGAAGAGTATGGTCGTATCGTTGGCAGGCTGGTGGATGAACAGGGCAACGACTTTCCGCTTGGCCCTCGACCGCAGGATTGGTCGGTCGCCGTCCATAAGCTAGAAAATGGCTCGTCTAGGCATGTAATAAGCGTTAAGCTCAGCGAGGATGCCACCTTTAAAGCTTCGGTTCCGGGACCGGGTCAGTACAGCGTGACGGTTAGCCACGTCCCGATTTGGAGTGGTGGGGCGCTGGTTGCCGCACCGCAGGCGACGGTTGGCCCGATAGAGGTTGGCCTGTATCAGATTGTTGATGTTGGCAACGTCAACCTCTCCTGGGGAGTGACCAATGCACAGGGATATCTTACTAGCGGCAACTCTGAGATATCTGCAGGCGCCGTGCTTAGTGTATCAGCTGTCTTCGGTCGCAGAACGCAGAGCCCTCTGGCGATGGAGAACGCTCGCCTAAAGCTTGAACTACCTGCAGGGTGTCAGTTTGTAGATGGTAGCTTCAGTTTCAATGGGCAGATAATTGCACCAGACAGCACGGATCCGCTAGTGCTCAGTTTGGGCGATCTTAATCCAAGCGGTGCTACCCAGCAGACCTTGCGCTTCATGGTCAGACTGGATGATGCCATACCGATGACCGAACGTCTGCTAATCTCTGGTAGGTTGGATTGGGTCGAAGGTACCTTCGATAAGCGGCTCAACCTAATCCCTGCAGAGCTCAAGGTAGCCCGAGTGACCATCGCGGCACCGGCTCTACTTACTCAGGCAAGTACGGTTGTCAGTGGTCGTGGTCCGGTCGGCGCGACAGTTAGTGTCTACGACGATACATTGCTACTTGGGACGACAGAGGTTTCCCCCGGAGGTTACTGGCAACTGCCGATAACACTGCCGGATTGGGGTAGTCCAGTTGCGCACCTGCTATATGCCGCGGCCGAATGGAATGGACAGCAACTACAGTCCGAATCCATACCGGTCATGTATGACCCCAATAAACCAGCAATCACTGAGATTACCTTCCAGCAGGGTACCAGTGGTCGCGTAATCACGTTCAACCCGGCCGATGGGGTCGCCCGTTTCCCCTACGTCGTCAGGCCATGGATAGGCGGCTTCATCGTTACCGTGAAGTTCAGCAATCCCGACCAGGTTAGCAACGTCACCGTGTCGATACCACCTTTCAGCGCGACAGCCGTGCGACAGGCAAACGGTGAGTATCGCGGCGTGGTTAACTTCAATGGTTTTAAATTAGGGAAGCTGTATATCGACTATGAGACACGTCGCAATCCAGATGAGCTAAGCGAGGAGGCCCCAACCCTTGAAGAACTGAGGCGTCGGTTACCGGCCCCTTGGCGGGATGTAGAGCCAACTGTTGACCCCAATCCTCCAGAGCCGCCAGTCCCTGGTGAGCCGTCAGTAGATTGGGAAGGAGCTGACGTTAGGTCTGCTGCAGTTGACTTCGACCTCACTAACCAGATCAAGGGCCGTACTGAGATGTGGATGGCCAAAGATGTAGTTTACCAGCCCACTGCTGAAGAAGCGCAGAGGGTAGCTGCAACCGGCGTCCCGGTCTACGGGCTGAAGCTGACGATGCCCGACTTCTCGGCTCCCTGTAACAGCTTTGCGGTTTGGGTGGAGGGATATATCGCGCAAGACTATCTCGACACGGCCAACCCCGCCGCGGGTGCAGCCATGCTGCTGCAGGCGCTAAAGGCTCAGAACACAAGGGGACTAGTCACTGCTGCCAAAATTCCAGACATCCCTGATGTGGTTGTGACTGTGCAGACCGCATCCAAGGTCCTCTTTAAAGCGGAGGGCAGCCAGATGCTTAACTGGTCTGACTGGACTAGCTCCCTGGCTAGTGGCCT